>NZ_NRHC01000006.1 GCF_003585885.1 Psittacicella hinzii | reverse complement strand
GAGATTAGTCTTTGAGATTAAATAGAGAAGAGGATCAAAAATGCTCTTGCACATTTTTAATTTAACTCATTTGAGTAAGTCGAGGTGTTGTCGGCTTACATGTTGCTCTTGTTATGACAAATCTATGACTCTTTTATTTTGGTTTTGCTACTTTGAATTATTTATTTTGGTTTTGGCACCTTAAATTATTAAATTAAAAGTAGCAAAATAATTAGACGCGCAAATAATTATTTCCTTCTTCCTTCCTTATAAAAATCCATTCTTCTGAATTCTCTCCATTAGTTCGCGATAAATCCTTAATATATTCTCAATATATGCCCAATAAATTTATAAGAAGACCTTCATAAAAATAAAAAACTGGTAAAAATTAATTGCAAAAATTTTCTGCAATTAAGCAGCAAAATAATAGAAATTTTGTCATTTTTCTAGATAATTTCTTAGCTAATTACTCAACTTTAACCCCTGTTTTTAGCTTTCAAAAGCCTACTTTTGTATAAAAAGTGTGATCTGTGACACACTTTTGCATAAAAGTAATTAAAAAATGCTTGTAGGTACTTTTTTTATTTTTATTCAGTGCTAAACTAGAATTAGAAAAAGAAGAAAGGAACTTAAAAACTTTCGAAGCTATTTATTTAATAAATAAGCTTATTAAGTTGAGACTTGAGGTTCCAAATCTCTATCTGTAGATTGATAGACATATACTCCTATTAAACTCCAATTAACTCCAATTAAATTAGATAGCTTCTTTTTTCATTCAACGAATAAGGCTAGTAGAGTGATCTAGTAGCGGTTCATGAATAAGTCAACTAATAAATTAAATACCTAGTATAAATTCTTAAACTAAACATTAATTAAACCACAGATTAACATTAGGTCTTGGAAGGAATTCCACTTTTATACTTCTATCTAAAATTATAAAAACACAATTTACATCAAACTAGGTTTCTTCCAAGGCTTATTTTTCTCCTACCTAATCCATACTTAAGTACTTAATCTCTTTAAAGTTTTTAAGTATGTATTAGTTGCTAATAAAGAGAGTTAACTATTTAACTCGTTAACCTAAAAAGAAACTAATAAAGTTAATCAGCTTAAAAAACAAAAATTTAAAAAACAAAAAATAAAAGCAAAAATTAAATAACTATACAAATATAGAAGATCATTAAGCGTAAAATTATTTACCTACAAGTTTACCTAAAACTTTGAGGCTTTATATCTAAGAACCAATCAATCATGTGGCATGACTGCCGTTGCAGTACTCGCATAACTATAGTAAGTTTAAAAAGCTCGGTTCGAACATTAACTCTATGTCCTCAAAGTACTATTGATGTCTTGTTGGCGGTTGCTTCCCAATTAAAAACCTCTAAATATGAATTATCTATTAAATGTCAACCGCTAACAAGGGATCTCACAGTTCCTTAGATTTAAGGGCTACTTAAGGGCTTTACCTTTTGTAGCTTAGCCTAACTTGCTAAAGCTCAAGTTGACTATACACCTCACCAGAATAAGTAGCTTTGCTTATTGTGTATAACATTTACTTGAATTAGTTTAAGTTAGGTAGAACTTCTATCTTGGGTCTAAGATATATTTGGCCAGTGAGTAAAACTAACCTTTGAAAATGAACTAGGTATATCCTTTTGCTTGAGTTGTTTATGATTTGAGCAATTGCGACAGTTTTGATTTGAAAGTTGAACGTTGAATTAGTGATTATCGTAAGATCTGGATGGTCTATTGGATTTATTCTGGTCTATGGGTGCACGATTCTCCGGTTGTTGTGATCAACCTTCAGTGAGAAACTTAATAAGTAAATGAGTAAGTATAATTGAAACACCGAGATTTTAGTTCCCGCAGTTTTGTGGTAGTCGGATGTATGCCATGGCATACTTCGACTTACCATAAAAAGCGGTTTTTTTTGGTTCGATTTTTTTTTTTTGTAAATCATCTTAAGTAAATCTCATTAGGAGACTAAAATGACAAAAACTATGTTAGCTGCTCGTTGGTACAAAGCTAAAGATATTCGTGTTGAAGAAGTAGAAGTTCCTGAAATCAGAGACCCACATGAAGTAAAAGTTAAACTTAAATACTGTGGTATCTGTGGTTCAGATTTACATGAATACTTAGCTGGTCCGATTTTCATTCCGGTAGATAAACCGCATCCAATTTCAGGTGATGTTGCTCCGGTGGTAATGGGACACGAATGGTCAGCAGAAGTAGTTGCAGTTGGTGAAAAAGTAACACGCGTAAAAGTTGGTGATCGTGTATGTTGTGAACCAATTTTCTCACCGCACAAAGATGGACGTTACTTATTAGCAGACTATCACTTAACTCCATTATTAGGCTTCCAAGGTCTATCTGGTGGTGTAGGTGGTTTCTCTGAGTACTCTGTAGTTGGTGAGCACATGTTACACAAGATTCCTGATAGCGTAAGCTACGAGCAAGCTGCTCTAGTTGAACCAGCAGCGGTTGCAGTACACGCGGTACGTAAATCAGGTATTCAATTAGGCCAATCTGCAGTAGTATTTGGTGCTGGTCCAATTGGTCTTCTCGTAATTGAAGCTTTAAAAGCAGCTGGTGCGGGTACAATTTTTGCAGTGGAAGTAAATGAAACTCGTCGTAACCGTGCACAATCATTAGGAGCTGTACCTTTAGATCCAACAGCAGTTGACGTAGTTGCTGAGGTAAAAAGATTAACTAATGGTGGTTCAGACTATGCCTTTGAAGTAACTGGTGTACCTCAAGTACTAGAGACTTCATTATTAGTAACACGTAATGGTGGTGAAACTGTGGTAGTTTCAATTTGGGAACGTCGCGCAGATTTCCAACCAAACGATTTAGTAATTCCAGAGAAAAATGTTCGTGGAGTAATTTGTTACTGTAATGACCACCCTGTAGTATTAAAACTAATGGAAAAAGGTTATTTCAGAGTAGAGGACTTTGTTACTAAAACCATCGAATTAAAAGATGTAGTAACTGAAGGTTTTGAAGCACTAGTAGCAGATAAATCTCAAGTGAAAATTTTAGTAGTTCCACCTACAGCTGAATAAATTAAAAAACGGCAAACAGGTTAATTTTGTAAGTGAGAGATATCTCACAAAAAGATTTTAATGTAAGATTTTGCATTTTATCTTTGCTCCTTAAAGGTAAAAAGAGGAAAGATAAAGCTGGTTAAGCTAAAAAGTAAAAAAGTTAAAAAGTAAAAGAGACAGAGAGTAAAAGCTGAGTTTGAGTTAGCTGACTGACTATGGTAATTATGGTAACTATAGTAACTATAGTAACTATAGTAGTAACTAAAGCAATAGGGTGATTATGGTGATCTTGCTAATTTGCCCTTGCTATCTTATGCTCGTACTGGTGTTGAGGCTTTTACTTTCTCTGTTTATGATTTTACGATTTTTACGATTTTTTACTAGATGTACAGCTTTCCAACTTTATAACTTTCCTACTTTTCCAACATTTGTTTTGCACAGATGAGTTTGCATAGAGATAGTATTAGCTAAGTAACAAATTTGCATATCTCGGCAAAACTTTAGCAAAACAAAAACTTAGGTCAGAGACAATGCCAGAATCAAGATCATCAGTGATCTTTTAAATGCCCCATAAAAAACCTACCAATAGCGGTTCCATGACTAAAAGAGTTTCTCTTAAATCATCTTTAACTAGTAGATAAAAAGTTGATAATACTTAAGTCAAACACACTTAAGTAGATGTTCTTTAGTCTTGGCACAGCTATGGTATGATTTTTTTGTCTTTAAACTTTTTAAATAAGCCCAAAAGGATCTCCGAAATCCTTTAAAAGTTTATCTGCAAGGATTTTTCTTATGTCACAAGAAGAACAAAAATCAAGACTACCTGATTTACCAAAAGCAACAATTTGGATGTTAAGCTTTGGTTTTCTCGGTGTGCAAATCGCCTTTACTTTACAAAGCTCACAGATGAGTCGTATTTTCCAAACTCTGGGAGCTGATCCACATTCACTTGGTTGGTTCTTTATTCTTCCGCCACTTGCGGGGTTATTAGTACAACCTTTTGTTGGTCACTTTTCTGATCGTACTTGGTCTCCAAGACTAGGTGGTCGTCGTTTACCTTTCTTAATTTACGGAACAATTATTGCTGCTCTGGTAATGTTCCTTTTACCTAATGCAGGTAGCTTTGGTTTTGGTTACGCTTCTTTAGCTGCTCTACTATTTGGAGCAATGATGATTGCGTTATTAGACGTATCTTCTAATATGGCAATGCAACCATTCAAAATGCTAATTGGGGACATGGTAAACCAAAAACAAAAAAGCTACGCTTATGGTATCCAAAGCTTTTTATGTAACACAGGTTCAGTAATTGCGGCTGCTTTACCATTTATCCTTGCGTTAATCGGAATTTCTAACTATGCGCAAGCTGGGGAAATTCCTCCTACAGTAAGAATTACTTTCTACATTGGTGGGGCGTTATTAATTTTAACTACCATCCTGTCAGTTTGGCGTGTTAAAGAGTATGATCCAGAGACTTATGCTCGTTACCACGGCATTGACTTACAAAACAAAACTCCTGAATCTAGCAACTGGTTTGTGCTCCTTAAAAAAGCACCATCTACTTTCTGGACAGTAACCTTAGTACAATTTTTCTGCTGGTTTGCTTTCCAATACCTTTGGACTTACTCAACAGGTGCAGTTGCAGAAAACGTATGGCAAACCACTGACGCAAGTAGCCTAGCTTATCAAAATGCAGGTAACTGGGTTGGGGTATTAGCTGCAGTACAAGCTATTGCTGCTGTTGTTTACTCTTATGTACTGGCAAAAGTACCAAGTGAACATAACCGTACTTCTTACTTTATCAGCTTATTCCTAGGTGCTCTTGGTTTACTAAGTATTGCTTTATTTACAAACCAATACGCGTTAATCCTATCTTTTGCTTTAGTAGGTTGTGCATGGGCTGGTATCTTAACTTACCCATTAACTTATGTAACTAACGCGTTAGTAGGTACAAAACACATGGGTACTTACCTAGGTTTATTCAACGGTTCAATTTGTTTACCACAAATTGTTGCTTCAGTAGCAAGCTTTGCGTTATTCCCACTATTAGGAAAAACGCAAGTAAATATGTTCTACGCTGCAGCGCTAGTATTATTCCTAGGGGCTTTAGCAGTGTTTACGATCAAAGATAAAAAATAATTCATTTATAGCGAGAACTGACACTATGGATTTTGTAAAACCTGAAGATTTAACGGCTAAATTACAAACTTTTACTCTTACTAATAAGCAAGATACAAAAGTAACCATTCTAAATCTCGGTGGGATAGTACATGAGTTTATTTTAAACTCTTCAACTGCACCACAAAATCTCTTAGTGTCTTGTTCTCCATTAGTTGATTACGTGCTTAATCCATTTAATGTCAATAAGCAAATTGGTCGAGTTGCCGGACGCATAGGTAACGCCAGCTTTAAGCTCGGAGAACAGTTAATCAAAGTTGAAGCCAATCAAGGAGTTAACTGTTTGCATGGTGGGACGGCAGGCATGGGAAATCAATGGTTTGCCGGAGAGCAAGTAAGCACAAATAAATGTCGCTTAAGCAAACTGCTAACTCCAGAAGTTGATGGTTTTCCCGGTGAGCTTGAAGTGATGCTCGAGTACGAGTTAACTGAAGATAATCAGTTAATTTTAACTTACCACGCAACTGCGCAATCGCCGTCAGTATTTGATCCAACTTCACATACCTATTGGCGTATCGAGCCCACAAAAAGCAGTTTGCAAATTAATGGGGAGCACTATCAACTAGATCAACAGCAACTCCCAGTAGCTGTAGACAATAATCCAGTATATGACTTTAAGCAACCAAAAAATCTAGAGCAAGCTTTAAGTGCTTTACAAGCATTTACTGGTAATCCGGTACAAGCTTTTGACGAAGTATACCAAGTAGGGAAGCAAGTAAATAACTCTCTACCACTGGTTGCAGAGCTCAACGTTGCTAGTTTGTACAATTTAAAAGTTTATTCAGCAAGAAATGGTTTAGTAATCTTTACCGCAAATCCTTTAGATGTTAAAGCGCACGATCAAGGAGTATTTAACTCTCTTGCGCTTGAACCGCAAACTCTACCTAACAGTTTAAATCAGCCTGAGTTTGGCGAAATACGTTTAGAGGCAGGGCAAACAACTAGTTGCCAAATAGTGTTTGCGGTAACTTCTTTAATTTAGTAGCTGTTTGCAAAGTAGCCATTTGCAAAGAAGTCATTTCAAGAGATAGTTGCAAAGTAAACTTTGCAATAAGCTCAAAACCAATTTAAGCAAGCACAAAAGCGCAAGCATAAAAGCGCGCAGGTATAAAAGCGCAACAATATAAATTTCGAGACAAATCAAAGACTGTTTCTATAGTCTAGAACTAATTCAAAATAATAAAGTAGGTAACATATGACTTTACGAGTAATGGATGTAACTCCTTGGGAAGTTAGTACAAATAACTTAGATAAAGAGCACAAACGTCTAGTTGAAAGTTTAACTAGCCTAGGTAATGGATACATGGGGATGCGTGGGAACTTTGAAGAGTACTACTCTGGAGATTCTCACTTAGGTACCTATGTTGCAGGTGTTTGGTTCCCAGACAAAACTCGTGTGGGTTGGTGGAAAAATGGTTATCCAAAATACTTTGGTAAAGCAATTAACAATGTAAACTTTGCTAAAGTAGATATCCATGTTGACGGTAAACGCGTTGACCTTTATGCAGATCAAGTAAGTGATTTCCACTTAAGCTTAGATATGCAACACGGTTTACTAACTCGTACTTTTACTGTACATGGCGTAAAATTTACGGTAAAACGTTTTATCTCATTAGCAGTAAAAGAGTTAGCAGCTTTTGCTTGGGAAGTAGTAGCTGTAGATGGTAAAGAACACCAAGTAACTTTCACTTCATACTTAGACGGTGATGTAAAAAATGAAGACTCTAACTATGAAGAAAAATTCTGGCAAGTAGTTGCCAAAGACGCTCAAGGTGCAAGCGCAAGCTTAAGCATGCAAACTGTAGCAAATCCATTTGGTATTGAACAGTTTATTGTAAGCGCAAAACAAACTTTTGCTGGTGATTTTGTCGCAACAGAAGCAAAAGCACAAGAGTTAGATGTTTACAATACATTTACTGCTGAAGTTGGCGCTACTGCAAAATACTTTGAAAAATTTGTAGTGGTAACTACTTCAAGAGATTACTCTGATTTAGGTGCTTGTGAACAAGCAGCTGCGCAGTTAAGTCAAAAACTAGCAGGACAAAGATTTAGTGCTTTATACCAAGAGCATGCGACTTTATGGGAAGATCGTTGGCGTTTAGCTGATGTACAAATCTCTGGTAAAGAGGAAGTAGCAATTGAATCACAACAAGGGATTCGTTTTAACCTATTCCAGTTATTCTCAACTTACTATGGTGAAGATTCACGTCTAAATATCGGTCCTAAAGGCTTTACTGGGGAAAAATACGGCGGTGCAACTTATTGGGATACTGAAGCTTATGCTGTACCTCTGTACTTAGCTTTAGCAAAACCTGAAGTTACGCGTAACTTATTAAAATATCGTTGGCAACAATTACCACAAGCGCAACACAATGCTCGTCAACAAGGTTTACAAGGGGCTTTATACCCAATGGTGACTTTTAACGGGATTGAATGTCACAACGAATGGGAAATTACCTTCGAAGAAATTCACCGTAATGGAGCAATTGCTTATGCAATTTACAACTACACTAACTATACCGGTGATGAGGAATATTTAAAAACTTACGGTTTAGAAGTGTTAGTAGAGATTGCGCGTTTCTGGGCTGATCGTGTACACTTTAACACTCGTAAAGGTCAGTATATGATCCACGGGGTAACTGGTCCAAATGAGTATGAAAACAACATCAACAATAACTGGTACACTAACTATTTAGCGACTTGGGTATTAAGATACACTTTAGAATCTTTAGCAAAATTTGCTCGTCCAGATTTAAATGTTACTGATGCTGAAAAAGATAAATGGCAAGATATCATTAGTAAAATGTACTTACCTTATGATCAAGAACTAGGGGTAATTGTGCAACATGATGGCTTTATGGACAAAGATTTACGTCCTGTAAGTGCACTAGATAAGTCTGACTTACCTCTAAACCAAAAATGGTCATGGGATAAAATTTTACGTTCACCATTTATTAAACAAGCAGATGTTCTGCAAGGTCTATACTTCTTTGGTAATGAGTTTGATACTGCAACTAAGTTAAAAAACTTTGACTTCTATGAGCCAATGACAGTACATGAATCTTCTTTATCTCCATGTATTCACTCAATCTTAGCAGCAGAGTTAAATAAAGAAGAAAAAGCGGTTGAGATGTACTTACGTACTTCACGTTTAGATCTTGATAACTATAACAATGACACTGAAGATGGTTTACACATTACTTCAATGTCAGGTTCATGGTTAGCAATAGTGCAAGGTTTTGCGCAAATGAAAACTTGGAACAATAAATTAAGTTTTGCGCCACGTTTACCACACATTTGGGATAACTATGCCTTCCACATCAACTATAGAGATCGTTTATTAAAAGTAACTGTTGATGCACAAAAAGTAACGCTAAATCTTCTAGAAGGTCAAGAGTTAGAAGTAACTGTTTATGACAAACCTTACCTAGTAACTAAAGAGTTAGTAGTAGATTTTGGAGGTTAAAAACATGAGTTTTAAAGGGGTACTCTTTGATTTAGATGGAGTTATTACCGATACCGCCGAATTCCACTATTTAGCTTGGAAAGAATTAGCGGATAAACTTGGGATTAGCATTGATCGTGAGTTTAATGAGCAATTAAAAGGAGTAGACCGTGATGAATCACTCCGTCGTATTCTGGCATTTGGTGGCAAATTAGAAGAGTATGATGCTGAACAAAGACAAGCATTAGCTACCGATAAAAACAAAGAATACAGCAAGATGATTGCGCAAATGACGCCAGACAATGTTTTACCGGGGATTGTTACTTTTCTTGAGCAGTTAAAAGCAGCTGGCAAGAAACTAGCTTTAGCTTCTGCAAGTAAAAATGCTCCGGCAATTCTAGAGCGTTTAGGTTTAAGTCACTACTTTGAAGTAATTGCTAATCCTACCTTAGCTAAATCTAAACCTGCACCTGATATTTTTCTGCTAGCAGCCCAAGGTTTAGGGCTTGAGCCACAAGAGTGTATCGGGATTGAAGATTCTGCGGCTGGTATTCAAGCAATTATCGACGCGCAAGCTTTACCTGTAGGGGTTGGTAGTGCGCAAAACCTCGGAGAAAATATTGCCTTAGTAGATAGCACTGCTAAGCTTAACTTGCAATTTCTAGAGCAAGTTTGGCAAGAAGCGCATAGCCAAAAATAGCCTTTACAAGCTAATTTAGCTAGCTTTTAACTATTAACTAAAAGAACAGCGTAGATCTAAAAGCAGAGCTTACCGAGATAAACTGTTCTGATTAAAGTAACAGCGCTAACTAAAATAACTAAGCTAGTGGAACTCCGTTAAGGAGTAGTAACACCTAGCTTAGAATAAGTACAAACCACGGTTTTATCTAATGTATGCTGACACTTGTTTCTCAAGAAATTGAGTTTGAGAGTAGAGGCATAAGATAGGTAAACCGTGGTTTGTCTTATTTGTAGTGGGCTTTTCTTAGGGATTCCCGAACAAAGAAGAAGCTAATGATTAAATATCATTAAATTTCTTACCTTTACATTAACTTAACAATTGATTTCAAGAAGAGCAGTCTGCCCTTCTTGAAATCAATGTAACCTAATGTTATTTAGTAATTTATTTAGAAGAAAATGATAAATTTCGGGAATACCTATTTTCTCAAAGCAAAATGCCTAAGCTAAAAATATCACTCTACAGGTAGTTAGAGCTGTATGTAGTTGGGTATTTTACTGGCTAGGTTACAAGTAGCTAGCAGTAAAAAGGTTCTCATCCAACAAAAAAGGCTTATAATAAGGCAAATCTTAATTAACTTTTTAGCAATTATGAAAAAATCACTTCTAGTAGCAGGTTTAGTACTAGCAACAGTTGCAAGTGCTAACGCTAACACAAATAACAATTCAGATTTATTTAATCATTACAACAACCAAATCAAATTTAACGCTGCTTTAGGTTTTGGTGTTACTAAATTTGGTAACATTGACCATAACTTTACTGCTCCTGTGGTAAAACTTGGGGTTGATTTTGCTGTAGCGCGTTTTGGTGAAAAAAGTAATCACGTATTTTACGTAGGTCCTGAACTTTACGCTTCTTATAGCTCAAAAACTCTTGATAGCTCTAAATTCTCTGGTCAAGAAGGTGGCGCTAGTGTTGACACTAAAGTAACGCAGTATGCTGTTGGTGTTAAAGGTACTTACGTTTTAGAAACGCCTCACCTATTAGTTGATCACTACGTAAGTCTAGGTTTAGGCATGAATAACGTGCATTACTCTTTAAACAGTAATGGTGTAGGTGCTACACAAAATACGCACGGTATGTACGTAAGTTTAGAGGGCGGTGTTAAATTCCATATGGGCTTAACTGTTGGACTTGAGTACCGTCATGGCTGGAAAACAGGCTTAAAAGAAACTAATTACGATACAAGTTCAAATACTTTCAACGTGTTAGTTGGTTATACTTTCTAGTTTATTAGTAGCTAAGCTTTCTAGCTATTAGAGGCTATACTTTTGTACTAATATCTATCCTTTCTAGCGTATTAGTAGTTATACTTAGTTACTCTTTTCTAAGGCATAACCTTAGTTAGATAAAACCACATTATTAGTGTGGGTACTAACTCAAACTTAAATTATTTAAAAAATTTTTTAAAATAAATAAAACCCTGCTGTTGATAGTAAAAAGCTATCAATAGCAGGGTTTTATTTTTGTCCTCTTCAAGATTAAAAGCATGCTTGGAGCCTATAATTGCGTACTTTGCTAAAAAAGGTAACCTAGTGGTAAGTTATAAAGCTGTTTAGCTTAAAAATTATTAAGACTTACCATATGGTAACCAAGGAATCGCATAAAAAACCTATGAATTTATCTCTTGCTTTTAAGGTAAAAACTTGCTAAATTAATTTATGTAATTAAAGATTTAATATTCAGGTTAAGGTTAATAAGTTAGTTTAACGGTTATTAATTTTAACAAGCAAATTTAATAAAGAGGAAAATATCTAGGGATTCCCGAAATTGATCATTTTCTCCTAAATAAATTACTAAATAACATTAGGTTACGTCGATTTCTAGCAGGGCAGACTGCCCTTCT
>NZ_NRHC01000059.1 GCF_003585885.1 Psittacicella hinzii | reverse complement strand
CTTTTCTCCTCTAGTCATTTGTACTAAATTAATTGTCTGTTCATTATGATGATAGTCACATCTTTTTAATGAGCAATGTAAGGAGCAAATGAAGTCTTTTCCAGTTGCTCTACAGTTGGAAAGGCATAAACAAAGTCAAACTTGTTTGCTTGCATTGCTTCCCAGTCTTTCTTATTAAAGTAACGACGTAATGACCAAGCATTTAAAGTTTTTACTTGATCTTCAGTAAAACTTTCTACCATTAAGTGATAGTAAAAAACTGAATGCTCACAAAAAGAAATAATGCTCTCACTTTCTTGACTATCTTGCGTTAACTTGTTCATTTCTTCAGGATTATCCTGCGCAATTCTACAAGTTAAAGCTGCATATTTAAACTCTTCAAAGCGAGGAGAGACAAAAGTATTACCTGTTACTTCAGGTTTAGAGTTTGCATTTAAAGCAATGTAAAAACCTTTAACATAGCGATCAAGTAAAGCCTGTGCTCGTGCTAAAGGACGAGCTTGTTCTTGAGGCTCAAGACCTGTTAAAGAGAGGATTACATAACCACTTCCCCAAGTTAGCTTTTGTGCTTGATAGATTTGTGCAAATTTTGCAACACGGTCAGCATCAAGAGTTTCTTTGGGTTTTTGCTGACAAGCAGCGAGTAAAGCTATGCAAGTGGAAAGTAGTAACATCTTGGAAAATTTTGTTTTCATAAGTCATTTATTAAAACTGTTTGATAAAGCTAGGTGTTACTAGGCACTACTAGCTATTGCTAATTCGTGCTAGTTGTTGCTAGTTGTTGCTAGTTATCACTGTAGGCATGTACAGTTATCGGTCGTTAACTGTAACTCCTCAAGCTTTATCGTCAAGTTTGTAGTTTATCTAAAATGCTTTTACTGTAGATAAAAGTAAGGAAGAGAGATTAGTGGAACGTTCCTTACACCAAGGTGAACTTTATTATAACATTGAAATGTATCGCTTTTTTATTCCGTTTATGAAATAAAAAATATCCCTAAGTACTCTTAGGGATATGAAATTAAACTATAAATAGAAATCTATAGTTCTATGTGTATACTATTTAATATACCAATGGATATTCTTATACTTTTTCGTCTTTCTATTGTAGACTAGATGATCTTTACCTTTACCATCTAAGAAATAAAAGTTTGTCAAATCACCAAAGTTAATCCCTCTGGCAGAAGATAAGTCTGTTACAAAATCTTTTAACTTAAACGTAGCCTTTAAAGCATAGTCAACAGAATTATCTACTTCATTCTCATTAAGAATAACTAAGTTTGACTCGTAAGTTTTATCCTCAGTATCTTCAGCTTTCACTGAAAGTTGGAATGAAAAATTCGGTTGATTAATGTTACCGGTCTCTTTAAATTTTACTTTAAGTTTTGGATCAATTAACTGAATATCTAGATATTTTAAGAACCCCTTATCTTTAGATAATGATAAAGATTTAGAAGGAACTGAAATATCTATAAAATCAGTTTTGTCTTCTGAATTATCTTCAAGGATACAATCAAGAGAGAGATAGCAACTAGAGTTATTTCCTAACATAGCATAGATATTAGAATTCAATGTTGTAGTAATCTCTTCTATGATGTTTTGCGTTGAAGATTGAAAATTTTGCAGCATATCCAGTTGCTTTTTTAAAGGTGATACCAAACTCTCAAAATGTGCAATTCTACTTCTATTTATTTCATCTAATGAATCTATTGAGCTATTATCGACAAAATTTAAATTTAAGCTTAATTGATTCTTATAACTACTAATTGTTTTATTTGATAATTGATTTAGCAATTGGGCTCTCCCCCTTGTTTATATTTTTTTGTTTTAAACTTTTTACACAAGAATAATAATTTAAGTTCATAACCTAATTGAATATATGCTTACGTAACCATAAATTTTGCATTCTTAAAATTTTTTTAGAAAGAACTACTTTTGAAGTAGTCTATTAAATGCAAAAATGACTTTTTACAAAATTAATATTAATTTTAGATCATTACACATCCACAGATAAGTAAATTACACCTAAAAAATAATAAATTTATTAAAAAAATCCTTTACCTAAATATAAGACATTTGTTTTGTATTAAAGTTCCATAAAAACAACAATTTATTTAAAAAAATTAATCTTTTTACTATGACTATTTTTTCTTTATAAATCAAAGAAGTTATTCAAGCGAAGATTTATAATAATGAAGCACTTTACTATGACTTAATTTAGATTTATCTTTATTAAAAAAAATATAAAAAGCTCTCAAGGTATACTTTCATAGTATGCCTTGAGAGCTAAATTATTAATTTACTAATTTTTTATTAACCTTTTCTTGTAGTTTGTACATACTTACCTAAACGAGTAACTTGTAAGTCACGCGTTTGTAGCATGCTGTAACTAAAACCATAACGTCCACGTGTTAGGTTATTCCATTGTTGGTTAGTAAAGTGACGACGGTTTACATAAGCATTAATTGAACTTACTTTGTCTTTACTAAAGTCTTCAACAAATAGTCCATAGTAAAACGTTGTGTACTCACAGAACTTTCTCGCCACAAAGTCATTTTTTTCTAAACGTGCCATTTGTTTTGAGTTAGCTAACACAATCTTACATACTTGGTTAGCGTACTCAAAGTCGTTAAAACCTGGAAAAGTATAACGGTTCTTAACTAAAGTTGGCTTTTTATTAGCGTTAATCGTTTTGTAAAAAGAAACCACAACTTGGTTAACCATAGTACTTGCTGGTGCTACAGGATGAGCACCAACTCCAGGTGAGATATTACTTGTTAGTAAAGCTTTGTAACCTGATAACCAAATCTTGCCATAGTTCTTGTAAATTTGATTAAAACGCTTTACTTGAGTTTGTGTCAAAGTTTGCCCAAAACTTGTTGACAAAGTTAAGAAACTACACGCCAATGTAGTTACTAAAGGAATGAAGAACTTGTTCATAAAAACAGTAAAAAACAGAATAAACCAGAAAATGCCAACACTTCCAAGCTAAAGTAAAGCTGAACAAAGCTGAACAAAGCTGAAGTGAAAGCAAAAACGATATTAAAAACTAACCTAAAAATGCTAACTTCCTGATAAGCAGTTGGTCACTACTGCCATCTAAGAAATACAGACTACTAATGAGTCGAAGTACAAATGAAAGAAGGATAACAGAACCGAACGAACAGAAGAACCGAACGAACAGAAGAACTGAACGAACAGAAGAACCGACCGAAGGAACTAACCCAAAAACGGAAGAACCGAACTAGAGAAAGAACGAAAGAACTAACCAAAAAACGGAAGAACATAAGAACGGAAGAGCCAAATTATCTTTAACACTTTCATTTACAACCCAAAAGCTAGGCTATTATAGCAATTTCTCCTCTGCTAGGGGGGACAAAAATTACCTCAACCCAATTATTACTTATCCCCTATTGATCACATTAACCGCATTTACCTCATTTTATAAAGCCTTTAAGAAAAGCTTTGACAAAGGCTTTATACTTTCATTGAAATTCTATTAAAGTCAACTACTTTAAGTTAAAATTTTGTAATTTATTTTTTAGAAAAGTTCTTCTAAGGTGATAAAATAGATATTCACATTCACTTACAACAATCAATGATTACCCCGCTTACTATTTTCTCAACATGAAAGAATCCGCAATAGTTCAATTAGTCGTGGAATTAAAGTACATACGTGCTTTTATTCAACTAATTGAAAAGAATCACTTAGAAACCCACGGTAATAAACTGAGAATTAATTTAAGTAACTATCGTCGTTTTATTAACTTAAGCCAACTTCACCGTGGTCTGGGTAACTATATTGAAAAGTACAATAGTAAAAACCCTGAACAACCTTTAAAGACCCCGTCAAATAAAACCATGACCTATCGCGTACAAGCTTTACTACGCAATCTCCTTGATGTTGATACCTGCATTGAGCAAATGCAGGAGAATATGAATCGCCGTGGGCGTAAACCTATTCGCATCTACCAAGAGCTCGCTAAAGACTTTGAAACCGTGTACAACATGGGACTAGGTTTTACCAAAGGGATGTTAATTGTAAAAATTGGTACTCGTCACGATCTCTCTTTCCCAACCGCAGAGCGTTTATACAAAGAGTGGCTCAATAATCCCGATGCTAGCTTCCCTAAAAAAGTTAGTAACATACCAAAAAAAGAAGAAATCAAAAAAGAAAAACAACGCCAAAAGCGTTTAAAAGACGCCCAACGCAAGAAACGTCAGTTACAACGTGAGGCAAGAAAAATGCGTATTGCCCTCATGCGTGCAGATTTGAAAAAAAAGTAGCACCTTTATGCTACAAATTTGTATAAATTGTAATATGATATTAGATATATAACTTTACTAATGTAGGTAGGTAGTTTATGCCTAAGTCTTATCGCGTTATTTTTCTTATATGTGTTCTTGTCTTAACGGCAGGAGGCTACTTCTTCTACGCGCAAAACAACTACAAAAACTTTACTAAAGAACAAACTAACCAGTTTATTAACCTTGCGCAAGAGCATGAAGAAGCTTATCAAGCAATTGCCATGATCTTGGAAGAAGATTTTCATATTCAGATCACTAACCCACAGGTGCAACGCAACATTCACAAAAGAGATGTTTTACCTCTTTACCAATTAGTGTTTGCACTGTTTAACTTTAAATATGCTCCGCTAGTTGATGGAGATGGGCAACTAGATTTCCCTGGTTACAACAACTTCCAATATCTGGTAGCAGCTTGTAAAGAAGCGACGCAACATGTGCATATAGTGCAATCTTTAGCATATGGCTTTCCACAAGTTTCTTCTTTTTGTAATCAAGTGAGTGCAATTGATCGAGTATTTATCACAGGTTTAACTGAAGAAGAAATCTTTAGTTTAAACTCATGGGCTTTAGAAAGTAGTATTCCTCCAGAAATCTTTGCACAAATCAAAGCAGGAGATTTTGGGACAAAATACCAAGAACCAAGCCTAGAGAGATTAATTAAATTACCAGTTTTTGGTAAATACGTAATTAAGTAACCATTGCGTGCGTAATTAAGTGTGTACGTAATTTAGTAACCATTGTTTGGGTAATTAAGTGCGTACGTAATTAAGTAACTATTGTTTGTGTAATTAAGTGGGTACATAATTAAATGTGTACGTAATTAAGCAAGCAAGATTGAGGTTTCCTCAAGGCTACTATGAGTTAGTACTGCTAGTTAGTGCTAAAAGTAGGGATTCCCGAACAAAGAAGAAGCTAATGATTAAATAGGTGAATTGTAAAAATTAGTGACAAAAATTAAAATTTAACAAATTTTGGGCATAAAAAAAGTGGTTTCTTGTTATTAACAGTTTGAAAAACTGTATAATAAATAATAAATTACACATTACGGAGAAACCACTAATGCCTATTATAAGCGATAACTACGACCAAGTCCACAAAAAGACTTCAACGAATAGCATCTTCAACATACAATTACCTTGGAAAGCTAGAATAATACCTATATGGGAGTATCTACTACCTAGCCTCTGTAGTATCTTTAGACCTGTTAATAAGTCACGCAAACAAAACAGAGGATACTCTAGAAAACCTAAGGTATTAAAGCCTAAATACCAAGAACCTAAAGCATTTAGTCACATAACGATCGCTCAATACTGGAAGATCATATCAATATGCTTTAGTGAAAAGAAGCCTATTTCCAAGAAGGTTGCAGAAATGTTTAGGCT
>NZ_NRHC01000058.1 GCF_003585885.1 Psittacicella hinzii | reverse complement strand
TTTCAAGACTTTTCAAGACTAAATTTTTTACAACCCGAATAGAAAAAGCCCCGAATAAAAAGCAACCTTGATAAAAATTACCAAACAAGGTTACTAGTTTACCCCTCTTTTTATATTTACTGATACTTGCTGATTACAAGCAAATATCGTGAATAAAATCTTTATATTATGAGACCAGAATACCGAAATTTACAGCATTACACTTTAGAAGATTTACGCGCATTAGTTGCAAAAAGCAATTGTCCAGAAATCGAACCTTATGCTTTTATTCGTTTTAGCAATGAAGCGATTACCATTAAAAGCAGTCTAGAATCTATCGTTCCTTTCTTTAAAAAAGGAATTATTTGTTACCATGAACTTCTTCCTGGCATTGAAGAAGATGGCTCTTTAGCCATTGTTGAAGAGTTTGTTCGTCAAAACCCAGGCTTTCGTTTAGTTAAGTACCCTTTCCATGTACTTTTCCAAAACCTTGAAGGTCTGTATGACCATCTATACAGCTCAACTTCGAAATACTGGTTACTCCATACTTACTACCAATTTGCGCTTGAACAGCTCAAAGAACTAGTAAAAGAAAACGGTGACCAAGATACAGCTTGGTTTTTCAAAGTAGACTGTGATCATGTCTATAGCCAAAAACTACTAGAGTACACTAAACTCTGGTGTCAACTAGAGCAACTCAATGGAGTTAACTGCGCTTACTTTTATAAAGCTAACGTACGTAATGATATGCGTCGCGATGATTGGCATGAGTTTAATCATTTCCATTTAGAGAAAATCTCAAATGACTATGATCACACTTGTATCAAACTAGACTATATCAATACTTACATCCTTGTAGTCCAAGCGCATTTTGCCGACGACAAAGCTCTAGCTCGTAAGAAAAGCCAAATCTACGAATTACAGCACTACAAACCAGGCTATAAATTCCTACCAAATAAGGCATTTGTTAACTCTTTACACTTCGATAGAGAGAAGTTTTTCCACTATCAAGAGTTAAACCAAGAAGAAATTGAGAAGTGCTACACTTATGGCTGTCCATACAACCAAGTTGATTGGGAAAAAATGGTGAAGCAAATTCCAGAAGCTGCAATCGATCCAGAGTTTTTCTCTTTTGAAAATGTTAAACGTATCTACCAAAGCTTTAACTATCCTAAGAAAGGCGAAGGACTTAAATACGGTCGTAACCAATTTAAGCTGGAAGAATTTTTAGCAAATCCTGATTATCACCCTAGCAAATTCTTAAGAGAACACGCACAACGTTGGCAAGAGCGCGATAAAATTACCGATCCTGCTGAATTAGCAGCTTTAGAGCGTTTAGAAAAAATTATTCACCTCTTTGAACAAGAAAACTTTTTCTTCCCAGTGCAATACATTACTGGCAGTAAAGAGTTTTTACACGCGCCAGATAAAACTGCTGAAGAAAAAGCTGAAACTACAGAAGAGAAAGCAGAAACTGCTAAAAGTTAAAAGCTAAAAAAGCTAAATGCAAAAAACGGGAAGTAAATTACTTTTTCCAAATCTAACAATACTTGGAAAACTAACGTCAACTTCCCGTTTTCTTAGTCTTTAAATATTAAGACTTATTTATCTTTATATGTTATTATAGTTTTATCATCGGAGTGACCTAACCTAGGTCTGAGATTAAATCCGTCGAACCTGATCAGTCTACACTGCGGAGGGAATGATAAGACTATTTAATTTTGTTCGATGGTATATATTTTAATTACCCCTAACTTTTTTAAGGATATATATCATGC
Source organism: Psittacicella hinzii (assembly GCF_003585885.1). Classification (GTDB taxonomy): domain Bacteria; phylum Pseudomonadota; class Gammaproteobacteria; order Enterobacterales; family Psittacicellaceae; genus Psittacicella. The sequence continues at coordinate 13,978 of NZ_NRHC01000058.1, read as the reverse complement.
AACTTAACTTCAAAAAACTCTCCTTTTGTCTTACCTTATTTGCAGCTCCTGCATTCGCAAATCCAACTTTAAACGTTTTAACTTACGATACTTTAAAAAATTACGGTGTTGCTCAAGCATTAAGTGATCTTTTTGAGCCTCAGTGTAAATGTACTATTAACTGGTTAACTGAAGCTAGTCAGTATCAACTCTTAAACAAATACCTTTTAACGGTAAATAGTAAAAGTGCCACTAAAGTAGATGTACTGCTTGGTGTGGATGCAAACTCTGCGACTTTAGCTCAAGAAAGACTTAATAAACTTTTTAGACCAATTAACTATAAAGTTGAAGCTTTAAATAATTTCCCATTTGCACAACAGTGGGATAACCCTTATGCTCAACCTATGAGTTCATCAGCAGTAACTGTTATCTACAACAAAGACAAATATACCCCTAAACAAGAATATACAAACTTTGTTGATTTAATTAATAACATCGATTTTAGTTTTATCTTTGGTGATCCTCGTAGTAACGATCTAGGGCGTACCCTAAATAAAGTAATTGCTTACTATGGTAAAAACAGTGAAGAGCGTCTTGCTTTATGGCAAAAAATCAAAGACCATACTGTAACAGTTGGTAAAGGTTGGTCTTCATCTTACGGAGTTTTTGCTAAGGGAGAATCCCAAGCGGCTTTAGGTTACTCTTCTTCAGTGATTTACCACACTTTAGTAGAGAATAAAACCAACTTACAAAGTCTTTTAAATCAAGCAACAGTTCCATTCCTGGTTGATAGTCTCTTACTAACTAGCAATGGAGAGCAAAAACAACTTGCAGAACAATTTGCTAGCTTCTTACTAACTCCAGAAGCACAAAAAGTTCTCTTTAAATACAACTCATCTTACCCTGTGGTAAACATTGATAGTATTTTAACTCCAGCAGAGCAAGCTGTTGCTAAAGGCATTCAGCAGTATAAAGTCCTAGACCTACGTCAGCTTAATAGCAAAGCCGAAGAAGATGCCTTAAACGCTTACCTTAAAGTATTTGTCCAAAACTAAGCAATGAAACAATATAAATGGCAAGAAATTAGCATTGCTTGGGTAGTTCTTGGAATAATTGCGTTATTCTACTTGGTAAGTTTACTAAGCCTCTTTTATGTCAGACCAGAATATGACTTTAACTCAAGTATTATTGCTTCATGGGCTGATCTCCTCGCCATAGTTAAACAAGTAAGTTTACTTTATTTAAAAAATACTTTATGGCAAGCTAGTCTGTCAGCAACTATAATTTTACTTTTAAGTTATATTCTTGCTAAAGCCATTTACCATCTAAAGCCAGGATTAACTTCTTGGCTTTTAACCATTACCAATGCTAGCTTTTCTTTACCAACCATTTTAGTGGTTTTTGCTTTTATTGGTATCTTTGGGCAAGATGGTTGGTTAAGGCAAATTTTACCCTACCAATTTAGCATTTATGGCTTAGTTGGGATAGTGATGGCAAATAGCTATTTTAATTTGGGTTATTGTGCTAGTGCTATTTACAATGGAATGCAAAAGATCCCGATTGAAAATATCAAACAGGCACAGCTTTGCCATTTTAATCTTTGGCAACAATGGCGTTATCTTGAGTTACCTTACCTCAAAAATAATTTGATCAATTTATGGTTACTCGTATTTATGCTATGTTTTAATAGCTTTGCCTTAGTACTTTTTCTTGGTGGACCTCGCTACTCTAACTTTGAAATTGCAATTTACAACTCCTTAATGATTGAGGGCAACTTTACTAAAGCTTGCGTTATTGCTGTATTACAAATACTCTTCTCGCTCTTTTTTATTGTCATTATTTCTTTAGTCAAACCTAAAGCTAGCAATAATAGCAGAGCTAACTCTCTCCAAGAGTTGCAAAACGAACAAGCTTACCTAGTTACCCTTTGGCCTTGGGCAAAAATAAAAAGAGCAAGTGCATATCTCTATAGCTCTCTTGCAATTCTTTTTATTAGTATTCCTCTCCTAAGCCTCTTTAGTTCAGGAGTAAAAAGTGCTATTTTCCTATACCAAAACTATCAAAAGCAGCAAGCCCAAGCTAATAATCTTTTAGAGGTTGAGAGTAATTTAAGCCCTGCAAGATCTGACTTAGCTAACTTAAGTACAACTGTCCAGACCAGAGAGTTAACTGGTGATACTTTTAGTTATCCTTGGTCTGAACTCTTCGATGCGCTTGAAATGAGTTTAATCATTGCTGGAGCAGCTACAATTGTTTGTTTGCTGGCAAGTATTTTAATCTTACGAGGAACTCGTTGGTTAGGAAGCTATGCTTATCAATGGATAAATAACCTAAGTTTACTTAGCATTATCGTGCCAAGCATGCTTCTTGGAGCGGGTTACTTTCTCTTTTTCAATGTAGGTTTGGATGTAATAGTTGGTACTTGGGGATTTGTTAGTTTAATAATTTTAGCTAATGCCTTTACCTCTATAGTCTTTTGTTTAAACTACCTTTACCCAGCTTACCAACAAATTCATAACTATACTAACCTCGCGTTTAATATAGGTATGAGCTCATGGCAAAGTTTTTATCTCTATGAACTCCCTTTATTAAAACGCTCGATAATTTACGCTGCTATAACCATTTTTATCTTGAGTTTAGGAGATTATTCTATTATTTTATTCTTTGTAAATAATGGACAAATCTCAAGCATTACTTATTTACTTTCTCATCAATTAAATAGTTTTGCTTCCAACCAAGGTAATATTACTGCGGTTTGCTTACTCTTACTAATTCTTAGCTTACGCTTTATTGCTTACTACTTTGCTAATAAAAGCCCAAGCTATACAAAGAATTAAATTGCAGTGTTTTACCCTAGCTAGGATAAAGCGTAAAGTAAAATAACCGCAAAGATACTATCGAAGTCAAAGCCAAGTAAAAGCGAAATAAAAGCAAGATAAAATTAAAGTCCTTAGAGTCTTACACTCTAAGGACTTTCTTAAATTCTATCTTAGCAATATCTTTAATTTCATCAACTAAATAGTCAGCTCCCTCGGGAATACTTGTTCCCGTCTTCACTCCTATTGTTGTCATTCCAAGGTTTTTACCATAGATAATATCTATTTCCTTGTCACCCATCATGTAGCAATCTTGCGCATTCACTTGAAAAAATTGACTAAACTCTACAAAAGTTTGCCCATTAGGTTTACGCCAAGGTTCGCTATCATCAGAAGTATGAGCAAAAAGTACAGCATCTATTTCTAACCCAGCTTGAGCATAAGCATCTGCTGCCATTTGGTTCATACAAAGGATAAAGTCTTCTAAAGTAAATTTCTTTTTACTAATTCCAGACTGATTAGTTACGATTACAAGCATATAGCCTTGTTCTTGCTTTGCACGTAGCACTTGGTAAGCTTCTGGAAAAATCTCCATTTGGCTATACACATGTAAATAACCAGGACCATCATCATTGATGGTATCATCACGATCAGTAAAAAGTACTGGACTAGCTTGCTCGTTTAAATAAAAGCCTTGGTTCTTTGGCCAAGTTGCACTATTAGCTGGATCAAAGTTTGCTGGTAACTTACTTACATACTTGTCGGCTAAAAGCATATTAGGAGTAACTTGAATTAGTTTAATCGTCATAAAGTTTATTTGTTCATCTAAGCCTTTTCTCTTACTAGAAGCTATATTGAGCTATTTTATCTTTACTTCCTCTGCTAGTTCTTGCGCCTTCTGCTAGTTCTTGCCCCTTCTGCTAGTTCTTTTGCATTCTCTGCAATCTCTGCACTCTAAAGACAAATAGTTTGAGGTGTACCCAAACCTACTGGCAAAAGTAGCTCTTTTAAAAATAGCCTAGTTAGATAAAAAGTCAAGTAATTTAATGGGGTATTGCTCTATTATAAGTCAGCCTCAAGAATAATTTGAGTTAAATTTTGTAGAATAAAGGAAAAAGTCGTATAATATAGAAACCATTAGGTAAAAAGATAAACAAAATTTTTTCAGCGAGAGGGATAATTTTTTATTATAGATTTAGCTTTGGCAAATATATAACCCTCAGAACATTTACTGCATTTCCTATGAAACAGAATTTAATGAAAACTACGGTATTAGCGGTACTTGCATCTTTATCGCTCTTTACAGTAGCACCACAAACAGCAAGTGCGGTTCTTATTTCTAGTACCAAATCTAATCCAATAGATAACAATGTTTACTTAAGAGAAAGCGTTTTAAATAACTTTACCCTAAACGCAAATATCTTAAGTGACAGTTTTGCGCCAAGAGCTGATCAAAATTATCCTTTCCGTCAGGTACAAGGACAATTTGCTCAGTTACATTTTGATCGTGTAAAAATTAACCGCGGCTCAAAAATTGGCGAAAAAGTACTCGAGTATTACTTACAAACTCTAGACCCTAACAAAATTTATTTTACCAAACAAGACGTTGACAGCTTCTACAGCCAATACGCAAGTGGTAGTTCTCCAAAAATTACCAATGACTTAAATACAGCTTGGGTAATTTACAAAATTTATTTACAACGTGTAACTGCTTTGAACAAAGCTCAAGCTGCTTACATTCTTTCAGTTAAAGATAAACAACCAAACCTTGATACTAACGTAGTTTTACCTCGTGGTAAAGATGCGTCTTACCGTGATCAATCTCGTAAAAGTTTAGAAGAAGTAGCGCAAGAGTTAGCTCTTGTACGTTTAATCTCAGTTAAATTAGAAAAAACTAACTTTAACTGGTCACAAGTAGCAGCTTACTCTATTCGCGGTTTAGTTAACTTCCAAGGTGTAGTTAACCGTTCAACCAGTGACGACGTTTTCACTACTTTTATGAATGTTTACGTAGGTGGTGGTGCTGACTATCACTCAGCATTCTTCCCTGCAGAAAGACAAAAAGACTTTAATGACAGCTTAAACAAAACTTTCTACGGTATTGGTGTTACTTTTAGAACAAATACCGATGGTAGTTTTGAAATCGTACAAGTTCTTAAAGGTGGTCCTTCAGCAAAACAAGGTGGTATTGAAAAAGGTGATGAAATCCTTGCAGTATCAGCTGATGGTCGTAACTGGAATACCGCTGAAGGTTTAACTTCAGATAAACTTGTTCGCCAAATTAGAGGCGAAAGTGGCACTAAAGTATACCTACGTCTTCTTTCTAAAGACGGTTACACTAAAGTTGTTTCAATTATCCGTGGTACCGTTGAAAGAGTTGACACAAGTGCAAAACTTAAAACTTACAATGCCCAAGGTAAAAAATACGGTGTTTTAACTTTCGGTCAATTCTATAATGGCGTGGCTGAAGATGTTCGTAAATTAATTAACAACAATCGTAACATAAGCGGTTTAATTATTGACTTACGTGCAAATGGTGGTGGTTACGTTGAAGAGTTACTCAAAATGTCAGAACTATTCTTTGGTAACCGTAGCCCTGTATTCCAAGTAACTAACAACTCATCACAAATTGTTGGGAATGTAATGCTGGCAACTCCTTACTCTTTTGGTAAGTCAGAAGCATTATTTACTCAACCGGTAATCGTTTTAATTGACGGAGCTTCGGCTTCAGCTTCAGAAATTCTTTCTGCAGCTTTCCAAGATTACCGTCGTGGTCTAATTGTTGGTGCAACTTCATATGGTAAAGGTACAGTACAAGCGCCTAACTTAATTAGTGATTTCTCAAATGATGGACTATCACTAATTACAATTCAGAAATACTTCCGCTTAACTGGAGCCGCAACTCAATTTAACGGTGTTACTCCTGATATTGTTTTACCAGCAGCACCTTACTACCAAGATTCTGAACGTACCCTATTTAATACTTTACCTTACTCTGTAATTAACGAAACTAAGTTTGTTCCATTTACTGGTTACGTAACTAAAAATGCGATTGAAGCCTTAACTAGTTTTGAAAACAACTATTTAGAGACAAATACAGTTTACTCTACTTATGTTGATTTCATGCAACGTCTTAAAAAAGAACAATCTCAAAAAGTTACCTACATCAACTACTCTCGTAGCTTAGCTAACCAGAACTATGTACAAAACCAAACTTTAACGCGTTACAATACATGGGCAAAAGCAAATGGTAAAGCTACTTACGCTACTTATAAAGACTTCTATAATGCAGATACAACCGAGGGACCAGATCCAAATCTAGACCTTGTTAAACAAATGCTTGTAGAATATGCTAAACATGTAAATAAGTAGCATAAGACTACAAATCAATTAATTAACTTAAAGCTATGATTTTGCTTAACAAAATCATAGCTTTCTTTTTACCAGCCTCATTACTATTTTCTCAATCTCTATCCCAAAGTTCTACTTCAAGTTCTTAACAAATAGCTGATTAAGTTCTACAACCGTATTTTGCTTTCCGATTTCTTGCGAAGTTAAGTATAATATCCTATATCAATATACATTTAAACAATCAATATGTCGGACTTACAACCAAAAAACACAAATCAACGTAGCGCCCAAGAAAGATGGCGTCGCAATCGAACCAGAAAAATCTTTCTCTTTCCTCTGCTCTTTTTAATCTTTGCTGCCGTAGTTTACTATGTTGATCAACAGCAGTTGCAACAACAAAATACTAACTTAACTTCTGCAAGTGCAGTGAAAAAGGATTTAATTCCTTTAGAAGAAACGAATACTACTGTCTCTAGCAAGGCTAAGCAAAATCCAGCAACCCTATCTACCGATGGTTTAGCAGACAATAACCAAAATGAAGTAAATATTAGTCAAGCTTCTCTTGATTCTATTCCTCACATTAATATCCCAGGACTAGGTAATGTCGGAGTAGCAACTGAATATATTTCTATTGCTCCAAATCTTGCTTTAACCAAGATTTTCCAGCCATGCCTCCATGCTCAAGTAGTTGAAGCTAATATGCTTAAATGTCAGTATGAGGCTACCGGACAAGAAATTACAGTACAAATCATTGGTTACTATGCTCCATCTTTAACTACTTCAAGAGGAGAAAAAGCTACTTTTGGAGAACAAGCACGTGTAGAACTGGAAAAAATTATTGCTTTGGATGATCAACAAGGTAAAGTTTTCCTACAGTTACATGGACAAAAAGACGGAGTATACCAAGCAAGCGTTTACAATATTATGGGGGCAAATATAGCCTACACCATGCTGTATAACGGCTATGCTTTTTTAGATAAACAAATAAATACTGATCAAATTTGGGGACAAGAATACGTACTTGCAGCTGTAGATGCAGTTGAACGTAAAGCAGGTATGTGGGATAGTAGCAATTGGATTAATGGTCTACCTCCAGTTGATCCTCAACCATAATAAACACAAGGATTTAACCATGACAGTTAGAATTTTAATTAAAGGTGCTACAGGTCGTATGGGTGGCAACCTCGTAAAAACCATAGCTAGCAATGAACAAACAACTCTAGCTTACGCTATTGTTCATCAATCAGCTTCTGAAGTTGGTAAAAACGTAGATTTATTCCCTGAAGTAACTTACTCTACCGAGTTAGAAGCTGCTACTGATTTTGATGTAGCAATTGACTTTACTACTCCTGAATCTACTTTAGCTACCTTAGCTCATTGCCAAAAATTAAAAAAACCTCTAGTAATTGGCACTACAGGTTTTAATAATGAACAAAAAGAGTTAATTAACCAAGCTGCTAAAGAAATTCCAATTGTTTTTGCGGCTAACTTCTCAGTTGGTATGAACTTAATGTTCAAACTAGTAGAAAAAGCTGCTAAAGTTATGGGCTCTTACGCTGATATTGAAATTATTGAAGCACACCACCATAATAAAGTAGACGCTCCATCAGGTACAGCTTTAGCTTTAGGTGAGCATATTTGTAAAGCTTTAGATAAAAACCTAGATGATGTTGCGGTAAAAGAACGTAACGGTATTATTGGACCACGTACAAAAGAAGAAATTGGTTTCTCAACCATTCGTGCAGCTGATGTTATTGGTGAACATACAGTATGGTTTGCTGATATTGGTGAGCGTATTGAACTAAGTCATAAAGTATCTGATCGTATTACCTTTGCAAGAGGTGCTGTACACGCTGCTTTATGGTTAGCCCAAGGACAAGAAACTAAACTTTACGACATGACAAATGTGTTAGGTTTAGACAAGCTATAGTAGCTAACAAATACCAAGAAAAGGCTAAGCTAAACTTAGCAGCTCGGCAAAAAAGAAGAGTTACAGCCTCGCAAAGGCTACATAAGTAAAAAGCTATCGCTCAAGCTAAAGCGACAAAAGCGACAAAAGCGACAAAAGCGACAAACAGCAAATATAAAAAGAAGACGTCTTAGGACGTCTTCTTTTTGCGATAAGGGTAACGAGATTTGCTATAAGTTTTACTTGCTTGCCCTTGATTACTTAGATTAGCTAGACTTGCAAATTTATGTGCTTGGTTTGTCATTTGCCCCAGTAAATTTGAAATCCAACCTTCAATATTTACCATAAAATCTTGGTAGTTATCTTGATCTTGAGCAATCTTTTTCAAACTTTGCTCCCAAAGCGCGGTAGTATCAGGTAAAGTTAAATTCTGCGGTAAACCCATTAAAATAGCTTTCCCTATCTCTGTTACCTTAATATCTTTATCACGCTCTTTATAGCAATAGTTACCGTCAAAGAGTTTTTTAATGATACTTGCACGTGTAGCTTCAGTTCCTAAACCATCGGTTTCATTTAGGATAGCTTTAATCTCTGGTGAAGAAACATAACGCGCAATATTAGTCATCGCAGAAAGTAAACTTGCCTCATTAAAATAACTTGGAGGAGTAGTTTCTTTACTATCTAACGCCATATCATTAATTTCTACCGGATCACCAGTATGAAGATTTAACACATGTTGGTTAGCTACCATACTAGCAATACTCATATCTCCATCCTTAGATTTTTTCTCACTCATACCAATAATTTTCCACCCTGGAAATTTTAAGGTTGAGGATTTAGCAGTAAATGCCCATGGACGGTTAAAGGCTTCAAACTCTAGTTCGATTGCACTATCAGCATATTGCGCATGCGGTAAAAATTGCATAAGGTATCTTTGAGCAATGAGCTTATACGCCATATTCTCGGCAAATGAACCTTTGTAGTCATACACTTGCGTTGTTGGTGCTAAAGCCGAGTGGTTAGTAACTTTTTTACTTTGCCAAATCGTAGATTTTTGTTCAGGGTTTAAATGGAAATTAGGATCTTGAGGGTTAATTCCCAGCTCATCAGCGCGTAACATTAAATTATTTATAATTTTATGACGATCATTAAAATCCGACTCATTGTAATAATTAGAGTCTGTACGCGGATAAGTTACAAACTTTTTCTCATACAGGCTTTGTAAAGCTTGTAGAGTCCCCTCTACACTTACACCAAAACTGTTATACATTAAAGTTTGTAAATCATGTAAGGAAAAACCTAAAGGTGGTCTTTGCTCTTTGATCTTTTCTTCTGCTTTAGTTACTGTTCCAAAAGGATTTTGTCCTAAAGCCGAAGGAAATTGTTGGACAAAGTCATAGTTAATTAAACGACCACTATCATCAACTAAAGAGCCAAGATATGGATCATTAGCTAGTTGCTCAATAGTCGCTTTCTTAATCCCTTGTTGCATTTCTAAGGTACGCAATAAATCTAACTTCACCGCAAAATATGGTGAATTACTTTGCTTACCATGATAACGGATTTGATATTCTTTACCAATTGCTGACTTAATCTGGGCGTAAAGCACAAAGTAAGGATGAGGAACAAAGTTCTCTATCTCTTCTTGGCGTTGCCATACTAAGTGCATTACCGGCGTCATTACACGCCCAATTCGCACTACACCACGGAATTTTTGTTGTTGGGCTAGGATAGTAGCTGCACGAGAGAGGTTCATACCTAAGAGCCAATCGGCATGTGCTCTGGCAAATGCTGATTGACTAATGCCGTATAATTCCCTGTTTGGCAAAATATCGTTAAAAGCTTTATTTAAACCGTTTGCGGTTAAATCGGTAACCATTAAACGTAAAATACGTTGGTCTTGATATGGATTTATTTTTAAATGAATAAAAAGCTCATCAACAAGTAATTGTCCTTCACGATCAGGGTCACCTGCGTGAATTATATAGCTAAAACTTTTATCTTTAATAAAGCTCTCAACAGCTTTATATTGCTCACGAGTTGCACTAGTTACTTCTAATTTCCACTCACGAGGAAAAATTGGTAAATCTTGTAAATTCCAACTAGCATACTTACGATCATACTTTTCTGGCATGGCTTGAGAAAGTAAGTGCCCCACACAGTGGGTTACTACTATATGGTTGCCTAAGAGAGTATGGGTTTTATTACGTTTGCTAGTTAATTTTAATTTTTGCGACAAGAAATTAGCTATCTCACGAGCTACACTTGGTTTTTCGGCAATAATTAAAGTTTTTTGGTTAAATAACATAAGATGGTTAAGGCTTAATTTTGCCCTATATAATATCAAAAAAAAGACTATGAAGTTTAAACTAACTTTCACAGTCTTTCATGTACTTTTTTGCGTAATTAATTTTTTATTTAAATTTTATCTAGCACTCAAAATAGGTTAGTAATTAACTAAGTTAGCCAATTACTTTAACTTATATTGAATAAAAATAATTCTTAATTTTTGCCTTTCTCATGAGATTACAGGCGAGTGTAATCTAAACCCAACACCAATTTACCATGAATTGTAAAGTTGTTTGACTCTTCGATGATAAATGGAGGATATTTAATATTCTCAGAAATAGCGATATAGCTATCACGAGATTTTTGTAAACGTTTAATAAAGGTTACATCACCATAGGTAAATACATAGATCCCTGAAGAAGTAAAACTATTTTCTAAACGTACAATACAAGTTTGTCCATCATGTAATAAAGGCTCCATTGAATCACCACGGATCTTTAAAACACGTAAGTTTGCAGGGTTTTCTGTATATAAATTACGGTAATATTCTGAATTAGAGATAAAAACTTGTTGCGAAGCAGCATAACCCTCGTTATAAGTACCAGGACCTGCAGAAGCTTCAACTTCTAACATTTCAATAAAGAAACCAGGCATATCTTCTGGTAATAAAACAGGTTCACTTTTTACCGAAACCTCTTTTTTAGCCGGCTCATTTGAAGGAAGATTATTAAAACCATCAGTAGCAAGGTAAAGTTCTTTAATTAAACTATCTGCGTTTTCTTTATAACCTTCATGACTAGTAATAAAATTAAAAATTTTATTTAAGTACTCTTCACCTTTTTCGAATACTTTTGGATCTAGTGCTGCTACTTTTGCTGCAAGGCTACCTTCTAAAACTTTAATTTTTCTTGGACGGCCACGACTACGTTTTGGCGCTGTGGTCTTTTGAGGGGCTGTGTCTTCTTTTTTAGCTATTTCCACGGTCTACTCCATTATGTTTAGAAAGTAAAAGTTGATAAAAATGATCTTAGCTATTTTGTGAGGCGTAAAAGTAAATCTTTACCAATAAATTTAGTTACTGTTGTTACTTTTTTGTTACTTTTTTGTTACTTTTGTTATTTCTTTTTATTGGGATACTTAATTTTTGTCGGATTTTAGTTTAATTTTCGTTTAATGTAGTGTTCGCTATTTCGTTGTTTGTTTTTAATTCCGTTGATATTTAATTAGGTTTTATCATTAACTCTCTTTGAGAGACAAAGAGGTAAGCTATATATCTAAATGTATAACACTAGATAAAAGCTAGATTAAATTAGATAAAATCTTCTTTTATAAAGCTATAAATAAGTAAAAAACTATTTAAAGCTTAAAGAAAATTCTTTAACCTAAGAATAAATTACTAAAAAACTCAGCAAAATTCTAAATTATTTTAGTAACTTCTATTATTTTTATTCTTTATTTTTAATTTCTGTTTTTATTATATAGTATTTAATTAAAAATATTTTAATAAAATTAAATAAAAATTCCTCTACCAATATCAACTTATTGATAATTAACCTTTAATAATTTTAAATAATTTTACTATTTTTTAGTAAAACACCTATTAAAAACCCATTTTTAAGACTTGTACCTAAAATTAACATCTACCACTGCCTTTCAATATAGATAAACATACTCTACGTATGATTAAACTCATAAACCATAAACAATACTAAGTAGAGAAATAAGTTTGCTTTTAGATATTTGCAGAATGTAAGCAACTATTTTTCGAAATAACTCGATATTTTCCACAATAACAATTATTTTTACATGCTCGGATTCTTCATTTTATCCGCATTATCCGATCCTATATTTCTTCGCATTCAGCACGTTTTCTGTTTTTAGTTCTTTCTCAACATATTCCTCTCTCGATAACCATTGTTTTTCTTTCTGCGAAATATCAGCCTTAAATCTTGCTATATCGCCTTAAATCTTATCCTACCTCTATAATTACCACTCTATTTTTTTCATAATTTTAGTTACTACCCTAAAATAAGTAAAAATAAAAAGGCAGAGCGTAGTTTGTTAAAAACTTTGCTCTGCCTTTCCTAGTAAATTAGATTTTTTGCTTGCTTCTACTTTTATTGAAATCTAATTTATAACTTTGCTTGAGATCTAAACTAAGCGCATTAGTTAGCTAAACCAGCTAATTCACGTAATAATGCTGCTTTGTTAGTATTTTCCCAAGTGAAACCTTCACGGCCAAAGTGACCATAGTTAGTTGTTTTACTATAGATTGGTTTTAATAAATCTAACTCTTTAATTAAACCATAAGGACGTAAGTCAAATACTTCTTTAATTAATTGAGTAATTCTTTCTCTTGAAATTACTTCTGTACCAAAAGTTTCCACAAATACTGAAGTAGGTTCTGCTACACCGATAGCATAAGATAATTGTACTTCACAACGTTTTGCTAGACCTGCAGCTACCACATTTTTAGCTACGTGACGCGCTGCATAAGCAGCTGAACGGTCAACTTTTGAAGGATCTTTACCAGAGAAAGCACCACCACCGTGACGTGCAGCACCGCCGTAAGTATCCACGATAATTTTACGACCAGTTAAACCACAGTCACCTAGTGGACCACCGATTACAAAGCGACCTGTTGGGTTAATTAAGAAACGAGTATCTTTATCAATCCATTCAGATGGTAAAGTTGGTTTGATAATCTCTTCAATAACACCAGCACGAATTTCTTCATTTGAAACTTCAGGGCTGTGTTGAGTTGATAATACTACCGTGTCAATACCTACAATTTTATCGTCTTCGTATTTGAAAGTAATTTGTGATTTAGCGTCTGGACGTAACCAACTTAAAATACCTTCTTTACGACATTCAGCTTGACGTCTTACTAAACGGTGAGCATAAGTAATTGGCGCTGGTAAGTAAGCTTCAGTTTCATCAGTTGCATAACCGAAGATAATACCTTGGTCACCAGCACCTTGGTTTAGTTCATCTTCACGGTCAACGCCTTGGTTAATATCAGCTGATTGTTTACCGATACATGATAAAACTGCACAAGTGTTACCGTCAAAACCTAAATCTGAAGTATTGTAACCAATTTTGTTTACTGTATTTCTTGCAATTTCTTCTACATCAACCCATGCTGAAGTAGTAATTTCACCACCTACAAGAATTAAACCTGTTTTTACATAAGATTCACAAGCTACACGCGCACGTGGGTCTTTTTCTAAAATAGCATCTAAAACTGAATCTGAAATTAAATCAGCTACTTTATCAGGGTGTCCTTCACTCACTGATTCAGAAGTAAATAAATATTGTGCCATATAATTATTCCTTAAACTTAAATCCTGTTAATCAAATTAATCAAATCATAAAAATTATTTAATTAAAAATTATTATACTCTCTTATTGCAAACTTTAAACAAAAAATTACAAATATTAATTATTTTCTAAATATAGACGTCTAGGATAATAAAATTTCATCGAATAGTATAACTTGATTAATAGTAACCATACTAACAATATGGTTATTAACGCTAATATTTAATAAGGTTTATAATTTTTACAACAGATTTTTATATTTCTAGATTTCTAAATAACAGATTTGACACTTCTAACCTGAATTCCGCATCTA
>NZ_NRHC01000057.1 GCF_003585885.1 Psittacicella hinzii | reverse complement strand
AACCGATCTCTTTTATATTATTTTGCTTTTTGTGCTTGTTCAACAAGCTCACTATACTTATCTATAGCTCTACCTATTAAAGGTTGCTTTTTCGGGAGGAAAAAGGAGCTACGTCCTCCTAATTCAATTTTGCAGAAGTAATCATTATACTCTTGATTATACTCTCCCTCTTTTCCATAGCATTGTAAGCTTTGAGCAAAGTAGCCAGGTTTACCATCAGGTTGTTCAAAATCTTTTAAAGTTGTACCACCTGCTTGAATTGACTTATGTAATATTCTTTTAATGCTATCAACTAAGGCAAACATTTGCTCTTCACTTAAGTCAGCAACATATGTACATGGGTTAATCCCACATTCATATAAAGATTCATTAGCGTAAATATTACCAACACCAACTACTACTTTGTTGTCCATTAAAAAGAGTTTAATTGGTCTTAATGTTTTCTTTTTCAAGAAATGCACTAGGTAATCTCTATTAAACTCTTCACTTAAAGCATCAGGACCGTTGTGTGCAAATAACTTATTATTGTCAAAATCATCTTTTGCAATAAACGTAACACCACCAAAGCGACGGTGATCGTTATAACGCAGTTCTGTATTGTTATCAAACTTAATTAGAACATGGTCATGCTTTAAAGTTTCTAAGTCTTGAGAGACAACTTTTAAATTTCCAGACATACCTAGATGAATAACAATGTAGCCTTTGCCATTATCTATACATACGTACTTAGCACGACGAAAGACCTTTAGCACGCTTGTACCAACCTGCTCTAGTAATTCTTTTCCAGGCACAAGACGGCACTTATCATTGTTAATCACGATTTGAACAATTTTACGTCCTAAAACTAAAGGGCTAATTCCTCTGACGGTAGTTTCTACCTCTGGTAATTCAGGCATCTTCTACCTCCTATTTACTCTTCTTAAAATACTTTTTCTTATTTTGTAATTTCTTTGGATCTACAAATGGTTTAGAAGTACCTAAACGTCTTGCTGTAGGGCTATACCTTTGTTTATTAGTTTTACCTTTAGTTTCTTTAGATGATAATGCTTGACTTAAGAAACCAGTATTTACTTCAGTTTTAACTTCATCAGGTAAAGTTAACTGTTCTCTTTCTGGTGGAGTTAAGTCTGTAATCCCCATCTCTTCATACTTGCTCGTAACAGGAGAAAACCAGTTATCGAGCACATTTGCAAGTTTATCAATTCCTCTTTTCTTCATTGATGATACAGGAATAATTTCAATAGGTTGAGGATCTGGATTATTTTCATCCGCAATAGTAAAAGCAATTAAAGCTTCTTCTACTTTTCTAATTTGCTTCATTAACTCTGATTGGGTTAGTTTATCAGTTTTCGTTAAAACTACCACTACTGGCACTGAAAACTCTACACACCACTGAAGCATTTGCTGATCTAAAGGCTTTAAAGGATGACGAGAATCCATTAGGAGAACAATACCAGCTAAGTACTCACGCTTTTCTAAGTATGTTCCTAAAGATTTTTGCCATTCTATTTTGAGTTTTTCAGGTACAGCAGCATAACCATATCCAGGTAGGTCTACTAAATTTACATATGGAGCCACTGCAAACAAATTAATTAATTGAGTTCTCCCTGGAGTACTTGAAGTTTTAGCTAAGCTTTTTTGATTACATAAAGCATTTAGCAATGATGATTTACCAGCATTCGAAACTCCAACAAAAGCAACTTCTAAACCATTATTAATTGGTAGTTTAGAAATTGAAGGAGAACTCATAATAAATTTTGTACGTTGATAATTTAATTTTAACATATGAGAAAATGGCTACTTCACAGTAGCCATCCTTTTTTTTACTAACGATTTCCTACAAAAGGAATTTTACCAGAATTGATATAACGACCAAAACGACTATTGTAACTATTATTAAAGCCAATTAGATTTAGAGAGAAATCAAAACCATTTTCATATTGATTTGCTCCAACTCTACGTCTTTCATAAGAGATACTAATAGACCAACCATAATAAACATAGTTAAAAGCAATATTACGATCAACTAATTTTCGATCTTTTAAATCAATGTAGTTAGAGAATAACATAGATAGCTGCGGGTTTATATCCCAAACATAGGCAATACCTAGTTGTTTGATTTCTTTATCTCTATAAGAGGTAATTAAAGCATCTTCTAGGTACTTCTTAGTAGCATATCTATAGTTTAACTGCACTATATTAGTTAGATTAGGCTGGTAGTTAAAAGAAACTACTCCCATAGAGGAGTTGCCTTTAGTTAAGTCGATAATATTGGCAGTGTCAAAGTTAAATTTGTCTGCAATATTATAGTGAACACCTAGGACTAAATTTCTTTTATATTTACTATATCTTTGTTTGGTTTGAATATCTAAGTATTTTAACTTTGTAATAGATTGAATTAGATTAACTCTTGCAGATAATTTATCTTGTCCAGAAAATCTATCAATATAAGAGACTTTATAACCTAAGTTAATATCATTAGCATCTTGTAAACTATCAATACCATAGTTATAGATGCCATTTTGCACCATTAAAATACTTGGTAATTGCGTTGATGAATCATAGTTGTGGAATCGTTCATCATACTTATTACTAATACGTCTAAAAGTATATCCAAAACTAGGCGTAACAGTTACGGCATAGCGATCAAAAGCTAAGGTATCTCTAACTAGTTTAGTTGAAAATTCTGCTTTAAATTCAGGAGCAGATCTCACGATATTCTCGTAACGATTAGTATTACGATTATACTGATGATAAAAATTTAAGTATTGAGATAAAGAGTAATCTGATTTAAATACAGAGTTAGTTGCTGAATATAAAATCGAACTCTTTAAGTAAAAACGATCTGCTTTAGTATAAATGTCAGCATCACCATTATATAAGTGTGCAGCTTGTCCTGTTAGAGCAAATCTAAATTTGTTATAAGCAAAAGGTTGACGATAATTAAAGTTAAACTCTGGAGCAGAGTTGTAAGCCTTGCTCTCGGTATTATAAATTGGTTTAAAAGTATAAGCCGAAAGATCCCATGACCAATTATCTTTTGCATAAGACAGACTATAGTTTGAAGTTAAATATGAATCTGTATTATTGTAATAGTCATAGAAGTATCTTTTATCAGAAACTCCGCGGTAATTTAAACTTAAATCATAATCACCAAAAGTTGCTAAGTGTCTAACCCCTAAGTAGTAGCGATAAGTATCATCTTTACGATTCATAAATGGTGCTGAGAAAGCATAATTTATGGTCGTGATACCATACTTAGTAGCAAAATCTAAGTTATTATTTAATAATAAGCCTAATTTCGAACTAAAAAAAGCGCTAATAGTATATTTCATATTCTGGTTTATATACCAGACAAATGGAATATTAATATTAAACCCTGTATTCGAATTTAAGCCAATTGTAGGCTCTTTAAAACCAGTTTGTGGCTTACCTGAAATATTTACACTAAAAGAAGGAAACCACATTAAAGGTACTTTACCGATACGAATTGTAGCTCTTTTAAAAGTAAGCTCTTGATTATTCATATCGATAATTGTTTCACTAGCACCAATATTTAAGGTAAAAGGACGAATAGGACCTGCATATAGTTCAGATCTATTTAATTTAGTTATATTGTCTGAAGAATCTAATGACTCCGCTTGCCCGTGCATAATAGTATCCACTAAAGCAAATGTAGTTTTATCAGCAGAAACTTCTTGAGTATTTGAATTTAATAACTCTACAACTATTTGATCGGCATCTAACACTAATTGATTAGAAGCTAAATTTACATCACCTTTTACAGTAATATATTGTTTACCGTCTTCTCCACGGGTATAAACTATTTCTTGAGCCTTTATATGACGATCACCTTGGATCATAGAGACATTACCTGTGTAAGTAATCTGATCTCCACGATCTTTAGAAAACATATAATCCGCTTGAATGACTATAGGTATTTGATTATAGTCATAGGTTTTCCCATCTGAAGTTGGAACTTTAGATAAAAATCTCTTTTTTATCTGTTCTTCCTTAATTGCTTCATATACTTGGGAAGTAAAAGTATTATAGTAAGTATAATTTAAGGCTGGGTATCGACGATCCAACTCTGACAAAGTTAAAGAGTTTTCAACGTTTCTAAACAAGAAAACACTAGTCGAATCTGGATTAGAGTAATCTACATCCGTAGATGGAAGATTTTTTGTAAAATCTGTAGTAACAGTGTCGGCGTACGCTAAATTTAATGCCATGCTTTGACTTAGTATAACTGCAGTCATTCCAAGATAAAGCTTACTACATTTAAAAACTTTGTGCAACATATGTGTTTTGCTACTATAGCTAGCTCAAAATATTAATTTTTGCTATATTTTATCATATGCAGGAAGAGAACATAAGAAAATTAACAAAACCTAAAAACGAAAAAAGGGCAGTAAAAACTGCCCTGAAAAACTTAATTAATACACTAATTTAGTTTATTAAAATAAAGATGGCGCATCCAAGAGGATTCGAACCTCTGACCGCACGGTTCGTAGCCGTGTACTCTATCCAGCTGAGCTATGGATGCACTATAAAAAAGAAATGGCGCATCCAAGAGGATTCGAACCTCTGACCGCACGGTTCGTAGCCGTGTACTCTATCCAGCTGAGCTATGGATGCACTTTAAAAAAGGATGGCGGTGAGAGAGGGATTCGAACCCTCGATGGAGATTTTGGCCCCATACTCCCTTAGCAGGGGAGCGCCTTCAGCCTCTCGGCCATCTCACCGTAAAAAACTTTATTAAGATATCACTTATTTGATGATGTTCCCCAAATAACGAGGAATATTATATACTCATTAAAATAAAAAGTCAATAGTAAATTTATTTTTTTGTTACTAGTGAAGCTTAACTTTCTATAATATTTTTTGTAACTTCCTCCGAAGTACCCGTGTATTATAAACAAATAATAAATCTATGTCAACCACCTCTCAAGAAGTTATTACATATACCTCTGAAATTTAAGCTATATAAAATATAAATTTAACGCCAAATAAAACCTTAATTTAAAAATATGCTATAATTTTGCTAGAATAATTTAAGATTTAATCAAATATTTAACTATGTCTAATTCAAAATCACCAGCACAAGAATATATTGCTGTAATTGATTTAGGCTCAAACAGCTTTAATTTAATTATTGCGAGAAAATTAGGCTTATTTCGTCCAATAATTAAAAGATTTAATATTACTGTACAACTAGCAAAATATTTAAATTCTGACAATTTCTTACTACCTGAAGGAATTGAACGCTGTTGTAATGCTTTAAAATCAATTCAAGAATTTATAAGTCATTTTGAGGACAATATTGAAGTACGTGCTAATGCTACTTATACAATTAGAAGTACTAAAAATCAAAATGAACTTTTAGCTAAAATTAAAGAAGTTTTCCCACACAAGATTAACATTTTGTCTGGTGTAGAAGAAGCAAGTACTATTTTCCAAGGTATTGCTCTATCTAATCCTATTACTGAGCGTTTTGTTGCTGTGGATATAGGTGGTGGCTCAACTGAAATTATTCTTTCGGATAATTTAAAACCACAATTTTTAACTAGTAAAAATTTAGGTTGTGTTTCATTTACGCAAAAGTATTTTAATGAAGGCATTATTAGCAGAGAATTATTTGATAAAGCTTTCGTTGATGCTTGCAATATCTTCCGTGAAGAATTAGATAATCCTATCGTACAGAGCTTTGTTAACTGTAAACACGCCGTAGGTTCTTCAGGTACAATTAAAAATACTTTACTACGCGTAAGAAATGGTTTAAAAGATGTTGATAAACGCCTAACCTATCTATTAGAGAATCCACGCGAAGATCATCAACTTTATAATAAAGAGCTTATTCTTGATTTACTTGCTAAAGTTAAAGTTTTCCAAGAGAAGTATCATAACCAAAACTATCTAAATGCTCAAAGTTTAGATGATTTACTAGAGTTAATTCTTCTAAATAAATCTTCAGCACAATTGGTGTACCATGGATTTGATGCTTCTGGTCGCTTAGTTTTAATTGGTGGCCTAGTAATTCTTAAAGCTTTATTTGCTACCTTCCATTTTGAAAAACTAACTTACTCTGATTCTGCTCTTCGTGAAGGTATTTTATACTCTGATCATAAGCACGATATCTTTAGAAAAATTAAGCTAGTTACAGTACAAAATTTACGTCACAAATTTAAGATTGTAAATAAACTGTTTAATGATTTCTATCACCATGCTTTAGTGATTGTACAACACGACAAATTCCTTCAACAAGAATTTAGTTCTCAAGATATTTATAACTACTGTGTTTTCATGCTCGTAGGTCATTCTATTTCTGACGACGATTTTGTTAAGCATTCTAGTTATATTATCAATAATTCAACTATGTATGGCTTTAGTAGTCAAGAGATAAGTCAAATTAATCAATTCTTAGAAGCTTTAAACGCTAATAATTGCGATTACAATAATCCAATAAATCGTTTAGCTTTACTAATGGAGTTAGCTTACGACTTTACTTTCTCTTCGTTTAATAAGCTAATTAAACAAAGTCTTGTTAAGGTTTATTTTAGCCATGCAAATGGTTTAATTGATAAATTAATCCTTGCTATTGACGAAAACGAACTTGCAAGTAATCCATATATCTCAGACAATCTTATTCGCATAAATAAAACCTTAGATAAATTTGGTTTAATCTGTGAAATAAAATCATTATAAAAATAATCCCCTATCACTTAAGTGACAGGGGATTATTTTTATTTCTTCGCTGGTTTACGGTTCGGATTATGTGGCACAGCTTTACCACGATTAGGTTCATTTCTACGTCTGAGAAGATTTCTCAAAACTGATACTCTATCTCCGTCTTTAACAACATCTTCTAGACTAGCCTTTTCTGCAAAAATTGCATAGGAAACAGCTTCTTTATCTAATTTATAAATTTGCAATACTTTTGAATCATTTACAACTCTTTCAACAGTTATAACTTCATCTGTAGGGTATTTATGTTTCCAAATGTAAATATTGCTAGGAGAAGCTCCATAAATGAGTTCTACTTTTTGCATAAAAAATTACCTAATTATGAGTAAATAGTTTGTGCTCTATGAATAAAACTATCAACCATATTAACCATAGCTAGCTTAAACTTATTTCCTACTAAAAACTCGATAAAAAGATTCATTTTATAATCCATATAAAACTGCACTCTTGTCTTTTTACCAGATCCTTCTGATGAAATATCACTAAATAGCCAAAAACCTCTTAATTTCTCAAATGGTCCTTCAGCCAAATCCATAGTAATTTTTTCATTTGGATAGAACTTAGTTAGAGTACTAAACTTTTGGCTAATACCAGCAAATGACATCTCTAGTTCAGCAACTACTTCATTATCCTTTTGCGTAAAAGTTTTTGAGCTTTTACAATTTTTTATAAAAATGGGATAATCTTCATAATTTGCTACCAGATTGAACATCTGTTCACATGTGTATTCTACATCTATCGAATGTTCTACGATCATAATCTTACAAATTAAACCTCAAATTATTAAGGTTTAAAAATTAAATTTTAGTTTACCTTTAAAGGCAAAAGCAACAATAGATACCACTACAATCGAAAGAAGAACCATAATAGTTGCTACAGCATTCACATCAGGAGTAACTCCAGATTTAACTAATGAAAATACTCTAACTGGTAAAGGCTCATAACCTGGACCTGTAGTAAAACTACTAATAATTACATCGTCCATAGAAATAATGAAACACAATAACCAGCTCGCTGCTATTGCAGGGAAAATTAAAGGTAGCACTATTTTTAATAAAATTACTCTTTCAGGTGCACCTAAATCTTTAGCAGCTTCTAACATTCTTCGATCAAATCCTTGTAATCTCGAACTAATTACAATTACCGCATAAGGTAAACAGAAAGTGATATGTGCAATTAGAAGAGTTACAAAGCCAAGGGAAAACCCTAAAACTATAAAAAGGATTAATAGTGAGATTGCCATTACTACATCAGGAGTAATCATATTAAGTAGTAATAAGCCTTGTACCGCTTTTTTACCTTTAAATCTGTAACGGTATACAGCTATTGAAACTAAAGCTCCAATAATAGTTACGATAGTTGCTGCCAGAAAACCAATAACAAGGGAATGGATAGCCGCGTTAATCATATCTTGATTGTTAAACAGCTTTTCATACCAACGCCATGTAAAACCATCCCAACGGATACCATAGCGGTTAGCATTAAAACTATTTACCACCAACACAGCAATAGGCAGATACATAAATAGAACTACTAGAGCTATGATTAACGTTATAGAAATTCTTTTGATCATTACTCTACTCTACCTATCTTAAATTTATTAACAAGCCACATAGTAAACATTAAGATTGCAATCATACCAATTGATAATGCAGCCCCTAATGGCCAATTTCTTGTAAATAAAAACTCTTGTCTAATAACCGAACCAATTAGCAGAGATTTTGGACCTCCTAGAAGATCTGAGATATAGAATAATCCCATAGAAGGTAAGAATACTAAAGTGATACCTGCGATTACCCCTGAAAATGATAGAGGGAAAGTTACTTTAGTAAATCTCTTGAATGGTCCTGCACCTAAATCTTTAGCCGCTTCAATCAAACGACTATCAATCTTCTGTAAAGAAGAGTAAATAGGTAAGATCATATATGGTAATAAAATTGAAACCATACCAATGATAACAGCTGTATCAGTGTAAAGAATTTGTAATGGTTTATCAATTAAACCTATACTCTTTAAGAACTGATTAATAAAGCCATTAGCACCTAAAAGGTTCTTAATACCATAAATTCTTACTAAGCTATTAGTCCAAAAAGGTAGAATTACTAGAATAAGTAATAATGCATGCCATTTTTTACGGCAATTTACTACAGCTAAGGCGTAAAGATAACCAATAATAAAAGTTACTAGTGTCGTGCACAGAGCTAAGTATAAGCTATTTTGGAAAACCTTTAAATAAAGGGGATCAGTTAACTTGCTATAACTCTCTAGAGAGAAAACTGCTTCGTAAAACTCATTTGGACTAGATGAGAAAAAACTTACTAGAACAACTAAAATTCCAGGAATTAAAATAAATAACCCTAGCCAAAATAGTATAAAAAATACTGTAAAGTTTTTAATCGATAGTAGGTTTATTAGACTCTTCATCTAACACTACCTCCCAACTATCATGCCATGTAATTGCAACTTTTTGCCCAATATTGTGATTCATTGACGGGTCATCTTCGTTAAAGAATTCTGAAGTTACAATTTCTTTTCCAGAGTTTAGTTTCACACGAGAATCTAAAGTCATTCCCTTGTAGTTTAAGTCTACTATTTGTCCATAGATACCATCTACATTCTCATCAAAACGATGAATCTCTTCCACGATTAAATCTTCTGGACGTAGTAAAACTAAAAGTTTTTTATTCGGATATACATCTAATTTTGTATTGATAACACATTTACGTCCTTCAACGTCTGCGTAAACTTTTTCTTCATCAATACGTTCTAGAACTTTAGCACTAAATACATTGATCTCTCCAATGAATTCTGCTACAAACAGATTTGCAGGCTCCTCATAAATTTCTCTAGGAGTACCATCTTGCACAATCTTACCTTTGTTCATAACAATAATACGATCAGACATAGTTAATGCTTCTTCTTGATCGTGAGTAACAAAGATAAAACTAATTCCTAATTTACGTTGTAATGCTTTTAATTCGTTTTGCATTTCTAAACGTAATTGGTAATCTAAAGCTGATAAAGATTCATCAAGTAATAGCACTTTTGGCTTATTAACTACTGCTCTAGCAATTGCAACACGTTGTTGTTGACCACCTGATAACTGACTAGGCATACGCTCTGCAAAACTATCAAGTTTTACCATTGCTAAAGCTTCCATCACTCTCTCTTTAATTTCATTCTCTGGAACTTTCTGCATTCTTAAGCCGAAAGCTACGTTATTAAAGATATTCATATGAGGAAATAAAGCATAACTTTGGAAAACTGTATTTACTTGACGCTTCTCTGCACCTAAGTTAGTTACATCAACGTTATCAATATATACATTACCACCAGAAACCGTTTCTAAACCGGCAATCATACGTAAAACAGTCGTTTTACCACAACCTGAAGGACCTAAAATTGTTAAGAATGTTCCTTGCTCAATATCAAGGTTAAAATGTTCAATCGTATTTGTTTTACCATCATAAGATTTGGAAATATTTTCTAATCTTACAATAGACTTACTTGTTTTTTGATCTTTCACAAAATTAATATCAGAACTATTATTCATTTGTTTATATACCAACAAAATTTAGTTTTAATCGTTATTGGGATAACTCTAAATACCAAGAAATACCGATATCTAGAACCTAGTTTTGACTTCCTTATAACACTCATTGAAAGTAAGCACAAAAGTAAGTGTAAAAGCCTACTTTTCTAGTGTAATAAAGTTACTGCTCTTAATACTAAATCTACAGCTATAGGGGGCGTCTCCCCTTTTTAATTTGTCTTTAATAACAAAAAAGCCCAAGCTCTTAAGCTTGGTTATTCTCTTAAGAAATTTAAAGTAAAAAATTACTTTAATATCTAAATTCTAAGCCGTTAGAATCTTGGACACAAACCACTAGAGCTTTGCGAAAGACCAATAAATCGCAGATTGTGTTGCAAAATTTTAATAAACTCAGTTCAATCTGATATTATATAACAAATTAGTTTTTTATGTAGCATTTCATTTTATGAAAAAAATTAATTTCCTTATATACTTACTAATTAATTGCTAAGGAGTACGCAGTGCTTTCTCATCTTAAGCATAACTACCATTTTTATCTACTGTTTTTGCTTTTTATTGGTTTAGCTAGATTTGATATCCATTGGCAAAGTTTATTTCTTACTGAATACTACCGCTTACCTTTTTATACTTTAGCAGTAATTTCCTGTTTGTTTGTCTATACTGTTTGCTTTAAAAATGCAAGTTTATGTAATACTCAAAGCTCTAATTTTCGTAAACTAGCTTTAGTAACAGTAGGTTACTCTGGCTATGAGGTTCTTGCATTCTTTATCTATAGAGATCCCTCTAAAGCTCAACTTTTAGTTTATGTAGCGTTACTACTGGTAGCTATTATATTCTTCTTCCATAAAGACTCTCGATTAAACTTAGACAGCCAAAGTGACAAATACCTGCAAGCTGTAGAAGCTGAAAAGAAATTTATCAATATAGCTATTTATCCAGCTTTACTAGTCATTTTTGCCTTACAAAATATCTATTACCTTTACGTAGATTTCAGTTTCGAACTGTACTTTAATCCATTCTTACAGTTAGCTCTTGGGGTTGCTTTAGCTAATAGCTGTTTAATACTTTCAAAAACAAGATTAGATAATTTTAAAAATTTATTACTTGTAATTGAGACTTTATTACTAATCTTAGCTTTAAGCTTTTTCCTATATCTAATTATTGCTAAATTTGATTTTCTCACTGATAACTCACATATAAGTAATCGTGAGGTATTACAATATGCAATCTCATTTATTCTTATTGCTCTTGTCAATTTAGTAGTTGCGTTTAGCAAGGAATGGAAAAGTTTAGCGGGGTTTATTCTAAAATTAGCTAGTGTAATTTTATATTTAAACTTATTCTTTATTAGTTATCGAGTTCTCTACTATTAATTTCGTTTCTAATTTTAATCTTGTTAAGATTAAACTGATAAGATGAACTAGGTAAACTTAGGAAACTAAAAAAGTTTAGTTTACTTTATTAATATGATGAAAGGTTGCTACCAAATGGTAGCAACCTTTACTTATGTAAATAATTATTTACTTTGCTCTTGAGCACGTGCTTTTAATAGATCACGGATTTCTGTTAATAATTGTTGATCAGCAGTAAGTTTATTAGCTTCAGCTTCAGCTTCTGCTTTTTCTTCTTCAGCTTTAACTTCTTCTTGTTTTTTCAGTGCATTTTCAGCTAGAGTACGAATTTTATTCATAGCTTTAATTACAAAGAAAATAGCTGCAGCAATAATAATTAGGTTAACGATAGTATCAATAAAGTTACCGTAAGTAATAGCAACGCCATCAGTTACTTGCCATTTCATATCTTTAAATGAGATACCACCTGTTAATAAACCAACTAAAGGCATGATGATGTCTGATACTAAAGATGATACTACTTTACCAAAAGCACCACCAATCACAACACCCACTGCTAAATCGATAACATTACCTTTTAAAGCAAATTCTCTAAACTCTTTAAATAAACCCATTTTATAAACCTCTATCTATATAAATTTTTTTAACATAGCCCTTAAATTAAGGGATTATAACAGAACTTTAGACTATAAAAATGTTAAATAGTTTCAGAGACTAACTTTAATTTACTGAAAAATAGAATATTTTAATAAAAACTTGTTACAGAATCTAGCACCTTACATTAATAAATTTATACCAAAATTAAACATTAAACCCAACAATATATAATTTTAAATTAAGCAAATAAAACCTATGGTCATAGACCTAACATCTTTGGCTGAAGATAAGAGAAAACCATTTCAATACCATTTTCCAGCCCTTTCCTACTTAGTTTTCTTCAAAGTCCCCATAAATATATAAATATATTGATGGCGTGTGAACTTATTTCAAGTTCTAAATTACCGTCTCTTTACTATTATTTAATCTAAATCAGTGTAATCTTTTAAATCAAAAACCATTATATTTTCACTAAACTTTTTAAACTTTTTATTAATTAGTTTTACTTATTTATATTTTTTCACCTTCAAGTAGACATAGTCATTTTTATAAAAATGAACAAAAATAGAAAATTTTTACACCTAAATAATATCGCTAGATATCAATCATTTAGAGATAAAATAAGAATCTTATAAAAATATAAATTAGACAATTCTATCAATAAAATACTTTACTTTGGCATTTTTCAATGCTATAATAATTTGCAAATAAACAAACAAAAAACAAAATAAACAAAAGTAGAATTAAGAGTTTAAATAATTCCTCACAAATTTAACTATTAATAACAATATAACTTTTAGGTAGACTATGAAAAAATGTCCATTTGATCATTCAAGTAGCACTTTAACAACAGCTGCAGGTAAACCTGTAGAAAACAACGACAACACTATGTCTGCTGGTGCTAAAGGTCCTTTATTATTACAGGACGTTTGGTATCAAGAAAAATTAGCTCACTTTGCTCGTGAGCGTATCCCTGAGAGAGTTGTACACGCAAAAGGTTCAGCAGCTTTTGGTACTTTTACAGTAACTCACGATATTAGTAAATATACTAAAGCAGCAGTTTTCCAACCAAACACTCAAACTGATGTATTATTACGTTTCTCTACAGTTGCAGGTGAACGTGGAGCTGCAGATGCAGAGCGTGATGTTCGTGGCTTCTCTCTAAAATTTTATACAACTGAAGGTAACTGGGATCTTGTAGGTAACAACACCCCTGTATTCTTTATTAGAGATCCTTTAAAATTCCCAGACTTCATTCATACACAAAAACGTGATCCACGTACAAATATGAGATCAGCAGACGCAGCTTGGGATTTCTGGGCTCATACACCAGAAGCTATGCACCAGGTTATGATTCTTCACTCTGATCGTGGTATCCCAGCTAACTATCGTCAAATGCACGGTTTCGGTTCTCATACTTACTCATTCATTAATAGTGAAAATGAGCGTTTCTGGGTTAAGTTCCATTTCAAATCTTTACAAGGTATTGAAAACTTAACTAACGAAGAAGCTGCACAATTAGTAGGTAAAGATAGAGAGTCAGCGCAAAAAGATCTTTATGAAAATATTGAAGCAGGCAATTTCCCTCGTTGGGCTGTAAAAGTTCAAATTATGCCTGAGAATGAAGCTAACCTACACAACTATACTTTTGACTTAACTAAAGTATGGCCTCATAAAGATTACCCATTAATTGATGTTGGTATCCTAGAATTAAATAGAAATCCAGCTAACTACTTTGCTGAAGTTGAACAAGCTGCATTTGCTCCAAGTAACAATGTACCAGGTATTGGTTTCTCTCCTGACCGCATGTTACAAGGTAGATTATTCTCATATCAAGATGCACAAAGATACCGTTTAGGTGTAAACCATCATCAAATTCCAGTAAATCAACCTAAATGCCCATACCACACTACACACCGTGATGGAGCTATGAGAGTTGATAATAATGGTGGCATGCATCCAAACTATGCTCCAAACCGTTTTGAGACATACCAACCTACTCATAACCATGAACCAGCGTTACAATTAGAACGTGAAGCTGCTCATTTTGACTTCCGCGAATATGACAACGACTACTTTAATCAACCAAGAGCTCTTTATAACTTAATGAGCGCGGAGCAACAAGATGTTCTAGCGTCTAACTATGCTGATTCATTAAGTGGTGTTACTTATAAACCAACTTTAGAAAAAGTTTTAGAACTATTCAATGAAATTGACGAAAGATTAGCTAAAGCTGTTAAAGCTAAATTAGGTTTATAATCTTAATTTTCCTCTAGAGACTTCCTAAGATACTTAGGAAGTCTCTTTCGTATTTAAAAATTATTATCATTATTGTGATATAATAGAACGGTTAGATTTAACTATAATTTCGATTTTAATCCAGATTTAATCCAAGAGGAAAAGATGGCAGAAGACCAAAACAAAAGTTACGACTCTAGCGCCATTCGTGTTCTAAGAGGTCTAGATGCTGTAAGAACAAGACCGGGAATGTACATCGGTAATACCGATGATGGTTCTGGTCTACACCACATGGTTTTTGAAGTAGTCGATAACTCAATCGATGAAGCATTAGCAGGTCACTGTTCTGAAATTAAAGTAACCATCCATGAGGATAACTCTGTTTCGGTTGCTGATAACGGTCGAGGCATCCCTACCGAAATACATCCAGAAGAAGGTGTAAGTGCTGCTGAAGTAGTTATGACAGTTCTGCATGCTGGTGGTAAATTTGATGCAAAAACTATTGCCGGTGGTCTTCATGGAGTAGGGGTTTCTGTAGTAAACGCTCTATCCTCTAAGCTATTCTTACAAATACGTAGAAATGGTAAAATCCATGAACAAACTTATTTAAATGGTGTACCTGAGGAGCCTTTAAAAGTAGTTGGCGAAACAACTAAAACAGGTACAACAGTACGTTTCTGGCCATCTCATGCAACATTTAAAAATGTAACAGAGTTTTCATATGAGATTTTACGTAATCGTCTGAGAGAGCTTAGCTTTTTAAACTCTAACGTTCGCATTGTACTATCAGACGAAAGAGATGGAAGCAAAGACGATTTCCATTATGAAGGTGGTTTACAAGCCTTTGTAAAATTCTTAAATACAAACAAAACTCTAATAAATGAGGAACCTTTCTTCTTTAATAGTTATAACGAAGATCTAGGTATAACTGTAGAAGTTGCTATGCAATGGAACGATACTTATAAAGAAAACGTTCTGTGCTTTACCAACAATATCCCACAAAGAGATGGTGGTACTCACTTAATTGGTTTTAAAGCAGCTTTAACTAGAACCTTAAATAGCTATATTGAAAGGGAAGTTATTGCTAATGCCAAATCTCGAGCATTAAAAGATCTTAAGATTGATGGTGATGACTCTCGTGAGGGACTTGTTGCTATAGTTAGCGTTAAAGTTCCAAATCCTAAGTTCTCTTCTCAAACTAAGGATAAATTAGTTTCTTCCGAAGTACGTGGTGTCGTAGAGTCAGCAGTAAATGATCAACTTCAAACTGTTCTTGAAGAAAATCCAAAAATTGCAAAAATAATTGTTGATAAAATTGTTTCGGCAGCAAGAACAAGAGAAGCGGCACGTAAAGCTCGTGAGTTAGCTCGTACTAATAAAAAGAGCTCATTTACAGCTAACAAACTAGTACACTGTAACTCAAGAAACCCTGAAGAATGTGAAGTATATCTTGTCGAGGGGGATTCTGCGGGTGGTTCTGCAGTTAAAGCTCGTGATGTACAAACTCAAGCTATTTTACCTTTAAGAGGTAAAATCTTAAACGTAGAAAAAGCTCGTTTTGATAAAATCATTGAATCGCAAGTGATTACAAATATCATCGGCGTTTTAAAATGTGGAATTAATGACGAGTTTAATCTTGATAATTTAAGATATCACAAGATTGTAATAATGACCGATGCTGATGTCGACGGTTCACACATCCGCACATTATTATTAACTTTCTTCTTCCGTCAAATGCCACAATTAATCGAAGCAGGTAAAGTTTATATTGCTCAACCTCCTTTATTTAAATTAATGTTAAACAAAAAACCTGTTTACTTAAAAAATAAAGAAGAATATGATCGCTTCTTAATTGACTACTCTTTAGACGGAGCTACTTTAGTAGTTGACGATAAATCTTATACTTCAGAAGAGTTAAGATCATTATGCGACCAATTTTTATTAATTAATGCGCATATTGATTCTCATAACCGTAAGTATTCTCCAGAAGTAATGAAAACTCTATTAAACTACTACCCTTTAACTTTAGATAGTTTAAAAGATAAAGAGAAAATCACTACTTGGATGGATGGCTTACTTGATCTTCTGAAGAAAACTCAAGATCAATCTGTTCGCTACGAAGCCTCATTAGAATATGATAATGAAACAGGCTTATATAGTTACCACTTAAGCGAAATTAAACATGGTATGACATCTACTTATGAGATTAACGCGCAATTTGTTAACTCTAAGGATTACCAAGAAGTAGTTAATTTAGCTAATGAGCTAAATAAAATTCTACCTATTGGTGATGTTGAAAGCAAACGTTTTGCAGTTCATGGTAACTCAAGAACACCTATTAGATATTTTAATCAGTTTATTGAGCAACTTTCTACTGACTCTATCAAGAAACTAAATCCTTCGCGATACAAAGGATTAGGTGAAATGAACTGGGAAGAGTTAGAAGAAACCACAATGAAGGTAGAAAACCGTACCTTATTAAAAGTAGAAGTTAAAGATGCTATTTTAGCAGATCAACTGTTTACTACTTTAATGGGTGACGATGTTGGTCCTCGTCGTGATTTCATTGAAGAAAATGCTTTATATGCTAATGTAGATTTATAATCTAAAAAAAGACTTGCCATTATAGGCAAGTCTTTTTTTAGATATAATCATCAAGATTAAATTCTTTAGTAATTACTTCTTCACCATTAACATAGTGATGAGTAAGTTTTCCTTTGGCTATTGAAAACTCATCCCATTTATCTACTAGATTAGAAAAGATATGGAGAATTCTATTATCTATATAGGTCATAAAAATCTGACAGTTTTCAGATATGAGCTTTTTAGCAAACATAATTTGTTTACCCTCATCTAGCTCTGCTGCTAAATCATCAATTAAATAAATACATTTACTCGTGGTTTGCATTCTCAATAAGTCACCCTGTGCTATCTTTAAAGCACAAGCTAGGAGTTTTAATTGTCCACGACTCAAAATATTTACCACATTTTCTCCAAAGCATTTGATTCTTAGATCCGCACGACTTAACCCACCACTCATACGTCCTGTTTCAATCTCACGCTCCAAGTTTTCAGCATAGTATTCTTTTAAACTCTTATCTTTAGGCCAACCTTGATAATACTTTAGTTCAATATTTAACTCTGGTAAAAAATCAGCTAGAACTTTTTGTAAAACGGGCAATAAATTATTAACGTACTCTATGTTTAATTGATTTATTCTTTCCGAAACCTCTGCTAAAACATTGCCAAAGACCTTACATTGTTCAATTATAGCTGTAGGAACCTCTTGATTTTTTGCTCTATAGGCTTGAGCCTGCTTTAAGAGATGATTACGATTTTTATGAGCTACCGTAAAAGTCTTCCACTCTTGAAAGAAGTTCGGATAAGTATAGTAAGCCCCCCAATAGATAAATTTACGTCTAAATTCAGGTCCTTCAGTTAAGAGTTCAACTACATCAGGAGATATAACTTGCACAGGAAGTAATTCCGTAACTGAAGTAACTCCTTTTTTTGCAGGCTCACCATTAACAAATAACTCTTTTGATTTTTTAGTAATTTTTAAACCTAAATCGTGGCTATTACTATTTTCATCAGCCACTTTAGCATAAACCAAAGTACTCTCTTGTCCATCCGCAATAATGCTATTCAAATTATTTACTTTAAAGCTTTTAAATTGCGCTAAAGCAAAAATTGCTTCTAAAACTGAAGTTTTTCCAGCTCCATTATGTCCAGTAACAAAGTTAATTCCCTTACCTGGGGATAAGGTCAAAGAAGAGATATTACGAAAATTAGTTAAATTTAATTTAGTGATAAACATAAAAGTAATAAAAAGGATTATGAAGTGTTACTCCATAATCCTTTTGTTAATTCTTTTTAACTTTGGTTGTCAACTGCCGCGACATTATTATATGGAGTTAACACATAAGTACGATCTAATTCATCGTTATCTAAGTCTTTTACAACAAAAACAGGTACTTTTTTATTGACAAAGTTTAGACTTAACATCATTTGATCAACTGGGTACTGTCTTAATTTTGCAGACTCTTGTAAAGGATTTATTAGTTCAATAAAGTGTTTACCTTGAATACGTAAATTTAATGGTTGTGAATTAGGATTTGTTTTCACACTATTAATTTCTGTACTAAAAGAATCTAGCGTACCTGGGTTACTTGCTGATAGAGTTAATACATTATCCGCAGAGTTAATTAAAATAATTTCCCCGAATTTAATTGATCTATTTAACTTATCTTTAATTTCAGCAGCATTACATACAACATCATTGTCAAATACTTCAGGAATAATGTGACTATACATTGGTGGTTTTGAATAAGTTAAGTTAAAGATTAACTCTTCATCTCCACGTGTAACTTGAAGATACTGCACATGACCAGATTGAGTTAAGTGGAAGAATAAACGTACTAATTTTTCTTCATTTGACAGTAGTCTTAATAACTCTGCACCAATACGACGCGACAAGTTAAAAGTTAATGGATTTTCTTCTGAGAAGTTTCTAAAACCTACAATGTTATATGGTGGTTTTTCATCTTTAAATGGATAAGAACATAAAGCAATTCTTGAGTAATCACCACCAAATACTTTTAATTGTGTAGGTGTTAAAGATAAAATTAAAGTGTGTAAACTAGCATGCTTAGAAGCTTTAATACTTACACAGAAAATTGTAGATTGAATAATATCACGGAACACTCGCTCTGAGATATCAAGGGTAGAAATAGAAACAGCGTCTTTTAAAGATTCTTGTAAAAGTGCATAACCTTGACCATTAGAAGCTTCAATTCTTACAACAGTAGTTTCATAAGTTAAGTTTGCATAAGTTAGCTCATTGTATGCAGGTTGCTTAGTAAACTCTAAAGTAACTAGTGTCTTACCATTTAAACCTGAAATAGCATCAACAAAGCTGTTACAAGAAACTGATAATTGTTTAACTAGCTCTCCCTTTCTTTCTACAACAAAAGAATCTGGAAAGTTAACAAACTCACCTTCTTCAGGTTCTACTGTTATGATAACGCTGTGATTAAGTTCTTTATCCCCAGCTAAAAAAGTCACTTTGTCTTCTTCAGAAAAATCTAAAAGAACATGCTGACTTAAAACAATCGAAGGATCTAAAGTTTTTGAAACAACTTCTCTAGCTGTAGATAGAGCTTTTTGTAATTTATGAGCTTGTAATACGAGTTTCATTATCGTTTATTTTTTATTTTTTGGAATGATTAACGGATATTCTAACTCTAAACCACCTTCGGTATTTGGAGTCGTAGAGCTTAAAGTCCTATCTATTTTGTCATTAAGATAGTCGTATACTTTAGTTAAAGAATCGTAATATTTACGATCATATGGACTTGCATTTAAATCCTCTTCAACCTTAAGAATAATATTTCTAATAGATTGAGGTTTTAACTGAATTATCTCAGATATGTCTTTTGCTACAAGTTCACAATGTTTACTGAGAATAAAGCAAGCAATATAGCGTAAGTTAGAAGCTTTTTTAGATCTTCCAGTTAAGAAAGTATCTAGCTCCATTTCCTCAGTTCTTGCTATGTAGGTTAATAGTTGTAAGGCCGTACATCTAAATTTTATTTGCATGAAGTTAAAACTTGCACGTAAATTTTTCTCAAAATTTTGATCACCAACCTCATTATTAAAGAATCCATTTAGTGATCTAAAATCACTATTTTCACTCGCAACAACTATTTTGTGAATTTGCTCTTCTGTCAATGGTCGTAACTTCCCAGTAGCTATAGCTTTAAGAACAAAATGCTCTCTAATATTAGCGTCTGGTAGTTCGATGTCAACTCTTAAACATTCGTCACAGTAAGTTTTTAACTTCATCATCTCTTGATCTTCTAGAGCTTCATTGCTGAAAAGATTTTCATAAGATTCAGAGCTTACAATGATTAGAAACTTATTCTTAAACTCTTTTAAAGAGTTAATTAGGTTAAACACAAACTTTCTTGTGCTTGTGCTACGTTTAAGCGAAGAAAACTCATCGATAACTGTTACCGAGTTACTCATTATATCATCTGTTAAATAATCTAAACCATTATTCTGTAAACATTTAGCATAGATACGTTGAAAGTTTGTAAGGTAATGTTTAAACTGACTACGTTCAAATCCATGCTTAACTAGGAGCTCGTAAAAGTAAGACATTAAATATGTTTTACCAACTCCAGGTTTACCAAATAGGAATAGAACTTGACTCTGAAAGTCTTCCCCTGAAAGGAGTTTTTTTGCAAACTCATCAATGATACTAAACGCATTTAAGTTAGATACAGATATTAAGGCGTCCTTTTCATACTTATGCTTAAGAGGATTTAGGAATTTATCAAACTCTTCTAGATACTGCCCACGCTCTTGTGGTGTATACCTAGAAACGTAGGTTTTTGTATCTTTTCCTAAACTCTTTAAAGTTTGAGAAAGTTTATCTCGATAGCCTATACATAAAGATGAAGCATTAACAAACTCATCACTATCTTCTACTAAATAATTATCTTCATTAAAGAGAATTGATGAGTCATATGCAAATGGATTTAATAAAAACTGTGAACCATAAGAAAGTTTTTGTTTTTTCTTAGAAGTTACTGTTTGCTTACTTTCACTTGCTAAATCTAAGGCCTGTCCCATTAAGGATTTAGCTTCATTGTTGTCATTTGCTTTTACTTCTGTCTTGGAAACTAAATTATTAACAACTGTATCTTTTACAAAAGTAGCATTGAGCGCTTCAGCTATCTCAGCATTATCTAGAGAAGTAATCTTTGCATTGTTACTACTTAAACTTGCATTGCTAATTTCTTTACTTTCTTCGTTGTCACTGCTAAAAGGATAACCGCTTGTAGAGTAAGATTTTATTTCTTTTAACACTTCTGTCTCTGCAGTATAACTTTGTGGAAGTTTAATTACCTGATCTTTAGCAATTGTATTTAAAGTAGTATCTTTTACTTCTATTTTTAATGGCTTATCTGCTTTAGTTGATTTAGTAGCTCTAGCTACTTTAGTTACAATCTTTTCTTCTTTAGTTGTCTTCTTCGAAGAATTTTTATCTTTTTGTAATCTTGATGATTTACTTTTCGAAGTAAGCGTTAGTTCTTTACTAATCTCAGAGGTTTGAGTTACTTCAGAATTAACATCATTATCTTCACCTTGTAGATTATCTAAAAGTGTATCTTCTTGCTTACTAGCAGTACTTTTTTTTCTAACTTTGTCTACCTTAGTAGCATCTCCAGTTGAATCTATAATTTTGTCTGTAGAATCTTGCTCAACTTTAACATTATTAACAGAAGATTTTGCTTTTCTCGCAGTTTTCTTTGATTTTACTACCTTTTGCTCTACTTGAATTAGTTCTGGTTGATCTTTTTCAGTTACTTCTTTTGTTCCTGAACTTTCTTGTAAAGCATGAGTTAAGTTAGTTTCTTCTTCGGCAATATGAGGATTATCCTTTGAAGGCTCTACTTTGATAGATGTTAAATTTCTTTGAGGTTTAGGGGCTACAAATAAGTTTTTAAGTGCCAAGCGAGAAATATCTTTATTAGTTACCTCTTTCTCTTTTAAAACTCTTCCATTAAATTCAGGCAAACCATATATTGGCGCATAATTAAATATAGCATTAGCATATCTTACTGAAAGAGCTCCTAAAGTTAAAAGATTGCTTTTACTATTATTTGCAACATAAAAAGAAATGCTTGATACATTTAAGTGATCAAGTTGTAGAATATTTTTAAATGTATCAACTAAGCTTATTTTTTGGCAAGAAATAAAGTCTTTTGACTTTTGCGTTGCACCATAAACAAATAAACCTTTAATCTTATTAAGAAAATCTACTCTATTAGTTGATGAGTAATCTAAATAAGTATTTACAGGTTTAAATATGTTACCTCTACTATTGCTTTGATTAATCTCTTTAGTCACTCTAGTTGGAGAATCAATACTTATTAAAGTTTTAGCTAGCTTAGGGTTTTCTAAGGTAAAAACTTCATTTACTGTTTTAAAAGAGATATCTTTATAGACTTTAATATCTAAATTAAAGAAACTCTCTTCATGTACGAGAACAGTATCGGTTACAAACCTTACCGCTTTCTGGAGAAAATCATTAATTGGATAAGTTTTTATGTGCTGTGCTAAAGGTGCATTTAAAGTAGTAACTTCTTTACTCAAATTAAAAGAATTCAAAAAGAAATTTATAATACGACTTTGTACTGCTTGTGAAGTTGTACTACTACCAAGCAACAAATTATTCAATCTTCGCACATTAGCATTTAATTGCGATATATTCGAACCTAAACCTGTATATTTTACTTTTTGAATGTAAAAATCACTTTTAGTTAAAGGTTGAAAGAATAACTTTCCTTTGAGATAGATAGGTTCGGATTTTTGTGGTTTAAATTTCGCTTTTAATTTTTTAAGTAGTTTTTTTAAAGAGAATAATTCTACTTTTTTACTCTCTAACCAATTTAGAGAAGAGCCAAAGCTATTTAGGTAATATCTATCAGCTGTAAAATTTAGTTTAGCAAAATTAGTTTTTTTACTTGGTTCGGATAAAATATTTTCAACGAGCAAGTTTAATGCAACTATACTAGAGTTTTTTCCCTGATAAGCTGAAATATCTTTAGAAAAACCTAGGCTACCTTTACTACTTACCACCCCTCTCTCTAGCACTTTTCCTCTAGAACTTAAGGCAATGATCTTAGCAAAAGTACGAACTTGATCGTTGTTATAAAATAATAACTCTTGAATAATCTTTAAGGTTGAAGTAAGATTATCATCTTTTTTGAAGATGTCCCTAGGTAGATTAGTAAGAATAATCGTATAGAAAGTGCTATTCTCGATAACTTCTACATTGAGATCTCGGAGTAAAGATTGGATTAATAATTCTTCTATTTGCTTTTTTAAAGGCATAGGTTTTGAGTATAAGGAACTTTTAACCTATATTTTACCAGTTAAATCTCGAAAAAGTTCAATTTATAGTCGTTGAGATAAAACCCCATTATTTGCCTAGCTAGATAATATTTTTGAAAATTTGTATAGTTTTTTTTGCTTTTCTGTTTTATTTAGAGTATAATACTAAACGATTTTTAAATTTAGCAATCTAGTTGGATAATATTAATTTAGTGCTCTCTAGATTAATGTAACTAAAAAATTGCTGTATAGTACAAACTCATTTTTTGTTAATAGATGGTCTAGTGTTACTAGCCATATAGATTAAAAAATTAGAGAATTAAAATGAAAAGAACGTATCAACCATCAGTTTTAAAACGTAAACGTGATCACGGTTTCCGTAAACGTATGTCTACTAAAAACGGTCGTAAAGTTTTATCACGTCGTCGTGCTAAAGGTCGTAAAGTATTATCAGCATAATACTTTTAAACTAAACATCATATAAAAAATGATATTAAAGAGTCCTTTAATATCATTTTTTTTTATTTGTTATTTGTCTATGCTTCAAGATAACAAACGTTATAAATTTAGTAAAGATTTTAAACTTCTGCAAGCAC
The DNA here is from genome assembly GCF_003585885.1 of Psittacicella hinzii. Taxonomy (GTDB): domain Bacteria; phylum Pseudomonadota; class Gammaproteobacteria; order Enterobacterales; family Psittacicellaceae; genus Psittacicella. The sequence continues at coordinate 13,622 of NZ_NRHC01000057.1, read as the reverse complement.
AAGAATTTACTAATGTTTTTGAAAATAAAGTATGGCGTTACAATAGTCAAATATGCTCTTTTCTTATTGTAAAGAACGACTTAAATAATCCACGTATTGGCTTTATTATTAGTAAAAAGAACATCAAACAAGCCAACAAAAGGAATCGCATTAAACGTTTGTTAAGAGAATATATTCGTCTTAATCAACACACCCTTCCAAACGCAGATTTAATCTTAATCGCTAAACCTTTAATGGCAAAATCAACTAATAGTGAAATCAATCAAGAAATTACAACTTTCTTTCAAAAACTTGACATTTCTCGTTTGAATACAGAAAAGAAATAATTACTAAATTGTTTTTTTCATTAAATTAATATATAATTTAATGAGTTTTTATATTCTTCTTTCACGATCTTTATTTCAATATTTTTAATACCATGTTTTAAGGATATTTTGATCTTGAAAAAGATAGCTTTATATTTGATAAAACTCTATCAATTTCTTTTAAGTCCTCTCTTAGGAACGGGAAAATGTAGGTTTCATCCAGTTTGCTCTCAGTACGGTAAAATAGCAATACAGCAACATGGAATATTGAAGGGTAGCTTATTAACATTTTGGCGTATACTAAGATGCAATCCTTTATGCACCTGTGGAATTGATCCTGTTCCACGTCATTTCAATAATAAAAAAGTGAAAAAACAATGAATCAGACTAGGGGAATCCTTTTTATTGTCTTAGCAGTATTAAGTTTTTTATTGTTCCAAGCTTATATTCAAGACACAGCTCCAAAACCACAAATTGATTCTGTTACAGCTGCTCAAGATCCTAATAATGTAGGTGCTGACTCTGATAATAGTCATGCTTTAACAATTAAAAATAATGTTTTAAGACTTACTATTAACTCTAAAACAGGTGATTTTATTGGTGCTGATCTATTAAAATATGATCGTACTGTTGAAGATAAAACTCCTTTAACATTATTATCAAGTAATCCTGACGATTATTTAAGAGTTGTTAATGGATTAGCCGGTGAAGGCGGTACAGATTCTGCAAAAACGCGTGCTGACTATAAAGTTGTTAATCAAACAGAAAACTCAGTAACTTTAAGCTATACACATAATGATGTAGTTTATACTAAAACTATCACATTAGATGGTTATCAAGCTTTAGTTGATTACAAAGTTACTAACAATTCTGACCAAGCTATCAATGTAGCTCCATACGCATCATTTATTTATCGCCCAGCTCCAGCTCCTTCATTATTCAGTCGTTCAAATGTTTATGGTACTAACCAATCATATGCTGGTTTAGTAATTTCGACTGACAGCGATAATTACGAAAAAATCTCTAACGGAGATATTGAAGATAAAGATTTCAAACCTGTAAAATCTAAAGAGGGTTGGACTGCTATCTCTCAACACTTCTTTGTAACTGCATATGTTCCATATGCTGGTACAGACTTTACAATCTATACAGATTATTATCAAAACAACTACATCATCAATACTTTAAGCGCTGAAACTACTGTTAATGCTAATAGCACAGCTACTTTTAGTGACAAGTACTGGATTGGTCCTAAATTACAAGATGACTTACAAAATGTTGCTAAAGATTTAGACCTTGTAGTTGACTATGGTTGGGCATGGTTCTTATCATTACCACTGTTTAAGCTAATGCAATTCCTTCACTCATTTATTAGTAACTGGGGAATTACAATTATCGCTTTAACTTTAGTAGTGCGTTTAATCATCTCTCCACTTTCAAGATTACAATTTAGAAATCAGGCATTAATGCGTGTTATTCAACCTGAACTAGCAGCAGCTAATGAACGTGCTGGTGATGATAGAATGAAACGCTTAACAGAAACAACTAAAGTATTCAAGAAATACGGTGCTTCACAATTCACAGGTTGTTTCCCAGCATTAATTCAAATGCCTATTTTCTTAGCTTTATTCTATTTAATGAATGAAGCTGTAGAATTACGTCACCAATCTTTCTTATGGATTCATGACTTAAGTCAGGCTGATCCTTACTTTATCTTACCTATCCTTAACGGTGTGATTATGATCTTTATGTTCTCACTAACACCTATGCCAGAGAACATGGATCCAATGCAAAGAAAAATTATGAAAATGATGCCTTATCTTTTTGTAATTTTCTTCTTATTCCTACCGTCAGGATTAATTCTGTATTACATCGTATCTAATATCATTACGATTTTATTTATTATGTACTACAATAAGAAAATGACGTACTTATACGCAAATAATTTATTACCAACTTATAAAGTAGTTGATCGTCCAATTGCTATGCCTCGTAGAAAAAAATAACTCAGGCATAAACGTTTGACTATATTAAATTTATTCTTAAGGCGTCGCTGCTTTCAGCGTCGCCTTTTAAACTTTTAGAGATAAAATTATGACTAACAATAGGGAAACTATCGTTGCTCAAGCTACCGCTATAGGTAGAGGATCTGTAGGTATTATTAGAGTTTCAGGTCCAAACTCTAAACAAATTGCTCAACTAATTACTAAAAAGGATTTAAAACCTCGTCATGCCACTTACTTACCATTTTATACAAATGAAGATCAAGTTCTTGACTATGGTTTAGCCATTTTCTTCCCAAATCCTCATTCTTTTACAGGTGAAGATGTAATTGAGTTTCAAGGTCATGGTGGTCAAGTTGTCCTCCAAGCATTGCAAGAGTACATTGTAAGCACAGGTTTAGCAAGATATGCTCAACCTGGAGAGTTCTCGCAACAAGCCTTTCTTAATAATAAGTTAGACTTAGTCCAAGCTGAAGCTATTGCAGACCTTATTAATGCCACTAGTTTACAAGCTGCTAAAGGAGCTATAAATTCCTTACAAGGAGCTTTTTCAGATAAAGTTACAAGTATTGTTAATGACTTAATTCATTTACGCACTTATCTTGAAGCAGGAATGGATTTTCCAGATGAAGAAATTGATATTCTTGCTGATAGTTTTGTTCAAGAAAGACTTTATAGTTTACAAAATAAATTACAAGATATTAAAGAGAGCGCTCATCAGGGGAAAATCTTACGTGATGGGATTAGTGCAGTTATTGTTGGTAAACCGAATGCAGGAAAATCTTCTTTATTAAACGCATTATCGGGAGAAGAGTCTGCTATAGTTACCGAGATTGCAGGAACTACTCGTGATACGTTAAAAGAGTTTATCCAAATTGATGGTTTACCATTACATATTATCGATACCGCAGGTTTACGTGATACTGAAGATAAAGTTGAACTTATTGGTATTGAGCGTGCATATAAAGCTATGGAAAAGGCTGATGTTGTAATCGTAGTTTCTGAAAGCAATGATTTTAGCCAAGAAATCTCTCTTTTACCTGAAAGTATTTTTGAGAAAGATATTCCTAAAATTCTCATTACTAATAAAATTGATCAGCAAAATCTTTCTCCATGGTTTGATAAAAATAATAACATTTACAATATTGGCTTATCAGCTCAAACCTTAAGTGGAATTGAATATCTTAAGTCAGCGCTTAAAGAAATTATCGGCTATAATAACTCTTCAGAGGGCACCATCATTGCTCGTCAAAGACATATTCAAGCTATCAGTGAAGCATTAGAATATTTCAATAATGCAAGCTTCTATATGCGTCAAGGAGTTTCTCCAGAGTTAATCGCAGATGATTTACGTATGGCGCAACAAAAACTTTCTGAAATTACCGGTAAATTTACGGCTGATGATCTTTTAACTAAGATCTTCTCAACTTTCTGTATTGGAAAATAACATGTCAAACTATCATTCACATGATGAACATCATCATGATCATCACCATTGTCATGAGCATCACCACTGTCATGAACATCATGATCATGAGCATCACCACGACCATGAACATGGATGTAACTGTGGCTGCGATCATCAAGACATAATTATCCCTTTAAGATGCTTACTTCAAGAAGGTGATATTACTTTTGATTATACAAATGCTCTTGACTGGAAATTTACTTATCAAGATAATCTAGCAAACATTAATAATTTTCCAAGTCTGTTTGGACAGGCTTTAGCGCAATTAAACTTATATCCAGAGACCACCTTTACGGCTTCTCCTGAACTTGAAGCTTATATAAAAGAAAACTACAACAATCTCAACTTTAACCCTCTAATTGTTTTAGCAGCCTACGCAAATAAAAGTATGCTAGATTTAACAGATAATCTTTTACAATTTAGCAGTAACTTTATTAAAGAGTTAAAAGATTTTGTTAAAAAGGATAACAGCTTCAAAGATAAACTTCTTTTAGATAGTTATGTGTATGAGCTAGAAAAATTCAATCAGGCTTTAACAACTTATAAAGACGTCGTTGAGCAATACTTCAACTCTGAAGATGGTCAAGCAGTTGCTAAAATGGTAAATCGTGGTTTATTCGATTTAAAACCTCTGTTTAAGCAACCAGATGAGTCTATGATAGTAGTAATCGAATTAATTCCAGAACTACTACAATTTACAAATGGATATAGCAAAGCTGAAGATTTAATCTCTAACGATACTATCTACAGATATAATCATTGTTTTATTTTATTAACATACCTAGCAAATGAGTAATTCACTTTCTCAAGATAAAGAATGCGGTTGTGGACATAATCACAGCCATGAGCATAATCATCAATGTCATTGTGATCATGAACATAATCATGATCATTGTGGTTGCGGACATGATCATAGCCATGATCATCACTGCGGTTGCGGTCACGATCATAAACATGATCATCACCATGGTTGCCACCATGATTATGAACATGAGTCAGAACTCTCTGCAGAAGATGAGTTATGGGGAAAAAGTAAAGCTCAAGAATATTTTGAGCAATTCCCAGACATCTATGAATATCTAAATGGTAACCAAGAGCTGGTAATTAAGTTCGATGGACTTAAATTAGCTGATGATGATAATGAAGATATTCAAACGATTAATGATCTGATTAAGTCCTTCCAAGAAATTCGTGCTTCAGACAAAAGCTCTAAGGATAAAAACTTAATTTTTATCTCAAAAAGATCTGCCGTAAAAGAACTATACAAGCAATTTGTACAAAAAATCGAAGGATCTGAAGAAGTTGCGATGTTTAACTTTTACAATCTTTTAGGTTTAGTATATGGTTGGGCTTTAAAACAAGAATTAAGTATTGAAGACTTTGTAAAAGAAATTAATGCTTTTGCTACTTGTTATGAAGATGAAGAGGTTAAAGGCATTGATGACGAATTTATTTTATCTTGTATTAAAGTAAGAGACGCATTTATCCAAGACTTTATTGCTCCATACGGTTTTAAAATCTCTAATATCTTTGCTTACTCTTTTAACCCACAAGATGAAGTATCTGATGACAAATCAGATCTAATTGCTTTTGCGCACTTCGTTGATTCATTTAGTGCAGCTGTACGTAACATTGCTATCCGTTTGATACATAAATATAAATCTGAAGTTTCAATTGAACAATTTGCTTCAAGCATTGAAGAGGTAAACTTATTAGCTGAAATTGCAGATTTTGTTCATGAAGTTTATCGTGATTTAAATGCGTATACTAACTCAAACGATAGAACAAAATTAGCAAATCTAGATTTCGATATCTATGAATATTTTGATTATACTCAATCATTTATTCTCATTACTTTAGCTATAGCGCATCAATGTAACAAAAAAGGATTAGCATATCCTGGAAATGAACATGATTTAACTCATGTTTATTCTCTTTTCCTTTAATTTACTAGTATAAAAATAGAGGTATAAGCAAAAAGCTTATACCTCTATTCACAATTATTTTTATGGAACTACGTTATCTTAGTGAGTTTAGTTTAAATCACTATAGCCAAAAAGTTAAATCAATTGTTGAAGCTTTGCCAAAGAATTCTCTAGCTCTTTTTGAAGTAAATGATCCCACTATCACCCAAGAGATATGTGAGCAAAATTTAGCTTTACTACTTGAACAAGCTGTTGTTAATCCTGAAGAGGCTACAGAACTATGGTTAGCTAGTCAACAATTTAATATTCATAAGCTCTTTCCTCTAAAAGATACGAGCAAATATATTGCTATCCTTATTGATAAAAATGATGATATAAAAATATCATCTTATTATGCTGACAATCAAGCAGAACACTTACAAAACATAGCTAATTGTTTACAGGGAAAACTAAAATCACCGTATCTATATACCTATCTAACAAATAAACTTAGTAAGAATTTAATCAAGAAGTTAACTTCAGATCTAGTAAAACGAGAATTTCCTTTATTAATTAGTGATGCTAATTTAGTTTCTCAGTTTATCCCAGAGAAAATTACACATCTTCTTACTGAAAAAAAAGAAGACCTATTTAATCAACTCGACCTAGCATTATTAGCTATAGAAAGTAACTGCTATTTAAGTTACCAAGAACAAAGATGTGTTCAACATGCTAGCGAGAATTTAACTTTTGCTAATAACCTTTTTTGGGCAAACCTTATTAACAAAATTAGCCCTGACAATTTAGAAAAAGATTTTAATAAGCATGCTTTAAAATTTGATCTAAAAAAGGTTAAATTTACTTTTAAAGCGTTTAATCTTGATCAAATAAATGATTACCAAGGGCAAGAGGTTGAGATTAACAAAGCTATCTCTAAGCAACACTTAAGTCCTGAACTCCAGAAATATAGCTCCTTAATTTCAGACAAATACAATGATTATCTTACTAATCATTACCAGTATATAAATTTCTTTAAGCAAGGAATTAATATTGAAGTAAAAGGAGAATATCTAGGTTATCAAGCAAAAGTAGGTAGATTCTTCTTTTACAACCAATTAGAAACGAATGCAGTTAAGCTTCAAGAACATAAACAAGAAAATCGTAAACGTGGTACTAAAGCTCTTAATAACTTTGATTACAAGTTAGATAGTTTAGTCGTAAGAAAAGAGCATAATTTTGAAAAGCAAGAATACTTAGATGCTATATCTCAAGAATTAGCAGAGCTAGAATTAAGCATGCAAAGATCTTTACGTCCTAATATCACTATCCTTCACGCTGTTGTTAATGGCATTATAAATGGGACTAAATTAGGACAAAACTTAAAAGAAAAGCATCAAGGTTTAGAACAGCTTTTTAATCTTTTCTATTTACAGAAAAATAACAAACACTTACCTAAATTAGCTGAACAACTTGAATTAGAGCAAAATGTAACTATTCAAGCTCTATACCAAGCTATTTTTAAGGGGCTAAGCAAAGAAGCATTTACCCATGAGAATGAACAGGTACAACAAGTTTATCAGCAATTTTACGCATTTGAAGAAAGAATTTATGTCAACTATCATCAACATTATTTATGTGTAAATGCAGATAGCTTTACTATTTACTTAGAAAACTTGAATAGTGGCATGATTCTAAAAACAGATACTATCTTGCAAGAAGGTATGGCATTAGCTATCACCTATAAAAAAGATCGTTTAGCAATTACTGATAGTTATCTCATTGCTGATAATCTTGTTTTAAGAAAAAATCTAAGCGTTGGTAGTCCGGTAGCTAATAATTTTCAACTACAGAAGTAAGATATTATAACTTTGACAATAAATTCTAACTATTGAGTTATTTGATTATTCGAATATTTATATCTTTACTTAAAAAATCAGTTCATAACTTTAAGTAAGAATTTACGTTAACTAAGTTATAATAGTTTCAAAAACTTTTTACTACTTAAGATGGAAACATTACATTATGATTTAGTGGTAGTAGGAGGTGGAGCAACAGGTCTTTCTCTCCTTCTAGGACTATATCCGCATTTAAAACGTGGACAACTAAAATCTATCCTTTTAATTGAAAAGAATACTGATGTTCAACCTTTACCAGGTCGTTCTATAGCTTTAAATTATAATACGTTAAAGTTTTTTAAGGAAATCAACGCTTTACCTTACCTTGCTAGTAAAATAAAGCCAATCAAAAATATTCTTGTAAAAAATCATGGATTTACTCAAAGCTTAATTTTAAAAGCTAACGAACATCACCTTGACCAATTTGGTGGGGTAATTGATTTAGCTACTTTACAACATGATCTAACAGATTTAGTTCGCCTAATGCAAAGTAAGCTTCCTGAAGTAAATATCGAATTTTTGACAGGAATTAAAGTTAATAAAACTTATCTAAGTGATCAAGTTCGTAAACTTGAGTTAGAACATCTTGAGCTACAAAGCACCTTAGAAATATCGACTGATTTAGTCATTATTGCTAATGGAGCTAATTTTATTCAAGGGCTTGAAAACTACAAGGATACCTTAATAACTCATGTACATGATCAATATGCAATGATTGCTGATGTAGAATACTCTTCTCCACTTAATAATCTTGCAATTGAATACTTTACTCAGGACGGTCCAGTAGCATTTTTACCTATCTCCGATAGTCAAGCTAGTGTAGTTTGGTGTACTAACAAAACTTTAATAGAACAAGCTAAGCAAGATAACAATTTAGTAATTGATAGCTTAAATAATGTGCTTACACAAATTGGTGAAGAAACTTTAAAACAGGCTATTAATTGTAAATTTAATCATGATAGTAAGCTCAAACTAGTTAATTTACGTCCTTGCCAAAGTCTAAAGAGTAAATATTACATTTCAGCTTGTTCTGATATGACTTCTTTTACTTTAAATTCACAGTTACAAACTAAATTAAACGATGTAAATCTAGTTTATCTTGGCAACGCAGCACATACCTTACATCCAGTTTCTGGACAAGGGTTTAATCTAGCTACTTTAAGTATCCAAAGCTTTTTATCTGTATTAGAAACTTACCAAGAGTTACCTTTTGCAACACAAGCTAATATTATTGCTCAAGAATATCATTATAAACACTTACCTCTAGCTACAGAAGTTTTTAACCGTACTAACTTTTTAGCTAAAGAGTTTACGACCAAGTCCTCATTAGGTTCATTTTTACCTAATTTAGGGTTATATCACTTAATAAATTATCCTTTCTTACAAGAACTTATCGTATCTCCTTCACTTGGGTATGTAAAGCCTAGTAGTCAAACCTCTAAGCTTTTACAATACTTGCAAAAGAATTAAAGGAATAAGTATGTTACAAGAAGCAGAAATAACGGTTATCGGTTCTGGTTTAGTTGGTCTTAGTTTAACTATTGATCTCATAAAACAAGGCTATAAAGTTACTCTAATTGGTCAACCTAGTCCAGAACTACCTAATCCTGCAAATAGAGTTGTAGCTTTAAATTTATCTTCTAAAGAATTTTTAACAGCACTCGGCGCTTGGCAAAACCTTGAAAATCAAGGCGTAACTCCTTACTACAGTATGAAAGTATGGGAAAAAGATCAAGCGGGATATTTAGAGTTTAAAAACACTGATGTAAATCAAGAAGTTCTGGGTTACAACGTAGTAAACTCTTATTTAGAAAAAGCTCTGTGGAAAACTATAGAGCTATTAAATCCTCAAGATTTTACTTATATTGAAAGTAAAGTTAGTCAGTATCAAAAACTACAAGGTAAACATTTTGTTAGCTTAGAAAATGGTGAACAAGTAATTAGTACTTTCTTAGTAGCTGCTGATGGAGGAAATAGCTTTATTCGTAAAGCGTTAAATATCGGTGTAAATCGTAACGAATACTCCCAAACAGCAATTACTTGCGTTTTAGAGCTACCTGAGGATCACAACAATACTTGTTACCAAAGCTTCCATAAAAATGGAATTCTAGCTTATTTACCTCTAAGTAACAGTAAACAAGTATCTATTGTTTGGTCATTAAACAATGACATTGCTGACATTGCTTTAAACTTTGACGCAGATGAGTTTTGTCAACAAGTATATACTTGTTTTCACAAGGGTCTAGGTGTACCAAAACTTATCAGTAAACCAACTGCATTTCCTCTAGCTAAACAGTACGCACAAGAGATTGTAGATGACAATTTAGCTATTATTGGCGATGCAGCTCATACTATCCATCCTCTAGCCGGTCAGGGAGTAAATTTAGGTTTTGCTGATGTTTGGACATTAGCAGATCTCATTAGAGAATACTATCGTCGTAATCTAGGCTTAGACAAAAATAAACTTGCACAATGGGCACGCTCACGTAAAACTAAAGCAGTTATGCTTTCTGAGGGCATGTTCCTAATCAAAAACCTATATTGCAATGATAACAAAGCTTTAACTTTTATTAGAAATCAAGCCTTGTCATTTGCAAATAAGCAAGACTTTATCAAAACAAAACTTATAAATTTTGCTTTAGGTTTTAATGAAGATAAATATTCTCTAGCTAGTTACAATCATGAACTTGACTTAGATAAGCAAAAAGAAAATAGTTTAGGTGTTAATCAAGAATTAAAGAATACACTTGAACAATTACCTAATCTAGCTAGTAAATTATTAAATTCATTTTTTAAGAAATGATTTAAGCAAATTAAAAGTCCTTCAAGTTAATTCTTGAAGGACTTTTAATTTTATTCGAAGTATGGATCTAGATCCGCACCTAAATTAAATAATTGATTACAAATTCTTGCAACCATTAAGTCAGTATTTTGACCAACTACAGTTACATTATCTAGGTCTTTAACAAATTCTTTTAGCTTAGGGTCTGCATTTCCCATAACAAAGCCATATTTAGCTGATTTTAGCATATGAGCATCATTCATCCCATCGCCAAAACAAATTAAGTTTTCTTGATTTGTATAACCAAAATGACTTAAATATCCGCTAATAGTATTAGCTTTAGTTACCCCTGCTGCATTTATTTCTAAACAGTTGATTTGTGAAAATACACATTCCACTTTGTCACCATATCTTTCTTTAATAAATGCTTGTAAATTATTAAGTTTTTCAGAACGAGAGTTAGGATCCACCTTGCACTCAGCGTCAATAAAGAATAATTTTACAATCTTTGAGAAATCTAAGCGCTCTAAATCTAAAAGGTTGTAGTCAAAATGTGAATCTGAAAAGAATCTTGCCACTTCTTCATTTGGTTCATTTACAAACCAGTGGTTTCTAGTATAGACATTAAAGATTAAACCTTCTGTTGGAATATTGTAACATGCATCCCTAGCTATATCTTCCGGTAAAAATGTAACGCTATTTTTTGCAGGTTCTGCATTATTTAGCATAGCTCCGTTGGAGGTTACAAGAGGTAAGCTATATTTTACATTTTCTTCAATTCCAATTACATCCCTATAAGGTCTACCTGTAGCAAGGATTACTTTAATTCCTCGTTCAACTAGCAGATTAAAAACATTTACTGTTTCAGCGGCTAATTTGTGATCTTTTGCCAAAGCAGTACCATCTAGATCTGTAGCTACTGCAGTGATATTTGTCATATCAAAAGCATTTAAACGTTGCATTAACATCTCCCAACATAAAAATTCTAACTCTTCTATTATACGCGATATTACTTTATTTTTTGCTAAATTAGTCAATCATACAAAAGATAAAAATGCAAAACTATAGTATAATTAACTAGTATTTTTTTCGATTGATAAACTCAATCTATTGTTGCATTTCCTTGAGAAGATTTTGTAAACGTTGTTACTTAATTTGTGGTAAGCAAAAAAGTAAGCATCTTTACAAATGCAATTTTTGTTTACCCTTTATGGGATATGCCATTTTCATACTTTATTATTTACTATCGATATGGCTGATTTAAACAAAAATCAAAAACTGCATCGAAAATTAAAAACTAGACACATGACCATGATCGCAATTGGTGGTTCTATTGGTACGGGTCTGTTTTTATCATCTGGTGCAACAATTTCGCAGGCAGGTCCTGGTGGTGCATTATTAGCATACATGCTTGTTGGTCTAATGGTTTACTTCATTATGACCTCTTTAGGTGAATTATCTGCTTTTAATCCAACATCAGGTTCATTTGCTACTTTTGGCGCTCTATATGTTGATAAAGCCTTTGGTTTTGCTCAAGGATGGAATTACTGGTATAACTGGGCTATAACCCTAGCAGTAGAACTAGTAGCGGCTGCTTTAATTATGGGTTACTGGTTCCCTGATGTCCCTGGCTGGATTTGGTCTGGGGTCTTTTACTTTGTTATTCTTGGAATTAACTTATTTAGTGTAAAAGGTTTTGGTGAAACAGAATTCTGGTTTGCTTTAATTAAAGTTGTTACTGTTATCATCTTCGTAGTTATTGGTCTATTAATGATCTTTAAAGTTATGAACGGAGAAACAGGTGACTTTAATGTACTAGAAAATCTAACAGGTGGTGAGGCTCCATTTGTTGGTGGTATCCCTGCTATGATGGGAGTGGTAATGATTGCAGCATTCAGCTTTCAGGGAACTGAAATGATTGGGGTTGCAGCTGGTGAATCAGATAATCCAGAAAAATCTATCCCTCGAGCTACACGCCAAATCTTCTGGAGAATTTTACTATTTTATGTTCTAGCTATTTTTGTAATTGGTTGTTTAATTAACTATAACGATCCAAACTTACTAAAAAATGATGAAACTGATGTAAGCTTCTCTCCATTTACTCTAGTATTCAAACAAGCTGGTTTAGGTTTTGCAGCAGCAGTAATGAATGCTGTAATTCTAACTTCTGTACTATCAGCTGGTAACTCAGGACTATTTGCTTCTTCACGTATTCTTTTTGAAATGGGAAGAAATGGTCTAGCTCCTAAATTCTTTGGCTATGTTACAAAAGCTGGTGTTCCTCTAGCAGCAGTATTATGTACTGCAGTTGTGGCTGCTCTTTGCTTCTTAACTTCACTATTCAAAACTTCTGATGTTTATTTATATTTATTAAATGCATCAGGTATGTGTGGTTTTGTGACTTGGATTGGTATTTCAATTTGTCACTTTAGATTTAGAAGAGCTATCAAAGTACAAAACTTTGATCGTACTCAACTACCTTACTTAGCTAAATACTTCCCTATTGGTCCTATCCTTTCATTAATTATGTTATTATTTGTAATTTTAGGACAAGATTGGGATTTAGTTACAGGTAAAGGATTTGATTTAGGCACCTTTATCTCAACATATTTAGGTTTAGCGTTATTCTTTGTGCTTTACTTCGGTTATAAGTTTACAAGAAACACGAAAGTAATTCCTTTAGAAGAAATTGATTTAACGCAACGTGCAAAATAATCTCAAAAAAAACCTCTCAGATAAACTGAGAGGTTTTTATTAAACTTAAAAATTTTTAAGAAAATCTAGACATAAAAAAAAGTAAAGTTAAAAAACTTTACTTAAAACTAGAAAATGCTCGAAATAAGCAATTAAATAATTGCCAGTATAAGCATTATTAGATGAATCAAATTCTCACAAAATCAAACTAAAATAAATTATAAAATGGTGGGCGGTACTGGGCTCGAACCAGTGACCCCCTGCTTGTAAGGCAGGTGCTCTCCCAACTGAGCTAACCGCCCATCTTAGAAAAAATTAATTTGGCGATGACCTACTCTCACATGGGGAGACCCCACACTACCATCGGCGCTACGACGTTTCACTTCTGAGTTCGGCATGGGATCAGGTGGTACCATCGTGCTAATGTCGCCAAAATCGGCTAATTTAATAACAAACTTATATTTGAATATATTCTTGAGTTCTTTTGTTTTGCGTTTTCTTTACAACTACTTACTGTATTCCCTTGTTCTTATGTAAGCACTAAAACAATATTACATACTCACCAAACTCA
>NZ_NRHC01000056.1 GCF_003585885.1 Psittacicella hinzii | reverse complement strand
GCTAAGTTAAGGATATCTTGATAATCATGTGGAAAAACTTCTTGTAGAACTTTAGTTAACTTAATTTTCTCCGCTAATTGCAGGTAGTAATGGTGGTAACCAAATGATTTTAATTTATTCTTCTTCTCTTTTGATTTCTCTGCTGTATTTTTAACTAAATATTTTTTAGAACGCATGTCTAGATCATGCGGCATCGGTACCTGGTAGATTAAAAAGTAGTTTTTATTAGCCATTAGTAAACCGGTTTCTTCGTCAATTCTACCGATACAAGTTCCAGTTTCTCTTTTTACTTTACCGTTTTCTCTATAGCTTTTTCCTCTACGATAAGCATATCTTTTACCATTAATTTTGGTGACTTGAACTTTTCCTTTTGGCAACTCTACTAAGTATCTCATGCTGTTATTTCCTCTTCTTGTGGGGTCTATCGTCTATCTAGATGATATTTATATATTATACCATACAATAAATGGAAAAGCAGCATGTTGATCCAAATTTAATCATACTTTTCCGCAAAAAAGAAAATCCGCGCTTACATTTTGCGCGGATTGTGGGGTCTATGAATTAGGTAACTTAGGAGGTTTTATTTTTGTCGTTAATTTTTTGCAATTCCTGTAGCTTCTGCGATTCCTGTAGCTACCACAGTTCTTACTACTCCTAAAATTCCTATTGAACTTTATTTTTAATTTACATTTTCAGCCTGTATTTTTTAGTTTTACTAGTGTAGAAGGTTATGCCATATAGTTTTGCTAAATGTAAAAGGTAAAGGCAAAAGGTAAAGCATAGAATACTGGAGAAAGCCGGAGAAAATTAAGAATTCTAAGACAAGGGATAGGCAAAATCCTCTGATTAATAAATTGAGTAAATAAATTAAGGAAAAATTTAAGAAAAAATTAAAAGTACCTAAAAATGGCTCAATAACTTATTAACCTAGTAAGTTTTGCGGGTATCGGGGGGGGGGGGTATTTATATCTAATTAACAATAAGTTAGTATATCAAAATGTAACTTATTTTTTGAAAATCGTGATTAAAAAATTTTGCGTTTTCTTTCTTTTATTCTTGAATTTGATTATCATATTTGAGTATTGTTTTAACTGTGTTAGTTATTGATTTATGTGAACCCAAATAGCTAGTATAGACCTCAATACTGCAAGTTTTGCAAATATATATCAATGTATAAAGAATAAAAGGATGCTTTATGAAAAAACTATTAGCCCTAACTACTGCTGCGTTAGCAGTTGTGTCATTTGTAGCTCCTTCTGCACAGGCTACAAGATTAGATAACCAATTCTTCACTGCTGGTGTATCTTTAGGTTCTTACCCTGCAAAAGATTACTACTATGAAGATAAAAGTGTTGTAAACGTAGGTGTGTTTGGTGAATACCACTACCGTCTTCTTTCAGACTACGGCTGGTATGCAGGTGCTGAATTAAATGCAGCTTGGGGTAAAAACAGTGATTACAAAGTGTCTTCATATGTTGCTGAATTAAAAACTAAGTACTTCTTTGAAAACTCATCAAGAGTTACTCCATATGTAGGTCTTGGTCTTGGTTACGGTAAATTCAGAGCTAAACTTGGTGACGGTGAGACTCTATCAGACGCAGGTCTTACTTACTCTATCCAAGGTGGTATTTTAATCAACAACTTTGTTGACGTAGGTTTACAAATCCGTGGTTTTGACGTAAGTAAATCTAACGACACTGTTTCATTTGAAAATGGTGCAAGCAACGTATCTATTTACGTAGGCTTTAAATTTTAATTTAACATAAGTAAAGTTTTTTCTTACAGGTAAACAGTTCTACTGTTATACAAGTAAATAGCGAGGTCAAAAGCCTCGCTTTTTTAATTGTTTGAAATTATAAGCATTCCTTAGTATTCCTTAGTATTCAGAAATACTTCTTAGCACTTCAAGCACTCCTAAGTACTCCTGACCACTCTTAAATCTGCAAAGTATAGAGATTAATTAAATAGTAGACTGGCTTATCTTCGTTTATGTTCAGTTTAATGCTCATAATTATTAAGGTTTTTTAAAAGAGCTACAAAATAAAATCTTTAAACTTTTCAACTAGTTAGATAATTCTCTTGTAATGTCTAGTGATAGGAAATCTTAAATTTTTAGTTAAGAATTATGTTTTACGGGTAAATTTAAGTATTATGTAAAAGTATTGTTTTAGCTAAATTAGTTATTGATTTTTCAACTCCCTAAATAACTGGGGCTAGAGCAGTACGATTCAACTTTTATATATCAATTTACAGACCAAATAAGGATTTCTTATGAAGAAACTTTTAGTTTTATCTATGACTACATTAGCTACACTTGCATTTGTTTCACCAGCAGCAAACGCTGATAACCTACCTCATCACTTCTTTAATGGTGCGGTAACTGTTGGAGTACATAATGCAAGTGGAGCTCCTAGTTTAGCTAATTATGGTTTCTTAGGTGAGCTTAATTACCGTGTATCGCACCATCATGCTTTATACCTAGGTGGTGAGTTATATGCAAACTACGGTAATAAAGACAGCGTTGATTTCTACAATGTAGGTGCAGAAGTAAAAACTAAATACTTCTTTGAAGGTAGCTCTGCATTTACTCCATATGTAGGTGCTGGTTTAGGTTACGGTAACTTTAAATTAGAAGCTAATGGAGTATCTGTATCTGTTAGTGGTGTATCTTACTCGTTACAAGCAGGTGCTTTATACAATAATTTCTTAGACTTCGGTTTAAAAGTACGTAACACTCATGGAAGTAAGAACACATCAGTAGGAAAAGCTTCAGGTACAACAACGACCACAAGCGTGTATTTTGGGCTTAAATTCTAATAAATTTACACTGACTAATTTGTAAGTTTGTAAACTTGTAAACTTGT
>NZ_NRHC01000055.1 GCF_003585885.1 Psittacicella hinzii | reverse complement strand
TCTTACGGGAGTTAGTTTTTTAGTTTTTTATTTTTACTCTTTTGGAGTTTGCTGTAAAAGAGGTTTATTTGATTGGCGAGTATAGATCTTAATGTTATTTTCAGATTTATAGCTTGTATAAGCTGTATGAACTGAAACAGCAAGTAAAGCTAAAGCAATACAAATAATTACGCCTTGAACAAAGAGAGATTTAAACGCACTTGCTTTACCAAACAAATTGTTAAAGCCTAAACGTTTAATCCAAGTAACTATTTGCACGGCAAAAATTAAGCCCAGACCTGTACCTAATGCCATAAACATGGTAGAAGCTACGCCCCACCACCAGAGATCAATGATGTAAGAGAAAATTAGAACAAAAATAGCTCCTGTACATGGACGTAAGATAATTGACGTTGCCATAAGCAGACGTTCCTTTAAACTATCTAATTGATTAAATTTGTCCCAATCTAAGTGGTTACCACAACCACAATTTTCATCATGGACATGATTGTGATCTTGGTGATGAGCATGATCATGATCTTGATGATGGACATGATCGTGATTTTGCTGGTGAGCATGATCTTGGTGATGAACATGATTATGTGTATGCTTATGCTCACAAGTTACTGCATGGTGAGATTTATCATTACAGTTTTCATGTTCATGTTCATGTTCATGTTCATGTTCATGTTCATGTGTTGCGGAGCTAGTTGAATGGTGAGAGCAAGAGCATGAACAGCTTTTTACTGTAGTTTTATTTGTATTCGTTGCTTTGTCAACCTCTGCAACAGTAATAGCTTTTTCACTATTGGTTTGTTGTGCTTGACTTTGACGATGTAAACGAATGATTTTTACAATACGAACAATACTACGAATGAGCCAAAAAGAAGCTAGTAGACCTATTAATAATCCACTAACAACTCCGAGATGATCATTTAGTTTGAGTAAATGCGTAGTTGAGCTTTCAAAGATATAGAGAGCAAAAAAGCAAATAACTATAGCTGTAACCCCTTGGAGTAAAGAAATGGTCAAGCCAAGGGAAAGGATTTTTAAAAATTTTGGATTAGTTGCAATTGCGTAAGAACTTAAGACAAACTTACCGTGTCCTGGTCCTATAGCATGTAATAAGCCATAGAGAAAGCTTACACCAATCAAAGTAGGTCCTGCCCACGGCGAGGTACTACTTTGAGCAATAAGTTCAGCTAGAGTATTATTGAAGTTACCTAGAGTGCTTAAGATCTTAGCATAGAGATAGTCAAAGCCAACTAATAAAATAGCTAATAAGCTTAGCAATGCTATTAGGGCGATAATAATTTTCTTTGCCATAGGGAAATATTATGGAGTGTATGGACAGCCGATATAAACTGTTTGTGTAAAGTATTGTCCTATATTTGGATCATTTGGTTTTGCATCTACTGGTAGAGAGTTAGCATAATCTACAAGCGAAGCATCTGGTGAAGCTAGCTCTAAACCAGCGTCACAAGTCGGGATAGTGTTTTTATTTGAAAAGGTTATATCTTTGTATGACTTATAACTCATGTCAATGTAGTATGACGGGTCATAAGTTTGTAACATAATATAATCTTTGTCACTTAAAATTACAGGGCTAGCAAAAGGAGCAAAGTAAACAACTTCAACTCTTTTACTTTCGTTCACACGAATGTCTACCATGCTTACAGCGTGAGCAAACTTAATGTCTTTGCTTTTTGCAGGATCTAAACCGTTAGTTTTAGCAATGGTAAAGAAATCATATTCCACAAAGTTAGTAGCGATCTCTGCCCAAAAGCTATCTTCTCCACGTTTAACTTCAGTTAGGATAGGAGCTGAAGATAAAAGATCTAGTTCCATAGTAAAAAGTAGACCATAAATAGCTGTGTGGTTATCTTTTAATTTAAAAGTAGGATAAACTACTCTATCACCATAATCACGTGAATTTAATTTTAAGTTAGCTGGTGGTTCATTTACTACCATTAAACGCATTTGTGTCCAAGCATGAGGGTGAGCTTGCACTAGTTGGCAAAATAAAATACTGCAGAGTAAAAGGAAATATCTCATATCAAAAAAAGTTTAAAAAAAATTAAGCTACCTATATTATAAAACACAAAACTTTAGCTGTTACTAATATCTAGTAAAATCGGATAAATTAGTGAACTTGTGATAAAATTAGAGCGGAAAGTTTGTATTAACATGATTAGGAAAAGCTTAGCATGAGTATTCAAGATAAAAGATACCATCTAGCATTTTTAGTGGCAATGGAAGAAGAAGTACGTAACCTTCTTCGTCAAGATAATGCTTTGCTAGATGAATTAGAAGCTAGGGTAGAAAATAAAGAATTTGCTGATATTGAAGCAGCTTTACAACATGTTCTAGATAATGCAGAACAAATTGGTAAAACTCGCTTTTTAACTATTAAATTACCAACAACAGTGCGCGAAGACCACAATGTGGAAGTGGACTGTTTAGTTGTAATTATGGGTATTGGTAAAGTAAACGCAGCTATGGCTACTACATTAGTGTGTTCACAGTTTAAAGTTGATATGCTAATTAACTATGGTTTTGCTGGTGCTATTGGTCCAGTTAAGCCAAATACCATTCATGTAGCTGATTCTGTAAGTTATGGTGATGTAGATGTAAGAGCTTTTGATTATGAGTTTGGTCAAGTACCAAAAGATGAAGTTTACTATCCTATGCCTGGTAAATTTACGCAAGCATTAATTCAAGATTACACTCGTTACAGTCGTCAAGTTGGTTATGGTCGTGTTATTACTACAGACGCATTTATCAACAATACAGAAGTAAAAAATAAGATTCTTGACGGCGTACGTGAAGCACAGCAAAATACAGGTAGCACCAGTGAACTTCTTTGCTTTGACATGGAAAGTGCTGCAATTGCACAAGTTGCTAAAGCCTTTAAGAAAACATTAATTGTTTTTAAAGAAATCTCCGACGGTGCTGATGAGAGTGCTGATGAAAGCTTTGCAGATCAAGCATATGAAAATCAAAGTCAAGCTTTACATCATGCGATTAACTTCCTCTTTATTGCGTTACCAAGAATTTATATTGGTATTATGAAAAAACGTGAGCAAGAGAGAGGCTAAAGCTCATTTTATTGCTCAATAAATCGCTTAATAGATAGCTTAATATTCAAGAAATCCCTTAAGAGAGATTTTAGATTTTAAAATATCTTAAGAAATATTGAATAATCACTCTATAGATAAGTAGAGTAGATCAAGAGTTAAATATAGATAAAGGTTCCCAAGTAAGGGAACCTTTATCCGTTTGTAAAATTAAAAAGTATAGTTAAAGCCTAAACGAATTGTTAAAGTGTAGTAACTAGGTTGTTTTTTCGTGCCATAGATATAAGTAGCATTAATGCTAGAAGCGACATTACCTATATCAAAGCCTAAACCTAGAGAACTATAAGGGGTAAGGATATTACGTTTAACTTTATAAAATTGTTGGGCAAACTCTGAATTAGTTTCTAGACTTTCAGACGAGAAAGTTTGATCTAAACCACTAGAAAGGCGTACATAAACTACATTGTAAAAGTAGTAACGAATAAATGCCCCAAAACGAATAGAGCTTTTATCAACACTACTTTTGTAGTAAGTTGTGGTATCTGTAACTACAGTTTCACTACTGTCAGAGTTTAAGTAAGAGTAGTAGAACTCTCCACCGATAGTAATATTACCTAAGTTATGTTTACGGATAAATTCAGAGTTTAAATTAGTATAGTAACGTCCAAAATCAAAACCTAAACCATAAACTGCATTATCGCTGGAAGTGAAGGCACTTGTAAATTGACGTCCAACGCTAGTTGAAACCTTATCTTGGGCAAGACCATAAAAAGTTACAGCTTGCACTTGCCAACGGGCAAATTCATAAGCATTGGCAGAAAAGCTTAACAGGGGGAAAGCAATAACTGATAACAAATATTTTTTTAACATAGCTAAGACAAAATCTTGTTAAAGAGTAACTTTCATTATAAAGAAAATAATAAAAAAAGTCTTAGAAACTCTAAGACTTAATAATAATCGAGATAACTAAAAGTTTTGTTTTCCTTGTTATTCTCTTCTTCATCTTCTGCTAATTTATCTTTAGCAATACGATCAATCGCTTCTTGATCAAGATCTTGGTCAGTTAATGTTAAGAGGCGAGCAATATAATTTCGGTAGTTGATTTCTAGCTCTTCGCTATTACTTGCATCAACCCCCTCTTCAAGTAAATGCCCATCTTCAATATCATAAACTAAACCAGAGATAGTTAAATCTTGTCCTCTTGCCCAAGCGTCTTTGATAATTGAACTACGACCTAAATTCCAGATTTGTTCAGCCACATTTAAACGTGTAACTACATCTAAACGGTGTTTTTCGTTAAGAGAGTTAAGTAGGGTTTGGTGACGACTATATAAATCTTGAATGTGCATTAACCAGTTTGAGATTAAGCCACGGCTTTGTAAATCAGCAGCTGCCTTTATACCACCACAGTTAGTGTGTCCACAAACAACTATATCTTTTACTTTAAGCACTTCAACGGCATATTGCACTACTGACATACAGTTTAAGTCGGTATGGATTACCATGTTGGCAATATTTCGATGTACAAATAATTGCCCAGGATGATTACCTGTTAAAATTTCTGCTGGTACACGTGAATCTGAACAGCCAATCCATAAAGTATCTGGAGTTTGCCCTTCAGCCATATCCTTAAAATAATTAGGATTATACTTCAAACGTTTTCTTGCCCAGCGTTGGTTATTACGAAGCATTTCCGTAATCTTTTTGTCCATATAATCGGCTCCAAAAGATAAACTTAAGTTAGTATTATACCGCTTTTTTTCTAAAACAGAAAAAAGACCTTAAATAAGGTCTTTTTTTTTTGCAATTAGTTTTGCGCATTAATTGCTTGTACAGCTGTTAAGCAGATAGTATAAACAATATCTTCAACTAGAGCACCACGGCTTAAGTCGTTAACTGGTTTACGCATACCTTGAAGCATAGGACCAATTGAAACAACATCAGCAGAACGTTGTACTGCTTTATAAAGAGGGTTACCACAGCTTAAATCAGGGAAAACAAATACGTTTGCTTTACCAGCAACTGGAGAGTTAGGAGCTTTTAATGCTGCTACTTCTGGAGTTACCGCAGCGTCATATTGTAATGGACCATCTACTGCGATATCAGGACGTCTTTCACGTACTAAGCTTGTCGCTTCTACAACTAAATCAACATCAGGACCAGAACCAGAGTTAATTGTTGAGTAAGAGATCATAGCAACACGTGGATCTAAACCAAAAGCTTTAGCGTTATCTGCTGATTGAATAGCGATGTCTGCTAATTGAGTAGCTGTTGGGTTAGGGTTAACCGCACAGTCACCATATACATATACATCTTCAGGCATTAACATAAAGAATACTGAAGAGATAATTGAAGCACCTGGAGCAGTTTTAATAATTTGCATAGGTGGACGGATAGTGTTAGCAGTTGTGTGTACCGCACCAGATACTAAACCGTCAGCTTCGTTAGCTTCTAACATCATAGTACCTAGAACAACATTATCTTCTAATTGTTTTCTAGCTAACTCTTCAGTCATGCCTTTAGCTTTACGTAATTCAACTAAACGATCAACGTATTTTTCGCGAACAGTTACAGGATCGATTGTTTTTAATTCTGGAGGTAAAGATAACCCTAATTTATCTGCTTGTTCACGTACAGCTTCACGTGAAGCTAATAAAATACATTCAGCAATTTTTCTTTCAGTACAAATAATTGCTGCTTTTACTGTACGTGGTTCATCACCTTCAGGTAAAACAATGCGTTGTGGTTTAGAAGCAGCTAAACCTGTTAATGAAGAACGGAAACGAGCTGGAGAAGTACGTTTTAAAGTACGTTTAGCTTTATTTAGTTCAAATAAAGTATTGTCTACAACTTCAAAATCTAAACCTTCTTTATTAGCAGCTAATAAAGGTAAGTTTTTGATTTTCCAGTCTTCTTTTAAGTAGTTAGCTAGGTTTGAAGTTACCACCGCACCTAATAAGCGATCTGTGTTTTTGCCGTTTAAACTTGACTCAACGAATGCACCTAATTGCGCACTTAAAGAATTGTATGTAGCTGCTAAACTTTTATCAACTACTACGATATCAGCATCTAAAGTAGTTGCTACATTGTAGTTGAAGTTAGTACCTAATAAGTAGTGTAATTCACTTACTACTAGTAAAACTTCAGTATCAGCTGCAAATGAATCTTGTAATTGTACTAGGCTTTCAAATAACGCATCTGTATCATTAGCTGCAGTTTTTTCAACAGCTTGTTGTAAAGTAAATGCGCTTTTAACTTCTAAGCCAGCTTCTACTAATGGATCATTTTCAACTTTAAAAACACGTAGAACTGCTACTTTATTACCTCGATCTTGGTGTTTTTTAGCAACTAATTGCACTAATGATTCTACTTGAGCCTCTTTGTTTGTAGGGGCAAATAGTACTGTTCTTAATGACATTTTTATAAAACCACTGATTGTAAGATTAAATTAATTTAATAAAATATAGAAATCAGCTAGTTAGCCTATAAGGGTAGATTCTCTATATTTACCGCTTTTTTAAAAAAAGCTTAAAGATTCAAGCCCCACTTAAAAAATTAAGGGGCTTGAATCTTTGAAGAAAAAGGAAATTATTTTTGTGTTAAAGCAAATGCGTCTTGAGCAATTAGTAATTCTTCGTTTGTAGGAATTACCATTAACACAGGAGTATTTTCTTTAGAGATAATACCTTCTTTACCAAATTTAGTATCGTTGTTACGTTGTTCATCAATTTGGTAACCTAAAAGACGTAATTTTTCAACCACTAATTTACGTACGTGTGGAGCGTTTTCACCAATACCACCAGTAAATGTAATTGCATCAATGTAATCTACATCTAAAATTGCTAAGTAAGCACCGATGTATTTAGCAATACGGTGAGCTGCGATATCTAAAGCTAATTTAGCACGTTTGTCTGTGTAGTAGTTGTCTTCTGCATAACGACAGTCTGAAGATACACCAGTAATACCTAGTAAACCTGATTTTTTGTTAACTAAGTTATCAAATTCATCAGCATTTAAGTCTAATTTGTTGAATAAGAATTTGATCATACCTGGGTCGATATCACCAGAACGTGTACCCATTACTAAACCTTCAGTAGGAGTAAAGCCCATTGAAGTTTCAACTGATTGACCATTACGTACAGCACAGATTGAAGCACCGTTACCTAAGTGACAGTTAATTAAGTTAACTTCATTAACTGGTTTACCAATCATAGTTGCTAAAGTTTCAGTAATGTATTTGTGAGATGTACCGTGCATACCGTAACGACGGATACCATATTTCTCATATAGTTCATATGGTAAAGCGTATAAGTAAGCTTCTTCAGGTAAAGTTGAGTGGAATGCTGTGTCAAATACTGCAACTTGTTTGTCCGCTAAGTGAGGGAATAATTCAGTTGCAACTTCGATACCTAATAAAGCTGCTGGGTTGTGCAGAGGCGCATATTCAGCTGCTTGTTTGATCTCGTTAATAACTTCTTCATTGATTAAAACTGAAGAAGTTAGTTTTTCACCACCGTGAACTACACGGTGACCGATAGCTACTAAAGCTTGAGATAATTCAGGTTTAGCTTTTAATAAGTTATCAACTACAAAGTTTAAAGCTTGTGCGTGACCAGCACCAGCACCTAAATCTTGTTCACCTTTTTGACCATCTAATTTCCATTTGATTCTTGCTTCTGGAAGACCTAAAGCTTCAGCAAGACCAGATAAGAAAACATCACCATTCTCTGGGTTCATAATAGCGAATTTAATAGATGATGAACCACTATTTAGGATTAAAACTAAGTTTTTCATTAATTTACCTTCTTCGGAGGATCTATAAAAATAATTAAAATACGTTAAATCGAGGTGTAAACGTCTAAATCTTTACTATATATAGTAAAAATTAGCATAAACTTAACACAGAACTTTACCCCATTTTATCATATTTTAACTTAATGAGGATATAAAAAAAGTAGTTTAGTCGAGACTAAACTACTTTATGGAAACTATTTTCTTTTATAAACTTTAAGTTTTTGTCCAGCGTAAACGGTATTTGATTTAAGATTGTTTAAGCTTTTAACTTGTGCGATTGTCATATTAAATTTTTTGGCAATGCTAGTTAAAGTATCACCTCTTAATACCGTGTAAGTGGTTATTTGTGGCGTAGCAGGTTTGCTATTTGAAGCTTTGCTCGTGTTAGAGTTTGTGCTCTTACTTGAGCTTGCTGCGCTAGTACTCTTACTAGGAGTTGTTGAGCTTTTATTGCTTGAACTGCTAGAAGAGCTTGCTGGATCTACTTTTTCTTTTACTACCACAAATTGTGGGATTTTGAGGACTTGACCTACTCTGATTTTATCAGGGTGAACATTGTTAAATGCGGCTAAGTCTGCAATCTCTAGATCATGACGTTTAGCGATTAAGGTAATATTATCACCTTTTTTCACGGTGTAAGTATCACCAGAATCCACCATTTTGGTAACTGATTCATATGAATCGTCATCATCCGAAACCATTTGGGTAGCTGGAATAGTAATTTTTTGTCCTATATTAATAGGTTTATTTTTATCTAAGCCTTCGTTAGCTTTTAATAAGTCACTTAAAGTTAGCTTGTTGTTATAAGCAATACGAGTTAGAGTATCACCAGCTTTAACTACATAAGTTGTAGTTTGGCTATAGTTAATGTTAGACGCAATTTCAGGTAATGCTGCAGATTGCACTACAGGAATTTTAATTTTTTGTCCAACATAGATATTGTCATTTTTGAAGTTATTTACTTCAACTAATTGCTTATAAGAAACGCCAAACTTATCAGCTAAACGATATAAAGTATCGCCTTTAACTACAGTATAAGGTTTTGAACCAACCACTTGCGTTGGGCTGTTGGTGCTAGATTTAGCTGTAGATAAGTTCGTACTTGCTCTATCTTCACGCACGGTTACTTTTGGAATAGTATTGTGAGCAATATACATGCTGATATTAGCATTTCTAAACTCTACTAGACCATTGTAAATAGCCTTAGCTACATCGGCGCGATAAGTTGCAGTACGAAGACGGCTTTCTTCCACACGGTTAGATAAGAAACCTGTTTCGATTAAAATCGAAGGAATGTCTGGACTTTTTAAAACCCCAAGAGAAGCATATTGTGGTTTGCTTTTATTAAGGTTAGTAATCTTTTTCATTTGCCCTAAAATGCTATTAGCAAGCAATGTTGAAGTTTGTTGCTGTTGCGTAAAAGATAAATCAATTACATCTCGGGCAATGTTTTTATTTGTGCTAGAAAGAATTTCTCCCGTACCACCGAGTAATGAACTTTGTTGTTCTTGACGCTCAAGTAAACGACCGGTCTCGGTGGTCGCTCTTGTTGTCGAAAGTACCCATACAGAAGCACCAAGAGCATTAACATTTGGTGAAGCAT
The DNA here is from genome assembly GCF_003585885.1 of Psittacicella hinzii. GTDB lineage: Bacteria > Pseudomonadota > Gammaproteobacteria > Enterobacterales > Psittacicellaceae > Psittacicella. Next base: position 15,715 of record NZ_NRHC01000055.1, on the reverse strand, counting down.
CCGCGTGGATAGAAATTAACAGATCTGCTTTTTGTTTACGCGCAATAGTTGAGCGGTCTTGTACAGGAATGTACACATCACTACTACGAGTTAAAGTAGGAGTAAAAGCTGGATCAGATTGTAAAAGACTGTATAAACGACGAGAAATATCTAAAGTAACAGTTTTCTCGTAAATTTTATAAATACGTCCGATAGTACCTGGATCTTTCCCACCATGTCCGGCATCAATTGCCACGACAATCGGCGGAATACTATAAGTAGCTGTATAACCAATAATTAATTTCCATGCTTTTCCATCAGAAACGATTTGCGCTTCTGCAGTGGTATTAGCTAGGTGGAAGTTAAGAGTTAAGGTTCTACCACTACGAGCATAATCGATACGTGAGAATACCGAGTTACCTACACGGTAAGGATACTTTATCTCTGAAGATAAAGTGTCATTAGTAAAGATAACTTGAAGGATTTTCTTGTTATTATCGATTTTTAGTTGTGGTTTTCTACTGGTACCAGTATAGGAAATAAGCCAAGCCTCTTGGTTATGAGTTTTAGCAATGTTTTGAATTTTATTAATTGTACCCGCTTGTGCGTTTAAGCTCATTGAAGCAAAAGCAAAAAGAGCTAAACAAGTGCGGAAAAATGAAGATCGAGTCATAATCGCGAGTATCTCTGAACCCTACGGTTAAACTAACTTGTTGTTAATGTGCTAAGATTTTTATTATAGCGTAAAAAGCTCTCATTTTTCTCGAAGAATTAACTGATATAATAGCTTTAGTAAGATAAACAAGGAATTGAAATGGCAAAACTAGAAATTTATAAATTACCTGTTGGTGCTATCCAGCAAAATTGTCGAATTTTTGTAAATGTCGAGACAAAAGAAGCTTTTGTAGTCGACCCAGGTGCGCAAGCGCAAGATATTTTTAACTTTATTAGCAAGAACAATTTAAAAGTTGAAGCTATTATTCTAACTCATGGTCATTTTGATCACATAGGTGGAGTAGAACCTTTACGTAAATTGCTTGGAGATGTTAAAGTAATCGGTCCATTCGCTCAAGATGGTTATATGTTTAACAAAGCGTTAGCGAGAGCTCAAGAATTTGGTTTTGATGATGAAGTAGCAGATTTTAACCAAGATCCAACTAAGGGTGACCGCTTTTTTGAAGAGGGAGAAGTTTTAACCTTAGCAGGACAAGAGTATACAGTGTTATTTACCCCTGGACACTCACCAGGTCATGGTGTTTTAGTTGATAAGGATAACCGCATTATTATCGCGGGTGATCTTTTATTTAGAGGTTCAGTAGGTAGAACTGATTTAGAGGGAAGTAGTTTTGCAGATCTTGAAGCAAGTCTGCAGAATAAGGTTTATCCGCTTGAAGGTGATTATACCGTTTTACCAGGTCATGGACCTGATACGACATTAGAAAGAGAACGTAAGTTAAATCCTTACGTGAGAGCAAAGGAGGTAGCATGACAAAAGCTAAATTTGATTTAACAAACATTAAAGTTGTAGCAGTTGATTTAGATGGTACTTCAATTAACAAAAAGCACGAACTTGAAGACTATACGGCTAAAGTTTACAATGCCCTAGCGCAAAAAGGAATTGAGTTAATTGTTGCTACAGGTCGTGGTAAAAATGATGTACCTATGTTACACAAGTTAAATGAACCTTTTGCTTTAGTAACTTACAACGGTTCGGTAATTGCTAAACCTGCAGAGTTAAATTATCAACGTACTTTAGATAAAGTAGCGCTTGAACATATTTGTAATTACGCTTACGACAATGATTTATATGTAAGCTTTTACACCGCCGATAATTGGTTTGTGAACCAACATGATGAGGCAAGAGCACGTAAGTACACTAGCTCTGGCTCAAAATATGAGTTTAGAGAAGCTAAAGATTGCGTGAATGAAGCTGTAGTAAAAGTTTTTATTGTTGATCCAACTAAAGAAAGATACAGATTGGAACAAATCAAGGCTGATCTGTTAGAAAAGATTGGTGATCGTGTTGAAGCAGTGTTTTCTGGCAATATGTCATTAGACTTTACGGCTAAACATGTAAACAAGTTAACAGCTTTAGATTTTTATTTAAATAGTAAAGGTCTAAGTGCAAAAGAGAACATGATTGCTTTTGGCGATAGCATGAACGATTATGCTATGTTAACCGGAGTAAAATATGGTTTTTACATGGAAAACACATTACCGTTTATTAAAGAAAACTTTGTTCCACATGCAAACTGTCATCAGATTGGTAATTGCTATGAGTTAGGTACGGCTAAATTCTTAAATGAGTTATTTGACTTAGGTGTAGAAGAGTAGTTAGTAGTTAATTGAATGATTGCAAGTTTGCTACTTGAAACTCAAGATTTTTTTACTTAAACTTTGTAACTTAACTTTCACACTTTTAGCTAAATAGCTCAAAGCTAGCAGAGATAAAAAAGTACTAATAAGTCCGGAGAATGTAAAGGGACTATACTAGCAAGCAAAGAGAAAAGGTGAGGCATATTTTGCCTCACCTTTTCTCTTGCTTGCTCTTTGCGTTCTCTTTGCGATTAGCTTATGATTTTTTCTTTTAGAGCAGCGTAATGACTTAAAAAAATTTAAAAATTGTAGCAAGATCTTGCTAAAAGGATTAACTTTAGTCAAGCATAAACAGTTGATAAATGATCAAAACTTGTCAGCTATCTACTTGTAAATTTGAGCTTTATATGCGATTTTACTAGCAAAATAAACTGATCAAAACATTACATAATAAACCAGATTTTCCTTAAAAAGTCAAATTTTGCTTTAACGCCTTTTTATTTTTTGTCTAGTATGTAGAGTTCTGTTTTAATTGTATGAATATTAAAGTAAAAAAGTTAATAGCTAAGGCTTAATTTTGTAAAGTTGCTTGGAGTTTAAGAAAAAAGAATTTACCCATGAGAAGTTTGGTCTTTTATAAGCTAAGGAAATTTAATAGTTTTCAGCTTTTATGAGGAGAAGGTGAGATTTTTTACTTTTTTTGTAAAAAGTGGTCATTTGACAACTTTTTACAAAAAAGTGTGGAACAGGCTAGTAAAAAGCTAGATAATAGTGGGGTAGATATTTTATTAGGTCTTGAAAATAGTAGTAAATACCTAAGAAAATGTTCAAGCAAAACTTTACATAAGTTTAAGAGTTTAGTATATAACTATTGAGGAATCTAATGTCTGAAGTATTTATTATTGCAACTCACGGCGTAGCTGCAAAACAATTACTAGCTACGACTGAAATGCTGTTAGGTGAGCAAACAGGTGTTCACGCTGTGGACTTTGTCCCTGGTGAGAATGCTGATACTCTTGCAGCAAAATATCGTGAGATTATGGCACAATATCCTGAAGATCAAAAATTCTTATTTTTAGTAGATCTTTGGGGAGGTAGTCCATTTAATGCTGCTAATTTAGCTGCTGGTCAAAATCCTAATGCGATTATTGTTACTGGTGTTAATATTCCAGCGTTATTAAATGCTTTCTCAGCACGAGATGACGAAGAGTTGCCATTAGAAGAAATTGCTGCTGAAGCAGTAAAAGGCGCAAGAGCCGGAGTTAGAGCTACTCACGGTGGTCAAGAGATCTTAAAAGAAACTGCGTCAGCTGCTGCTCCTGCTCCACAAGCGCAGGCAACAAATAGCAATGCAAATGCAGCACCAGCTTATAATGGTCCTTCAAAAATTGGTTCAAAAGTAATTGAGCCTTTAGAAAATGATAAACACTTTACTATAGGTTTAACTCGTATCGATGACCGCTTAATCCACGGACAAGTTGCTACAGTTTGGACAAAAGTATCGAATGTTTCTCGTATTTTAGTAATCAATGATGACGTTGCTAAAGATACAGTACGTTCTACTATGTTAAAACAGTCTACTCCTCCAGGTATTTCTGCTCACGTTTTAGATCTTGCAAAAGCTACACGTGTGATTAATAACCCAGAATATGCTGGTGAGCGTTTTATGCTTCTCTTTACGAATCCTAAAGATATTCTAACTTTAGTTCGTGATGCTAAATGGCCAATTCACGAAGTAAACGTTGGTGGTATCTCTTATAAAGAAGGTAAAACAAATTTAACTAAAGCTGTTAACGTAGCTCCTGAAGATGTTGAAGCATTCAAAGGCTTAAACGGCTTAGGTGTTAAATTAGAAGTAAGACAAGTAGTAAACGAGCAATCAGTTGATTTAATGAAAATTTTAGCTGATAAGGGTTTAGCGTAAAGGAAGTAAATTATGGATATTAGCTTAGTTCAATTAGTTCTACTTTTTATAGTGGCAACTATTATCGGGATTGGCTCGATTTTTGATGAATTCCAAACTCACCGTCCATTAATTGCTTGTACATTAGTAGGGGCAGTTTTAGGTGACATGCAAACTGGTATTATTGTAGGTGGTGTACTAGAGTTACTTGCTCTTGGTTGGGCTAACATCGGGGCAGCAGTAGCACCAGACTCAGCATTAGCATCAGTTATCTCTACAATTTTAGTAATTGTAGCAAAACAAGAACGTGATACAGCGATCGCATTAGCTATTCCAATCGCGGCAGCTGGTCAAGTATTATCTATCTTCATCCGTGCAATCTGTGTGTCTTTCCAACACGGGGCAGACAAAGCTGCAGAAACTGGTGAATGGAAATACATTAACATTTACCACTACTTAGGTATTTTACTGTACTCATTACGTATCTCTATTATCGCGGTATTAGTTGCGGTAACTGCAGGTACTTCAATTGTTCAAGACTTAATCAATGGTATTCCTGATGTAATTACTAACGGTCTTAACGTGGCTGGTGGTTTCATCGTGGTAGTTGGTTATGCGATGATCATTAACATGATGCGTGCAGGTCACTTAATGCCTTTCTTCTTCCTAGGCTTTACAACAGCAGCATTCACAAACTTCAACTTAATTGGTATGGGTATTGTTGGTCTTTGCCTTGCAATTCTATATATCCAAATTCACCCAAGATACCAAAAAGGTGCTGCAGTAAGTAACGGTCAAGCTTCAAATCAAACACAAAATTTAGCGGACAACCGTTTAGATGACTAGGGGGACACATGGCAGAGTTAAATAAACAAGCAGAAAGAAAAATTACAGAATCTGATTTAAGAAGTATGTTTATTCGTTCAAATGCTTTCCAAGGTTCATGGAACTTTGAACGTATGCAAGCTCTAGGTTGGGCTTATACTTTCTTACCAGTATTAAAACGTCTATATCCAGAAAATAACGAAGAACGTAGAAAAGCAATTAAAACTCACTTAGAGTTCTTCAATACTCAACCATTCGTAGCTGCACCTATCTTAGGTATTGCTGCTTCATTAGAAGAGCAAAAAGCTAATGGTGTACCAATTGAAGACGGTGCAATCAACTCAGTAAAAGTTGGTATGATGGGACCTCTAGCAGGTGTTGGTGACCCAATTTTCTGGGGTGCAGCTCGTCCTATCTTAGCAGCTCTAGGTGCTTCTTTAGCGATTCAAGGTTCTTTATTAGGTCCTTTAGTATTCTTCCTTGGCTTTAATATTATCCGTTTATTAGTTAGATACTATGGTATCTTTGTTGGATATAAACAAGGGGTTAACTTAGTACAAGACGCTTCTTCAGGTGTATTACAAAAATTAACTGAAGGTGCTTCAATCCTAGGTCTATTCGTTATTGGGGTGTTAGTAAATCAGTGGGCGAGAGTGAATGTGGTAATTCCATTACCATCAGCTTCTCCAGACGCTCCACCACAAACTTTCCAAAGTATTTTCGATAGCTTAATTCCAGGTATTTTACCTTTAGGTTTAACATTCTTATGTATGTGGTTATTACGTAAAGGTGTTTCTCCTATTACGCAAATTTTCGCTGGATTTGGTATCGGTATCGTAGGTTACTGGTTAGGTATCCTAGGTTAGAAACAAGAAAAAGAGCATCATGTGATCATGGTGCTCTTTTCTTGTATTTAAGACTTTATCTTAAGACTTTATCCTGACTTGTATAAGAGAGGAGTGCTAGTGATATCAATCTCCTTAATTGTAAGTCTTAATTATGAGTCTTAATTGTTAGTCAAGCTAGATAAGCTATGCTAATTAGCTAAGCTAAATTCAGCTAAACTAACTAAAGCAAGACAAACTTACTAAGTTGCTAAAAGAGGATTTATAGCTTTTCTAGTTAACTTTTAGGTATACTATAAGACTAAAGTTCAAATTATTAGGTAATTTAGTATATGTCCCAAGTTGAAATTAGGGAAGAAGTACAAATTAGTAACTGGAAATTATTTAGAGACATTTTTCCAGCTTCATTAGCCTCTCAACTAGTGTTTATGAGTATTGGCGTAGTCAATGCTTTAATGGCTGCAGCTGTATCTCTTTCAGCCATGGCTGCTATAGGTATGATAGGCTCTGTATTCTGGTCATTTAACTCATTAGCTTTTGGTCTTCTAAGCATAGTTTTAGCCAAAATGAGTTTTGCTTTTGGTAATAAAAACTATAGTCAAGTAGGGGTAATTCATCGCCAAACTTATTACCTCATTGCAATCATGAGTGTGATAATAATTGCGCTAGATTTAATTATTGCGATGAATCTTCATCTCTTTCATATGAGCAATGAGGTGATTGAGATTGCTCAGCCTTACATGATTTTAAGCTGTATAAATGTACCCTTAACCTTGTTTATGATGCACTTGCGTAATATCAACGCTTGTGTTGGTTATACTTTACCAACCTTTATAGTAAGTATTTTGGGGTTACTAGCAATAGTTCCTCTCAACGTTTACTTTATGAAAGAGGAGTTACCTTTTTTCGGGCAAACTCCAGCAAATTCAGCGTTTACGCACATCATCATAAACCTGTTATATATTGCTAGTCTTTTAGTTATTTTCCGTTTTAAACGCAAAATTTACTTTAAACTTGAGCTTTTTAAAGTAGTATTTGAGGCTCCAAATTGGAAGTTTATCAAGGAAACTTTTAAAGTAGGTACTCCGGTAGCTTTACAATTCTGGTTGGAAAATAGCTTTTTTGCACTTGTGGTTCTTTTAGTAGCTCACTTAGGTACTTCGGTACTGGGTGCACATGAAGCTGCAATGAGTACTTACTCGGTAGCTTATGCAATTGCAATCTCAAGCTCTGGAACAATAACAAGTATAGTTTCTCGTCGTTTAGGTGAAAAACGTCTAGATCTTGCGAAAAAACTCTTTAATAACGTCATCCTCTTTTTAGTTTTCTTTAATCTTGTAACAGGTGTTTTAGTGATCTACTTTAGAGAGTTAATTGCGTGGGAGTTTGTTACTGATGACAATGTAGCTTTACATATAACCAAGAACCTTTTAATCTTCTTAGCTATAGCAAACTTCTTTGACGCTATATATGCAAGTTTTTTAGGTTACTTAGTTTCTTTTAGAGACAGTCGTTTTGTCTTTATAGTTGCTATTGTGGTTTCATGGGTACTGGGAATTCCAATTGCAAGTATTTTTGCTTTAACACCATGGTTTAATTTTGGTATCTATGCCTATTGGACTGCTTTTATATTTATTCCGCTTATAGCTCTAACTATTTGCTATTTTAGACTTAAACTTAAATGGTATCGTATGGATGAAAATCTACTTTACCAAAATTTAGCAAAAAATAGTTAGTAGGTACGCAAAGGATTAAAAGTACAGTTCAAGCACAGCTCTATTCAAACTAAGCGAGATAATAAAAAGTGTAAAGCTAAATTAAGCAGAAACTTATCTTTGTTCTTTAGTTTCATCATAGGCAATAGATGATGAGAATAGAAGCATAGCGAAGAAATTAACTCTACAATAAAATAAAAAAATTAGTCAAAGATAGCTTATCTTTGGCTAATTTTTTATTTTGCCTCTAGGATTTTCGAGCTAAAAATAAATTTAACTTAATTTAAGCCGAAAAAATATAAAAAAGATTAATTAAAAATCATTATTTTAATAAAAAAGTTAAAAGAACCTCTTGCATATAATTATTTAATTGCTTATAATAGTCAGGTCAGCAAGGGATAATAAAAAAGAAAGTTAATAACTTCCTAATTATTTCTTGTTAAATAAAAGTTTAAAACTTTGTGTTTTAACTTTTATTTAAAATGGCTTTATAAGAAAACAGTTTTTTATAGAGCCCGGGTGGCGGAATCGGTAGACGCAAGGGATTTAAAATCCCTCGAGGGCAACTTCGTGCGAGTTCAAGTCTCGCCCCGGGCACCATTTAAGCGTGAATAGCTCAGTTGGTAGAGCACAACCTTGCCAAGGTTGGGGTCGCGAGTTCGAGCCTCGTTTCACGCTCCAGTTTTTTAAGTTAAATGCGTGAATAGCTCAGTTGGTAGAGCACAACCTTGCCAAGGTTGGGGTCGCGAGTTCGAGCCTCGTTTCACGCTCCAATTTTTTAAGTTAAACGCGTGAATAGCTCAGTTGGTAGAGCACAACCTTGCCAAGGTTGGGGTCGCGAGTTCGAGCCTCGTTTCACGCTCCAATATTACAATTAAAAAGGGGACTAAGTAATACTTAGTCCTTTTTTTAATTTTGTATTTTCCTATTACTAGTAGTATAATCATAGAGATATACTTTCATGGAATTTAAGATTACAGAGTAAATTTTGTAGACTCTGATAAAGAATAATTTATGGCGAACGAAAATATATTACCGCAACCACAGACAATAGGCGTTTTAGGTGCCGGTTCTTATGGTACTGCTCTAGCCATTGCATTTTCTAAAGTAATGCCTGTTTTGCTTTGGGGACACCGTCCGGAAGCAATGCAGAGTATGGCAGAAATTAGAGAAAACTCAGAGTATTTACCTGGAATTATTTTTCCAGAAAAACTAGCAACAACTGAACATCTTGATGAGGTGTTAGATAGCTGTAATCTCCTATTAATTGCTGTACCATCAGCAGTATTACCAGATTTTTTAAAGAGCATTAAAGATGAAATTAAACCTCATCACTTCTTATTAATAGCTTCTAAAGGTCTAGAACAAAAAACAGGAAGATTCTTTTCTGATATAGTTCCAGAGATTTTTCCAAATAATAACTTTGGTTTTATTTCTGGTCCATCATTTGCTAAAGAAGTAGCGCGTGGTATCCCTACCGCCTTAGCTGTTGCTTCTAAAGATATTAAGTTCTTACGCGAAGAAATCTTTGCACCTATGCATGATTTCCGTCAACCTTTAAAGCTTTATTATGTTGAGGATATGATAGGTCTGCAAATTGCTGGAGCAATTAAAAATGTAATTGCAATTGCTGTTGGCTTATCAGATGGCTTAGGCTTTGGGGCAAATACTCGTGCAGCTGTAATTACTCATGGACTTGAAGAGATCTCAACTCTAGGGAAGTTATATGGAGCAGAAGCTTCAACTTTCCAAGGACTGTCAGGTTTTGGTGATTTAATTTTAACTTGTACAGATGACCAATCACGTAATCGTCGTTTTGGTTTATTATTAGGACAAGGATTAACACCAGAGCAAGCAATTGAACAGATTGGTCAAGTGGTTGAGGGATACTATAATACCCGTGAAACTATTACTCTAGCGCGTAAAGTAAATGTAGAGCTACCAATTATTCAGAAAGTTTATGATATTCTCTTTAATAATAAGTCACCAAAACGCGCAGCTGGTGAATTATTATTAGCAATTCATAATTTATAATAGGTTTAATCCCTAAAGCAAATGCACATTTAAACATGGTTTAAATGTGCATTTTATTTGTTTAATTTCCTTTAAAGATTATTTTTAATCCTAAAGCTAAACGTTGACTAAAAGAAGTTTTTACAGGGCTAAAGTCTGGACTAGCTGCTGTTAGATTAGGGAAATCTTGCTGTCTTAAAGCTTCATATAAGCAAATAGAAACAGAGTTTGCCAAGTTAATAGAACGCGCGTATGGTGTCATAGGAATACGAATACGTCCATATGTACTATTTCTCACCTCATCAGGTAAACCACGACTTTCTGGTCCAAAAAGGAAAAAGTCATTAGGCGCAAATTCGGTTTTGTGGTAAGCGTCTGAACCTTTGGTAGTTAAACTAAAAACTCGTGCTTGTGGATTTTGTTGACAAAAATCTTGATATGAGTCATACCACTTAATATGTACATATTCATGGTAGTCAAGCCCAGCACGTTTTAGTTTTTTATCATCCATTTCAAAGGGAATAGGTTTAATAATATGTAATTGCACTCCAGAATTAGCGCAAAGACGAATAATGTTACCTACATTCCCTGGTTGTTCAGGTTCAAAGAGAACGACGTTAAACATTATCTAGATCCTTAAAAAGGTGTAGCAAAATATTTGCTACACCTTTTAAAAAATTGGAATAAAGTTTTGAGTAATAATACTCAGAGAAAAGAGTTTAGTTTAAGCTTAAGCATAATTTTAGCTTAGCGCTTAACTCTTTTTACTTATATTATTTTTTCTCACCTGTAGGTAAGTTTAAGTTTAAACGCTCAGCGTTGTTTAAAATGTATTGTTGTTCAAAACTTAAGAATTGTAATTGGAACTCTGGGAAACCACCTGAAGTGATTAAATCAAAAGTTAATTCACGTAAGTCATTGTATAGAACATCAACAACGCTACCATTTAAGAAGATTTGTGAAGATGGATCTTCTTCGTCAGCGATAGTTACTGTAGCTACAGATTTTGCTTCAGAGATGAATAGGTTAGTTTTGTCTTGTAAATCACAAGTTACAGTTAAGCCTAAGCTTACATTGTAAACACCTTCATCGTTAACTTTTTCAACTTTAACTTCTGAAAGGTCAACTCTTAAATCAGGACGTTGATTAGCTAATTCGTTTTGATCTTGATTTAATAAGTTAATTTTGTTTGGTGCTTCAAATGAAGCATCAACTAAACGTATAGATAGAATACGATTTGTTCTTTGTGCTTGTTCTGCCATTTTTAACTCCTAGTAAATTAAATTATTGTGCTTGTTGCGCTTGACGTTGTGCTAAAGTTTCTTGGAAGATAGCACGGAAGTTTTGCGTACCTAGGAATAATGGAGGCATTCCTGAACGAGTTAATAATTTATCTAGTTTGTTGGTGATGAAAGGCCATAAAGTTTGTGCACCATCAAAGTATAAAGCTTGAGGTTTAACTTGGTCAGGTAGACCACGGCAAACAAAAAGAGCACCTTGAACAGTTTCAAATTTAACAACTGGGTTGTTACGATCACCAATTACTAAGTTTAAAACTACGTTGATATCAACTAAATCATCACGACCTAAATCTTGCACTTGAACATCAACCGCAAAACCTACTTCAGTAGCTTTTGCACTTTCTTCTGCTGAAGCGTTCACTGGAAGATTGTTAGAGTTAAATACATAAGATAAGTCTTTAGTGTAAACACGAAGAATGTTTAACTCAACTGTATTTTGTTGTTCACTCATAGTTATATTATCCTTTATAAGCTGGCTATATCTAGAATTGAATTGGAAATAAGAGTATATAGCCGAAATTCGTTAAGAAATACCTTATAATGTATATAAAGTTACTAGAACAAAGATAAATTTACTAATAAATGTCAGTAAATTTATTTTACGTTTAGGTTCTAGCCTAAAGATTAACTATACGGTATATTTTTTCCTAACAATATTCTATCATATCTCTAGATTTTTTTAAGAAATTTATACAAAATTTAAGATAATTTTCTCTCCTAGATAAGTTAAGAATTTTACTCAATTATAAAGAAATTTATGGCCAATATTCAGATATTGCCACCATTGGTTGCTAATCAGATTGCGGCCGGTGAAGTGGTAGAAAGACCTGCTTCAATAGTAAAGGAATTAGTAGAAAATTCTTTAGATGCAAAAGCTAGCACTATTGTTATAGATATTGAAAATGGTGGTAAAAGTTTAATTAGAATCCGTGACAACGGACAAGGGATTGCCCGTGAGCAACTAGACCTAGCCTTAGCACCACATGCTACTTCAAAACTAAGAGTTATTGATGATTTAAATGATTTAATTAGCTATGGTTTTAGAGGCGAAGCTCTAGCTTCAATTAGTTCAGTAGCTAAACTTACCTTAACTTCAAGAGCCCAAGGTGCTGATGTTGCATGGCAAATCTACAACCAAGGGAAAGAGTACCGCACTAGCTCTACGCCTGTAGCTCACCCTCAAGGAACAACTATAGAAGTTCAAGAGTTATTCTACAATACCCCGGCACGTCAAAAGTTTTTAAAATCAGACAATGTTGAGTATAACTACATTGAAGATTTAGTTAAACGTTTAGCTATAGTTAATCCTGCAATAGATTGGACTCTAACTCATAATGGTAAGCAAAAACTACGCCTCCCAGGTTTAGGAGAAAAAGATTTTAAAGAGAGAATTTTACAACTAATGCCAAAAGTATTTAGCGAGACTGCGGTGGAAGTTGTGGCGCAAATTCCTCTTTTTAATCTACAGCTCCGTTTGCTAGTTGAGCCCAATAGTGCTTTATCTATGCGCAATAATCGCGTGCAGTATAGCTATATAAATCATCGTTTAATTAAAGATAAAATTCTAATAAGCGCAGTTAAACAGGTTTTTGAAGAACTCTTTAATAATGTAAATTTAAATTATATTCTATTTCTCGAAATTGACTCTAATGCCGTAGATGTAAACGTCCATCCAGCTAAAGCTGAAGTGCGTTTTGTTGATGCGCATAAAGTGCATAGTTTTATTTTCCAGAATCTATATGTGCAACTAGCAAAAATCCGTAACTTCGATCCAAAAATTGTTGAACTGGTATTGGCTAATCGCCATGAAGATTCAAGTTTAGTAGATACTAGTCGTTTGGATACTTTAGAAGTACAGCAACAAACTCGTGGGAAAAAATTTGCTTTTACAGCAGATGAACCAGAAGAATCTGTAACTAATCGCCAGCAAGAAGAAGTTGCTCTGGGCGAAATAACTACACAGAGTTCTTTTTCTAAACCAAGAGCGCAAATTAGCGAGCAGCAAGCAAGTAAAATAACTGCTGTCGACAGTAAAGGTTTATTCGGTAAGTTTGCCAATATTCAAAAAATCCGTTTACAACCAAAAAATCCTCTAAATGAAGATGATCAAGAAGAGATTGTAAATTTAGCTGAAGATTTATTTAAAGTAAATGAAGAGAGCAAACTTTCTTCAACTTCTTCTCATCAAGTTGATGACCTTAAGCTTGCTAAAGATGATTTTAAAGAGATAGCTGAACTAAAAGAGACTGCGGAATCAGAGGAACAAGAAGAAAAAGCAGAAATAGCAGAAGAAAGTTTAGTAGCAAAAGCCTCTTTAAAAACTTCTGCAGAAACATCTGCAGAAACTTCTCCAGAAACTTCTCCAGAAGCTTATTCATCGTTTACTACAGAGGATTTTGAGGCGGTTAAAGCTCAACTCCTTGCACAAACGAGTACTTCTTTATTAACAGAAGAAGCAAATGAAAGTAGTTATGGAGTGAGTTCTAGCAATAAAGGGGAGCAAGAACAAAACGATAGTTTCGTTGCTGTTGAAAATAATACTGCAGAAACAAATGAGTTAGATAGTGCTGCTTTAAGTGAATTTTTACAAGAGCTAGCAGAGGAAAGTAAAGAACAAGGAACTAAGAGTCCTCAAGTACAAGCTAAATTTAACTTTCATCGTGAGCAGGCTAAAGCTAAGTTTCTTCAAGAAAAAAGTAAAAAGAAAATTCTTGATGCTTTATTAGTTGATAATGACGAAGAGGTGCAAAAGAAACTAGCACAAGAGTGGTTTGATCTGCAAGATCAAAAAGAGCAAAGTAATGAAATCTCTAAAGTTGAAAAACTAGCTGAAGAGCAATTTACCCTAAAAGAAGAAAAAGCAAATTTAAGCGGAAATGATTTTGCTAGTTTCTCTGCTTCTTCGTCTTCTCATTCATCTTCCTATGCAGCCTCTACAAGTGAGTTTGCAGAATTATTTACTCAAGTATTGCGCCAAAACAAAGGTAACAATACAAAAGTAGATGGGGTTTTTGCCGAGCAACCAGTAGCTGACTTTATCTTAAATACCGCTGCTCTCAAGTTTTTAACTTCTGATTTCTTAAACTCGCTTTTACACCAAGAGGTTGATTTATCAAGCCTAGGTGGAGATGATGAAATTGAGTTAAAAGATTTATTACGTCCGCATTGGTTTAGGCAACGCCAAAGTAAGAATATTCATATTCTTACTTCAAGTCAACAGCAAACTATTTGGCAGTACCAAGGCAAAGTTTACATGGTAAGTAACTATGAGTTACTTTATCAATTAGCCGAGATTATTAGTGAGCAAAGTAAATTTTACCAACCAGCCCAAGAGGTTTTATTAGAGTTTGCCAATTTCCTTAAACTTAATGAGGATTTAGCTAATCCTGAAGTATTTGCAAGTGTTTTACTCTTGTTAGAGGCACTTGGGGTAATGCAGGCAGAGTTCTATCCGCAATTAAAAGAGATCTCTTATTGTGTTATTTAGCATTGCGTAACTTTTCTTTACTGGTCAAAATAATTTTCTCTATGAGTTCACCGGAAAAAGTATCTTTTTAGAAGTATTCTTTGCCTAGTAATAAGTTAGTTACGCCGTTAAATAGCAAAACAAAAGTAAGCGAATTAGGGTATAATACAACCGCAACAAGATAACAGATAATTGAATATGTTTAATGTAAAACGAACTTTCACTCTTTTAAGCCTAGGTGCATTATTAACTTCATGCGCAGGTGTAGAAGCTTATAAAGAGCAGGCTAAAGTCCCTTTAACACCAGAGCCAGAGCAGACAGTTGAAGCTAATGGCGTAGTGTTAAATTCTCAAGGTATTGACTTTGGCAATATGTATCGCGCATATGTAAATGCCGATCTTGATAGATTTCAACCATTTAACCGTTGGTCATACAACGTAAATATGAACTTCCTGGATAGATACTTATTACGCCCATTAGCGGTGTTTAACATGAATTATGTATCTCCAGATTTACAAAATGCTTTAGTTAACTTATCTGACTACTTAGACCATCCTGCTATGTTTATTTCTAATGTAGCTACTGGACAGTTTAAAGAAGCAGGTAAAGATATTACTCGAATTGTAATTAACGGTGTCTTCGGTCTAGGAATGATTGACTGGGCAAGTGAAATGGGAGTTAGATCTAATGGAAATAACTTTGATTTTGCTTTAGCTTACTATAATGTAAAACCTGGTTCTTACATTATGATACCTGGCTATGGACCAACTGTAACACGTAAATTAATTGCTCAAACAGGGGTGCAAAACCTTTCAATGTCAGCAATGTATGGTGCAATTGTAGATGGTTCTACTTGGTACATTACCTTACCTCTAACTATTTACTCTGGTATTGTCGCGCGTGGTCAGTTGATTTCTCAAGAGAATATGGTATTTGGAGCAGCTGATCCATATGCAATGTTTAAATCAGTTTGGATCCAGAACTATAACTTCAAACTATCACAGGCTACGGGTAAACCTTTACCAGAATCTAGTCAACCAGCAGTTGATTTAGATTTACTAAGCCAATTTAACTAATAAGTTATAAAATAAAAAATTAGAGTTAGGAAGTAAGTTTCCTAACTCTAATTTTTTTATTATGGTAGTTTTTTCGCACTAATTCCGCAGATTTTTACTTTTATTACCGCGTAAAAAACAATAGATTAAGAAAAAAGTTAAATAAATCTATTTACTTTAATTATTTATTTCCATATAATAGACTGCGTTGAGATGATAAAGAGAAAAAGATTAAAGCTTTAGATCTTTTTATTATCTTAATTTATTTTAGTTTTGCGCCCGGGTGGCGGAATCGG
>NZ_NRHC01000054.1 GCF_003585885.1 Psittacicella hinzii | reverse complement strand
CTTTTCTCCTCTAGTCATTTTTAAATGAAATTAAATAAATAGGTGCTGTAACAGACCTGTTTTAAATTTCTTCATTAACTCAAGTCTTACTCTATGCAGATCAATTAGCTTATCAACTTCAAAAGTTAACTTAGTAATTTTATTTTGCTCTTCAAAACTTGTTAAAGGGATAACAAACTCTTTTACTTCACTCTTAGAAATTTCTTCAAAGGTTGTACCATGCTTGTATCTATCAGCTTGGTATTTAACTATAGGAATTAGAGTATACATAAAGATGTTTGTTAGCTTGTCTTCATTTACAACAAAGCTTTGGAACCCTTGGTTAGTACAAGCTTCTTTTTCTAGAATTGCAGTATTACCGATAGTTGCACGACTAGAAAATAGGATAGCACCAACTGGAAGCATTTTTGCAGTGCAAGCTTTATAACCCTCTGGAGTTATTTTACGTTGACTATCCCCAGCGTATAGTCGTTTACCTACCTCTGTAGGTGTTAACCAGTTAATATCGCCTCCCCAATACTTTTCAACTTTAGTACTTGGAGTTCCACCAGAAATAACTTCAGCACACTCGTGGATTTTATACCATTTCCAAGGATCAGTAAAACCTGCAAAACGACGAGTTGGATAGGTTTTGTGAGTTCCTTTGTAAACGTAATTAGGGATTAGGTCTTTTACTAATCTTTGTTTGAGAGTTAACAGATTATTTAACTTCTGTTCTAGAATTACTACTTGATCATCGACATCTTTAAAGATTTTTCCTATTTTGCGTTGCTCTTCAATGCTAGGCATAGTTACAGGTAAAGCTTTTAAGTTGGTTACAGTAATAAATTGCTGAGCTGTACCTTGAGAGATTACGTGGATAAATTTTCTGCTTTTATGCAAGAGAAAATAAGCCTGTAGATAGTAAGGATCAACTTGATTTTTATCTTTAACCCTTATTAAACAAACACGAGGATTTAGCACATACTTGTCATTTTCTGTAACTATAGCAGATCTGCCACAGTAACCATAAAAAGCCATTACAATGTCTCCCTCTTTCAAGAGGATTTCTTCTTGATCAGTAAAGCCATTAAATTCGATTACACGACTTCCGTTACCTATAGCAGCAATTGATACAGCTTGATATTTACCCGTTCTTTCTAAAGTTAAATTTTTTCTATAATTAATAAAGTCAACAATGTCTTCTAGACTAGTTGTAATAAAGTTATTTGATTTAGTAAAAGACAAAAGAGGAGATTCTTGCATAATAGTGATATCTTGAAAGTGGAGGTTACAGATTTCTCGTTTTCAGTGAAAAAGGAAACCTTTGAATTTACACTTTAATATTATACGAACATTAGCATATTTTTATGCAAGAAATACCTTAAGTATTTAGTAATTAAGGTTTTTATTAGCTTGTTAAGCTTGTAAAATAATTAAGAAACAAGAAAGAGCTAGGAGGTTTCACTCCTAGCTCTTTAACGTTTTATTTGCTTTGGTTAATTAAGCAGTTAGTACCACTAACTGCTTTTTAGTTATACAAATTACAAGGTTTACAAGATTATTTACCAACTGCTTGCTGTGCTTGTTTAAAGCTGTCAGTCTCAATGTATTGTTTACGTAAGTACTCGTGTAACTGTTGGTTATTGTCAGTTTCATCGATTGCTTTCATAAGGATTTGTAAGCGTTCGATGTCATTGTTAACCTCTGAAAGAAGTTTACGCATTTCCCATTGCACATTAACTTCTTCTTGAGGAACCATGAGGTTTTCCTTACGGGTAGATGATGGTAAAACATCAATAGCAGGGAAGATACGACGTTCAGCAATACGACGGCTTAAGTGTAACTCCATGTTACCTGTACCTTTGAACTCTTCGTAGATCACGTCGTCCATTTTTGAACCTGTGTCAATTAGCGCAGTGGCGATAATTGTTAGAGAACCACCCTCTTCTACATTACGAGCAGCCCCGAAGAAACGTTTTGGACGATGAAGGGCATTAGCGTCAATACCACCTGAAAGGATTTTACCCGAAGCTGGAGTAACGGTATTGTAAGCACGTGCTAGACGAGTAATTGAGTCTAGTAAGATAACCACGTCGTGTTTATGTTCAACTAAACGTTTTGCGCGTTCTATTACCATCTCTGCCACTTGTACGTGACGCGATGCTGGTTCATCAAAAGTTGAAGCAACTACTTCACCTTGAACTGTACGCACCATTTCTGTTACTTCTTCTGGACGTTCGTCAATTAGCAGAACAATAATTTTGGTTTCAGGGTTATTTTGGCAAATTGAAATTGCAATTGATTTTAGCAGTTCAGTTTTACCAGCTTTTGGTGGAGCAACAATAAGACCCCTTTGTCCTTTACCAATTGGTGCGAGGAAGTCAATCAGACGTGGAGTAACGTTTTCTTTTTCTTTTACTTCTTTACGCTCAAGCACCAGACGGGTATCTGCATAGAGTGGAGTTAGGTTTTCAAACAGAGTTTTGTTTTTAGCTTTCTCTGCTTCTTCACCATTGATTTCATCTACACGAATGAGGGCAAAGTAACGCTCTGCGTCTTTTGGAGGACGGATAAGACCGGTTACTGTGTCCCCTGTACGTAGGTTAAAACGACGAATTTGGTTTGGTGAAACGTAAATGTCATCAGGACCTGCAAGATATGAGCAGTCGGCATTACGTAAGAAACCAAAACCATCGTTGTGGAGTTCAAGTACTCCAGAACCACGTACTTCCACTCCTTGATCTGCTTGGTGTTTTAAAATTTTAAAAACAACTTCTTGCTTAGAGAGGCGGTCTAGTTCTGAAGTATCCATCTCTAACTTTTCAGCAAAATCATACAGCTGTTTAATGGTTAGAGATTTCATTAATTCTAAACTAGGGGTTTTTTTGAGGGTAGCGAGCGAAGGTTTTCTTGGCATCTGCTTTTTCCTTGTAATTCTTTTGTGTGCGATGGTTAGCGTTTAGCTAAAGCTTGTTTAATTTCTTCTAAGTTGCTGTAGTCTTTTGCATAGTAAAGTTTGTTGTTTACTACGTCAAAAGCATCCATACCACAAGCAAGAGCGCCTTGCATACCTAGAGTACCGTCTTCGAATACTAAACAGTTTTGTGGTTCCACGTTTAGGCTTTTAGCTACGCTTAACCAAGTTTCAGGATCTGGTTTATGTTTGCTTACATCATCTTGGCTAAAGGTGTTTTCTTTACCCATTAACTCGTATAGAGCAAACTTTTTATCTAGTAAGTCAACAAAGTGACGGAAGCTTCCGGTACCGATACCTAGTTTTTTACTACCTTTGTATTTGTGTGCTAGGTGGTAAGCAGGTAGAGCTTCAGTTTTGTCAGCAATGTATTGGCTAGCAATATCAACTTTAGTTTGTAATACATCTGGCACTAATTCAGGAGCAACACCTGCGTCTTTACAGATTTCTTCAGCAATAAACACAGCTGATGAACCTGTTAAACGGTGCATAATTTCTACGTCAAAAGTTTTATTAAATCTTCTGCCTGTTTCTTCCCAAGCTTGTTCGTGAGCTGGGATAGTGTTTAATAAAGTTCCGTCTAAATCGAAGATTAACGCTTGATATTTTTCTAATACTTCTGGAGTTAAAACTTGTTCTAATGATTTCATAGTAATAATAAAGTGAATGGTTTTGTTCTAGTTGCTTTGTATTGCTTTGAGATATAGGAGTTACTGGAGCTACTAAATCTACTGAAGCTACTGAAGCTACTGGAGCTACTGGAGCTACTGGAGCTACTGGAGCTACTGGAGCTACTGGAGCTACTGGAGCTATAGCTCAATTTGCAAACTAGAAATGTGTTCTAAATAAAATTTAACGAGGATCTTTAGTTTAGAGGTTTAAAAAAGATCTAATTGAGTGCTCAAGAGATCACAAGGCTCTAATTGTTTTCTCAAGAGGAGCAAAAGATCCAACGAGTGCCCAAGAGATAAAAAGCTCTAACTGAGTTCCCGAGATCTAACTGCAATCTAACTTACAATCTCAATTAATTCTCTCTAAATCTCCTATAAAGATCTAAGTCTAAAAGGGAAATAAAAATAGACGCTTGCCAAGCAAGCGAAGATGATAGATTTATCTATCCAAGAAGTTGTATATTCAAGAGGCTCTTTATGCAAAAGCTCTTTATTGCA
>NZ_NRHC01000053.1 GCF_003585885.1 Psittacicella hinzii | reverse complement strand
TCAATGATTTTCGGGAATCCGTAATAAAAGTACCTATTTCTTTACTTTCTTTATTTAGGTTATTGCTATTGAGAACCTAAAATCATATTATAACTTTTTGCCACGTCTTAAACTAAAGATTTTTGATATAATAACTAACTGCAACTTATGGCTTATTAAAAGGAACTCTCTATGTCAGAAAATGCTCAAAAGGAAGAAAAGACTTTAGAAGAAAAACCTAAATCAAGTTTTTCTCTAGACGAAATTGCGAATTTTGCTGCACGAGCACCTATTAGCTCTGCTAGTATGTACTTAAGTGACTTAGATCCTGAAGAAGATGATGAAGATGATGAAGATTTTGCAGGAGAAAATCAAGAAAGCGCATTAGAGTTTTCTTCTCAAGATCAACATCTTTCTGTTCAAGCAGACTCAGAAGCTGAATTGCAAGGAGGCTTACAAGGCAACTCACAAGCAAATGGGCAAGCAGACTCGCAAGGAGCTCAACTTGAACAAGCATCCCCAAGACAAGTATCTTCTTCATTAAGCCAAAATGCTGAGCCAGAGATGGCTCAAGCAGGGAGCTCGGAATCATCTAACTTCGCTAACGCAGGTTTAGCAAATGCTGGTGCAAATTTAGCAAATGCTGATTTAGCAAATGCTGGAGTTGCAGGTGCTGATTTTGCCGAAGTTGATTTTGCTACTCAAGTGCCAGGATCATTGAGTGTTTCTGAAGAGGATGTTTTTAATCAAGTACCTTTAGAAGCGCAAGCTGATTTCTCGGCAATGCAAGGAAGTGACAGTCGTCGTGGTGAGGAGTTTGTTCCTGGTGCCATGGTGGGTGGAGCTTACTATGGTGGTGAAAATGGTTTAGAGATCCCAGTTGCTGAACAAGAGGTTGCAAGACCTTTTGATTATCAAGTTTATCGTCATTTTTATCAGCCTGATGTAGAGAATTCTCTTTCTCCTCCGATTAATTTTTCTCAAAATGAGGAAGAGTATCAAGCTAAACGTACTATCGTTTCTGCACGTGGTAACTTTGAAGAGAGTGAATATCCCCTAACTCGCTTTGAAGTAGAGTTGTACTACGATTATCCTGATTTAACACCAGATCCTGAAGATGAAAGCTTTTGTAAAAATAGCTTAGCATGGGCAAAACTCGTGCATCATCTCAAGTTTGACTGTTACTTTATGGATACCGAGACCACGGGTATGACTAAAGAAGCAGGTAAGCAACCATCAGAGGGTCATCGTATTATTACCCTTGGGATGGTACCTATGCTTAACGACCATTTAAACATCCAAGATGTTGCTTCAATGGTTGATGAAGTCTTTAACCCTGAAGGGGTAGAGATTGAATACGAAGCTTATAAAGTCCATGGCTTTAAAAACAAAGACTTAGTTGACGCTCCTGTTTTTAAAAGCTTTGCTGAGCGCTTTGTGCGTATGGTCATGGGTAAAGTGTTAATTATTCACAATGCGCCGTTCGACTTGTCTTTCCTGAATATGGAATTAAAACGTGCGGGTTACCCGTTCGAAGTTGAGGACATTTGTTTGGTAATTGACTCTTTAGTATTAGCGCGTAGTATTTACCATGGTCGTGCTTCTCTTGATGCCCTATCAGAACGTTTTGAAGTGAATATAGAGCGTGAGCTTCATGGTGCGTTACTTGACTCCATTATCTTGGCTGATGTTTACACTCGTATGCTTAACTCTTTACAAGAAGAGTGGTATATTGACCCTAACAAAGGCTTTCGTAGTCCAATAATTTGGAACTTCGAAGATAAAGACACGCCTCCTCTTGATCCAGAACTTGTTCGTCAAATTAACGCTTTAGAGGTTACTCTAAGTGAAGAAGAACTCGAACGTCATGAAAAGTTCTGCGCAGATTTTAACATCACGGACAGCTACAATTTAAAATCTAAAGCCAAAATGATCGAAATGCAAAAAGCTCTCGAGGCTGCCAAAGCAGCCGAAGAAGAGGAAAGCGATGAACTTGAGGACGTTGAGAGTTATCAACAAGAAACTCAAGAGCTTGAGGCACAAGCACAGTAAAACGAGATAGAAATGTTAATAGAAAAAAAAGCACAAGCAACGTTACCGACAGAGTACGGTATTTTTGAAATAATGGTATTTGAAGAACTAGCTAACGGTAAAGAGCACGTAGCTATGGTGATGGGTGAGGTAAATGGTAAAGAAAAGGTTCTTAGCCGTATCCACTCAGAATGTTTAACTGGAGATGTTTTCCATTCATTAAAATGTGACTGTGGTTTCCAATTAAATACAGCTATGCAAAGCATTGCTGCCGAAGGCTGTGGCGTGTTAATTTACCATCGTGCTGAAGGTCGTGGTATTGGTTTAACTAACAAAATCAAAGCTTACGCTTTACAAGATCAAGGACTTGATACTGTAGAAGCTAATGAAGCTTTAGGTTTTGCTCCAGATATGCGTGACTATAACGCATGTGCGGAGATCTACGCAATGCTAGGGGTTAAATCAGTTGAATTAATGACAAATAACCCTGACAAAATCGAGACAATGCGTAAAGATGGAATCAACATTGTTGCTCGTCGTCCTTTAGTAGTAGGTAAAAACAAGTACAACGAAGATTACTTACGTATCAAAACCGAAAAAATGGATCACATGTTTACTAGCGCTGATTTAAACAGCAGTAACATGCCGTTAAGCTTTGATAACGATTGTGGCAATGATCATCTAGACCACAATTGTAAGCAACATAAAAAATAACTTTAGAGATACAATTATGGCAAAAAAAGAAAAATTAATTACCTTAGGTAAATTTGGTTCGACTTATGGTTACAAAGGTTGGATTAGAGTGAACTCTTTTACCGAAGAACCAACAAATATTTTCTCTTATGCTAATTGGTTTGTAAATATCAATAATACTTTAACTCCAGTAAAAGTAGAAAGCTGGAAAGTTCATGCTAATCATCTAGTATGTAAATTAGATTGTTTAGACTCGCTTGAAGAAGCAAAAGCTTTTAACAATCTATTCGTTTATGTAAAAGGTGAAGATTTACCTGAACTTGACGGGGAATACTACTGGAAAGATCTAATGGGCTGTAAAGTATTTACACCTGCTGGATACGAACTAGGTACAGTAACACAAATTATGGAAACCGGAGCTAATGACGTTCTAGTATTACAAGCACCATTAACAGATGCTTATAATCGTAAAGATCGTATGGTGCCATTTATTGATAAGTACTTAGTTGAAGTTGATATCAACAACAAGAAAATCGTAATTGAATGGGATCCTGAATTCTAATTGCAAAAAGATTTCAGAGAATGATCAAAGAGATCCAGAGATCCAGAGATCAAGAGATCACCATTTGATTTTCTATTTTTCTATTTGCCAATTCAATTTGAATTAAACAATATCCTCTAAGTTCCGAACGAACTTAGAGGATAAAGAAAAGAGCTTAAGCTTCTAGGGTATTCTCCTAGAGACTTAAGCTCTTTTTCTTGTTACTCTTTTTACTGGTGTTATTAGCAGTCGTTTATGCTAAAAACTGTAGCTTGGCTTACTAACAGCAGTTTAATTTGTGTTACGAGTTGCTGTGTAAGCTGTGTTACGAATAGCAGTTTAAGTTGTGTCATTAATTGCTGTGTAAGCAGAGTTACCAACCGCAGTTTAAGTTGTGTTACTAATTGCAGTTTCAGCTACTAACTCCAGTTTATAGACATAATTTAAAAGGTTGTGATATTCTCACAACCTTTTAAAAAAGAAACGGACTTTATCTAAACTTGTTGATTGTAGATAAAGTAGTTTAGCAAATAGATTAAATATATATACCAATATGTACCAAGAGATAGTAAGGCTTATTGCGAGAAAAGTCTTCTTAAAAGAAAATAGGAAGAAAGTTCAGCGGAAGTTTCTCTCTTTCTTGTACTTTTCTGCAGTTGTACCTTAAACAAAACTAGTACAATTACTAACATCTAGCCCCTTAATAAAGCTCAGTAGCTTTATTTTAGGCTAGCTGGTTAGCTTAAATGTGCTTTATGTAATATAGACTTATTGTTTTTATTAATGGCTTTTTTTTAAAGCTTGCCATTTAAAAAAGCTTGGTTGTAAAGCGGTTTAATTAATGCTTATTAATTTATGTTTGGCTTTACGGTATTCTGTATTAGATTACTTCGTGAGTTAAGTCACCGTAGAAGTTATCGTTTGCGTATTTGTTTGCTTCAGCAACACCGAAGAATGAATCAACATTATCCCACTCTTTGTTGCTAGTGTGAGTAGCTAAAGAAGCGATTAAGTTAGCTGATGGAGCTGATAAATCAAAAGACATTACGTTTACAGTTTTCATAGTTTTTATTCCTTTCTGTTTGATAGGCTATCTCTTGGCAAATTTGTGTTGTCTGGATCATGTTTTGCTAATGCTTAGTAAGCAAGAGCAAAACAACCTACAACAGAAATAGATAGCTTAGAAGTTTAACAATAAATATAGTTTTTAAAATAATTTTTATTTTTTATTCTGTTTTTTATTTCTACTAGTTAGACCGAAATAAATTAAAAAAGTTTTAAAAAAATT
>NZ_NRHC01000052.1 GCF_003585885.1 Psittacicella hinzii | reverse complement strand
TAGAGGCTAAATTTTATTATTAAGCTAATTTCTTTGCCATTTCTAAAGCTGAATCAACTTTCTCTTTAACATTATTTGATAAAGTTTGACTTTGTAAGAAACTTAACTCATTTAAGATTAAATTTCTATACTCTGCAGTTAACTTAAAGAATTTAAGGAGTAAGTTAACTAAGTTAGAAGATAACTGTGGATTAAACTTATCAGTTCTTAATACTTCTTCAACTACATACTTAATACCAGAAGCATCTTTGTTGTACATTACTGCAAAGTTGTGCATTGCAAATGGAGTCATAATTGCACGTACACGATTCGGGTTTTGCGCATCATAAGAATGTAATTTCGTTAACTCTTTTACTTCAGCTAAAGAATTTGCAAAAGTAGCGCGTACACTTTGGTAAGCATCAAGAACTAAAACTTCATCTGCGTAACGTTTGAAGAAGTCTTGCTCTAAAGAGTCTAAACCTAAATTATTTGCAAGATTTATCCTTAAAGCATTAATGCGATCTGTAAAATTATCTGCTTTTTCATATAAACTTGCAACTAAATCTTTATGCTGCCCTTCTTTAGTTGCTAAAGTTAAAAGCACTGCTTTTAAATCTCTTAGACCTGCTTGTGTTACATTAAACTCATAAGCACCAACTTCTGGTAACTGTTTGAATAATGCAAGAGCTCTATCACCGTGGGCTTTAGCTAAAGCTTGAGATACAGTTTTATATACCTCTAACACTGCAAGAGGATCTAAGTCTGCTTTAAATCTCGCTGCAACATTAGCTGGAGAAGTAAAGCGTAATAAGATTGCATAAACTGCAGGATTAACCACAGCCTGATCTAATAAATCTTTATATACATCTAAGAATAAAGCGAACTCTTGACTTTCAACAAATGAAGCGTCAGCTAGAGTTTTTAAGTAAACTTGGTAGTTTAAATCTTGTACCGCTTGATAACGAGCGTACTCATTTGGCGCTTTACTTGCTACTAAAGCTAGTTCTGCAAAAGATCTATCTTGCTCAACTTTAATTGGGGCAGAGAAGTCTAAGTTTGTTACTACAACTAAAGGTTTAGCTGTTACAACTTCTAATACAAGCTTGTCACTCTCTAATACAATTAACTCTTCAACTTTCTCGCCTGAAGTAGTTTTTAAGTTAACTACAGGTGAACCCTCTTGATCTAAGAATAAAGTTCTTAGTGGTAATACTAATGGTTGCTTTTCTTTCTGATCATTGGTTGGGTTATTAACCTGAGTAAAGGTTAAAGTAAGAACTCCACGCTCTGCTTCAAACTGTTGCTCTACTTTTAAGTTTGGCGTACCAGACTGACTATACCATAGTTTGAATTTGTCTAGATTGTAACCAGAAGCATCAGCCATAGCAGCAACAAAGTCATCACATGTAACCGCTTGTCCATCATGACGTTCAAAGTAAAGTTTCATTCCTTTTTGGAAATTCTCTTCACCTATTAAAGTATGGATCATACGGATAACTTCAGAGCCTTTGTCATAAACCGTAACTGTATAAAAGTTATCTTGACTTAAAACTTTCTCTGGACGAATTGGGTGAGAAGTTGGACCACTATCTTCATCAAATTGATAGTTTTGCATTATCTCAACACTTTCAATTCTCTCTAAAGTACGATCAAAAGTATCTGAAGTAAACTCTTGGTCACGGAAAACTGTTAAACCTTCTTTTAAAGTTAACTGGAACCAATCTCTACAAGTCACACGGTCACCTGTCCAGTTATGGAAGTATTCATGTGCAACTACTTTATCAATTCGTTTTAAGCGAGCATCCGTAGCTGTGTCTTTGCTACCAATGAGAGCTGATTCATTAAAAATATTTAGACCTTTATTTTCCATAGCTCCCATATTAAAGAAGCTAACAGCAACAATCATAAATAAATCTAAGTCATACTCTAAGCCAAAACGATCTTCGTCCCATTTCATCGAACGTTTTAGTGAGCTCATAGCAAAATGTAATTGCTCACCACGTCCAACTTCAGCAAAGATTTTTAGATCAACTTTACGACCTGATTTGGTTATAAAGTGATCTTCTAAAACATCAAATTCCCCTGCTACTAAAGCAAAAAGGTATGACGGTTTTGGAAAAGGATCATGCCATACTGCAAAATGTTTACCATTATCTAGTTCGGAACCTTCAACAAAATTACCATTTGATAATAAGTATGGGTACTTAGTTTTATCAGCAGTAATTTTAACCGTAAACACAGATAAATTATCTGGACGATCAAAATAGAATGTAATTAATCTAAATCCTTTAGATTCACACTGCGAGCAAATATGCTCTCCTGCTTTATAAATCCCAGAAAGTAACTTATTATTTGCTACTTCTAAAGTATTCACAATTTCAACTACAAAATCATCTTGGTTATCTAACTTACTAATATCAATGGTTAGATTCTGAAATTTTCCCTCACCTGGTAAATCTTCAAGCTGGTAATCTTGCCAGTCTGTACCATTTACCTTTAAGCTCAATAACTCAAGATCTTGTCCATCTAAAGTAAAACTAGTTACACCTGAGGTCAAACGTTGAAAATGTAATTTTGAAGTTACTGTAAATGGGTTCGCTAAGTTTTCATCAAAGTTAAAATCTAACTCAGTAGTTAAAATTTTAAAATCTAATGGTCGATAATCTGATCGCAGTAGTGGTTTATTTTCCTTTTCCATCTTGCTACCTTAATTTATTAAAAATTATTTTCTTTTTCAAATATATAAAAAGTTTTTCAGCCATAACTAGATTAGCATTTATAGGTATTTAATGCAAGTAGATATATTAACTTATTATTTTAGTCAAGAATTGCTCTTTTTAGCTTTTATATTTTATCTATTAATTTGATCTATCAATACCCAAAACCTAAGATTAAATATTATTTTTTCTTAGCAACTAAAAGCCTATATTTAATCTATGGTAAGCCTCTCTAATAATTTACTCTACCTTCGATTTTATCCTAAAAATTGGACTATTATCTGCTGTTTGCTTGCGACAAAACTCCCTACATAAATGGAAAGCCAGTTTTAAGATTGAAAGACAATTCCATAATTTTATTATGGATAATTTTATCTTTAATTAGAGTTAAAATTCAAAAAGCTCTTTAAAGGCTAGTTTAAACACTTATTTATAATGCCAATTAAAATGAATTAAGTTAGTAAAAGGGTTATAATATGCAGGTTTTTATAATCCTATGATGAGGTACAAAAGTGGATCAATCTAATATTTGGACGCAAGATTATGCTGCGATCGGTGGATCTGAAATTCTAACAGCTCTTGTTGCGTTAATTCCAATTGTATTTTTCTTATTAGCCTTAACTGTACTTAAATTAAAAGGGCATATTGCAGCTCTTTGTACTCTAATTATTGCAGCTGTAATCGCTACTGCCCTATACGGTATGCCTGTTCAAGCGACAGCTTCAGCAACTCTTTTAGGTATTTTAAGCGGTTTATGGCCAATTGCTTGGATCGTAATCTGGGCTATCTTCATTTACAATATCTGTGTACGTTCAGGTAAATTCGAAGTAATCCGTTCTTTTATCTCTGGTATTTCTGATGACCAACGTGTACAAGTATTACTAATTGCTTTAGCATTTGGTGCATTCTTAGAAGGTGTTGCTGGTTTCGGTATTCCAATCGCGATCGGTGCAGCTTTATTAATTGGTTGTGGTTTTAAAAACCCAATCCTAGCTGCAGCTTTATGTCTTGTTGCTAACATGGCTTCAGCTCCTACTGGTGCTATTGGTATCCCTGTTACAGTAGCTTCACAAGTTACAGGTATTGATGCTTCAGTTCTTTCTGCATTAATTTCTCGTCAATTAGCTATCGTTATCTTCATCCTACCATTCTGGTTAGTTGCAATGGTTGACGGTTTCCGTGGTATTAAAGATACTTTACCAATGATTTTAGTTGTAGCTATCGTATCTTCAGTAACATGTTACATCGTGTACAACTTTGTTGGTCACGAATTATCTGACGTAATCATTGGTGTTGCGGGTATGATCGCGATCATTGTTTACTCTCGTATTTGGAAACCTAGCCGTAAATTAACAGCTGAAGGTTATGTTGAAGGTAAAGTTGAAGTTGCGAAAAATGATAGTGAAGTTAAAACATTTACAGTTGCAGAAACTGTATTTGCATGGTCTCCATTCATCGTTATTACAATCTTAGCTTTAGTTTGGACTTTACCAAGCGTTAAATCTGCATTAAGCTTCTTAACTACATCATTCGAAATGCCTGCATTACACCAAGAAATTATGAAAGGTGCTCATCTTGCTGTAGCTAACCAAGCTCCTGAAAATGCAATTTGGAGATTTGACGTATTAACTTCAGTTGGTACTGCTTTATTCTTCTCTGCTCTTTATACTGTATTAGCATTCCGTGTTAAATTTGGCACAATCCTATCAGTATTAGGTGCAACAGTTAAACAATTATTATTCCCTATCTTAACTATCTGTTTCGTATTAGCATTTGCTAAAGTAGCTGACTACTCTGGTCAAACTGGCGCTATTGCTATTCTATTATCTGAAACTGGAGTTGTATTCCCTGTATTAGCTCCATTATTAGGTATGTTAGGGGTATTCTTAACTGGTTCTGTAGTTAACTCTAATACTTTATTCGCTAAAGTACAAGTTACAACTGCACAGTTAATCCACGTAAACCCAGATTTATTAGCTGCTTCTAATACATTAGGTGCTATTACTGGTAAAGTAATTTCTCCACAATCAATTGCTATCGGTTGTGCGGCAGCTGGTGCTTCAGGTCGTGAAGGTGAATTATTAGCTTATGTATTAAAACATGCTGTAATCTTTGCCGTATTTATCTGTATCTTAACAGTTCTTCAAGCTTATGTATTAACTTGGACAACAGTTATCTAATTATTTTAAAAGCTCTTGAATTATTTCAAGAGCTTTTCTTTTAATAAAGTATTTCTTTGTGTTAAAATCAAATATATATTTTATTTTTTATAATTAGTTGCTTTACTTATGTCTATTTTTTCAAACTTACAATCTAAACCTATTGACCCTATTATAGGGTTATATCAGGATTACCTCGCAAACACTAATCCTAATAAAGTTAATCTTTCTATAGGATTATATTTTGATGAAGAAGGTCGTATTGACCTTATGGAAGCAGCTCGTCAAGCTGCTCTGGTTATTGCTGAAGAAAATGCACCAAAAAACTATTTACCTATTGATGGTGATAAAGAATACCTACGTGCAATTAACGAGTTAGTTTATGGCAAAGATAACCCAGTGCTTGACCAATTAGCTTCAACTCAAACTCTTGCAGCTACTGGTGGCTTAAGAGTTACAGCTGATGCCTTAAAAGAATTAGCAGGCTCAAAACGTTGTTTTGTTTCTGATCCTACTTGGTCTAACCACCGCGATATCTTTGAAGCTGCTGGTTACCAAGTTGGTGAGTATGCTTACTACAATCAAGAGTTAATGTCTTATGACTTTAACGCTCTTTTAAATGATTTAGAAAATAAACTTGAAGAAAGAGATGTAGTGTTAATGCACCCAGTATGTCACAACCCTACAGGTGCTGATTTAACTGAAGAAGAATGGGTTAAAGTTTTTGCTGTTATTAAAGCTAAAAATGCCATTCTGGTACTAGACCAAGCTTACTTAGGTTATGGTAAAGGCATTGAAGAAGATGCTCTTGCAGTACGTTTAGCTGCTAAACACTTAGATCAATTTGTTCACATCTTCTCAAGTTCAAAAACCTTTAGTATCTACGGTGAACGTATTGGTAACGTAAATATTAAATGTAAAGACGCAGAACAAGCTAAAGTTGTTACCTCAAATCTAAAATTAATCATTCGTAGTAGCTACTCTACTCCTATCTCAAATGGTGCAAAATTAGTAAAAACAATTCTAACTGTACCAGAGATTACTCAAACTTGGAGAAGAGAGTTAGACGCTTACCGTACACGTTTACAAAACTTACGTAAGACTTTTGTAGCTAAATTAAAAGATCTTGGTATAGACTTCTCTTATATTGAAGAACAATATGGTTTCTTCTCTTACTTAAAATTAACTTCTGAGCAGATTTTAGCATTGAGAAAAGAATACGGAATTTATACTCTTGAAACAGGTCGTATTAACTTTGCTGGCTTAAATCAAAATAATATTGATTATGTAACTAATGCAATTGCAGCAGTAATTAAAGGATAGTATTCATGGATTTTTTCTCAAATTTAACTCTGGCAGCAGATGATCCTATTTTAGCTTTAGTACAACAATATCATCAAGATGAACGTGCTAACAAAGTAGATTTAAGTGTTGGTATCTACTATAACCAACAAGGAAAAACAGAAAACTTTAATTCTGTAAAAGTTGCACAAAAGGCTGTTGCCCAGTATTTATATAGCTTACCTACAGAAGCTAAATTAAGCGCAGTTAATACAGAACTAGCATCATTAGTTGCTAAGGACGTATCAGAATCATACTTACCTGCTACAGGCTACCAAAAATTCAACTTAGCTATTAGAGATTTAGTTTTCCCAGCTAATTTAGAAGCACGCCAAGCTGAACGTATTCAAACAATTGAATCAGTAGCAGGCTCTGGTGGTTTACGTCTTGTAGGTGATTTCTTAAAAAACCAATTAGGTATTGATAAAATCTATATCTCTAATCCTACTTGGAGCAACCACTTTGCTATTTTTGAAAAATCTGGTTTAACTACAGATACCTATTCTTATTATAATCAGGCAAGCAGATCTTTAGATCTAGAAGCAACACTAGCTGATTTTGACAAATTAACAGCTAAAGATGCTGTGTTATTACAAGCAGCTTGTCATAACCCAACTGGTTACGATTTTAGTCAACAAGAATGGGAATTAGTACTTAACAAAATTAAAGAAAAAGGTGCTTTACCTGTTTTTGATTTTGCTTATCAAGGTTTTGGTGACGGTTTAGACGAAGATGCTTATAGTGTACGTCTTGCGACAAAAATCTTTGATTGCGCTCTGGTAGTTTCTTCTTGTTCTAAAAACCTAGGTTTATACGGAGATCGTATTGGTGCTGTGCATGTTATTGCACCAAATAAAGAACAAGCTTTACTAGCTGTATCTAACTTACAGTTCTACGCTAATAACTTCTACGTTTCTCCAGGTACTAACGGTGCATTTGTTGCTTCTACAGTTCTAAATAACCAAGAACTAAAAGCACAATGGGAAAATGATTTAACGGCTGTTAGAGCTCGTATCAAGTCATTACGTGAAAAATTAGCTCAAGCTTTAAAAGCACGTGGTCATGACTTTGACTTTGTTACTAAACAAAAAGGTATGTTCTCTTATACAGGCTTTACTCCAGAAGAGTGTAAAGAGTTAAAAGAAAAGTATGCAATTTATATGGTAAGCAATGGTCGTATTAATATAGTTGGTCTAAATGACAATAATCTTGAGTATGTTGCTGACTCATTTGCTGCTATTTTAAATAACAGATAAAAATATAGGGTAGTCAAATGACTACCCTATATTTTTACAAACTTAGTTTAAGCAAGAGTTGAGATTTTATTGATAATCTTCTCTTCTAAAGAGTTCTTATCCCATCCCATTTTCTCTTCAATTAAATGTGTATCTATTGGTTGAATAAATTTATCTTCGATACCAATAGAAAGAGTTGGAACAAATATATTAAGCGCTAACATTTCTTCAAATACAGCACTTGCTGCTCCACCTTTTTGCGCATTCTCTTCAAAGGTTACCACTAAACCATATTCAGTTAATGATTTAATTACTGAAAGATCTAATGGCTTAACAAAACGCATATCATATACGCAAGCTCCCATAGAATCAGCTAATTCTAAAGATTTAGCTAGCATATTACCAAAGTTTAAAAAGACAATACCTTTGCTCTGAACTAATGAGCTCGATAGACTTTTACTTTGGCAAAATGAAACCGTTTTACTTAAATCTCTATCTCTAACTTTTACCGCCTTCCCTAACTCTACTGCTACAGGAGGTAAATCTAAACTAATAGCTTTTCCACGAGGATAACGTACAGCAAAAGGTCCATTATAAGTGTATCCAAACTCAAGTAAAGCTTCTAACTCTTGGGCACTACTTGGGGTAGTAACTACTAGGTTAGGAATACATCTTAAATAAGAGATATCAAATGCTCCTTGGTGAGTTTGTCCATCCTCACCAACTATCCCTGCACGATCTATTGCAAATAATACCGGATGGTTGTCAATTGCAACATCATGGATTACTTGGTCATATGCTCTTTGTAAAAAGGTAGAGTAAATAGCTACTACTGGCTTATAGCCACCAATCGCTAAGCCTGTAGCTAAAGATACTGCGTGTTGCTCAGCAATGGCTACATCTAGCACTTTTTCAGGAGCGAGTTTATAAAACTCTTGCATACCAGAGCCTTCAATCATCGCAGGAGTTATTGATATTAATTGCGGATCTTGGACATGCTTAATTAACCAATTACCAAAAACTTGAGAGTAAGTTAAATTTTTACTTATTTGTTTTTGTTCAGAGGCATTTGGGGTGAACTTACCAACACCATGGTATTTAGTTGGCTCTTGCTCTGCAGGTAAATAACCTTTACCTTTAGTTGTTAATACATGAACTAATTGCAATTTACCATTAGATTTTAGTTTATTAAATAAATTCACTAGTTCAATTACATCATGACCATCTACTGGACCAATATAATCTATCCCCATAGTGCGGTATAGGTTTGCTATCTCTGGTTGAAATAGGTTTTTAACTGCACTTTCAGTAGATTTTAATAAGTTTTTTAATGGTGCAATGTCCGGAAGAATATCTTTAGATTTCTCTCTTAAAGATTGGTAAAAAGAAGAATTAAAAATCTTTTCACTATGACGATTTAATGCCCCACGGTTTGGGCTTATAGACATATTATTGTCATTTAAAATAATAGTCATAGGTACTTTAATATCACCTAAGTGATTTAAAGCTTCAAATGCCATACCTGCAGTTAAGGCACCATCACCAATTACAGGTATTACATCAGCTTTAACTCCACGCTGTTTATTAGCAATACTTATACCGGTCGCCACACTCAAAGAAGTCGAAGAGTGACCTACTGTGAGAATATCATGTTCTGATTCGCTACGAAATGGAAAAGGATGAATACCATTAAACTGACGAATAGTACCAATTTGATCTTTTCTTCCTGTTAAAACCTTATGCGCATAAGCTTGATGCCCAACATCCCAAATAATTTTGTCATTTGGACTATCATACACATAATGTAAGGCTACTGTAAGCTCTACAGTACCTAAGTTTGATGAAAAATGCCCTGAGCTGTTACTAATGCTATAAATAAGAAAATCTCTTAGTTCATCACATAATTGAGGTAACTGTTTAATCTCTAAAGCTTTTAAATCATCAAGATTATTTATTTTATCGAGCAAAGGGTAATTTATTCTCATATTATTTCTTACGGTTTACTACATAGGTGGTTATTTCTTTTAACCACTCTAGAGCATGAGTTGAAAATACTTGCTCATTCTTATTAGCTATAAAACTTTCTATTTCTCTAATGTAAGAAATAGTTTTATTAAAGTTTTCTTCCAACTTAACTTGTGCTTTATCTAAGCTAAACAAACTAACAAAAGTTAATTTATGATTAGCAACATCAGAACCAACTGGTTTACCAGTTTCTTCTTGATTTCCTAAAATATCTAGAAGATCGTCTTTAATCTGGAAAGTCAATCCAAGACTATAAGCCCAGTAGGCTAGTAAATCAGCCAGCTCCTTGGTCTTCAAACCAATCTCTGAAGCATAGACTCCTAAAAGGATACTACTACGAATTAAAAACGCAGTTTTACGATAGTGTATCTGCATTAAGCGCTCTGCAGCTTGTTCATTCGATACTCCTAACTGTTCTAAGTCTTTAATCGTAATATCATCACCAAGAATATCTAAAGCTTGACCTAGACACATACCATAATGTCCAGCTCCGTACGCAAGTACTTGTACTTGAGCTAAAGCATTTTGCGCCGCTTGCTTTGTATTACTACTTAGTAAACTAAAAGCTAGAGTCTGTAAAGCATCACCAGCAAGTATAGCCATATCCTCACCAAATACCTTATGGTTGGTTAATTTACCACGACGATAATCATCATTATCCATAGCTGGCAAATCATCATGGATGAGACTATAAGTGTGAACACATTCAACTGCCATGGCTGCAATTAATAGATCACTAGCCTTAGCTTTAGTTAGGATACCACCAATAAACACTAAAGCAGGACGTAACATTTTTCCATCACTGTGCAAGCTGTAAAACATTGCTTCTCGTAAACGATCAAAGTCAGCTTTATAGGTATCAACTTCAGGTAATAATGCTAGAATTTGTTCGTCTTGAAAAAATAACTGCTTGTTTGGATCAGATCCTTGCCCTAAAACTAACTCCATAAACTCTCTTAAAGAAGTACTTACAAGAGTTAAGAATTTATCTAGGCAAAGAGGCTTACTTAATTCAGCCTCTAAGTTGTATTTGGTAACAATAGAATCAGCTAGTTGGTTTAAGCTAGTAGAAACATGCTTATTCATAATTAATTCCTAGCTTAATTAGCTTGCCCATAGCCACGTTTTTGTTGCACTATTTGAATTTGCGCTTTTGACTCATCAAGTTGTTCACGTAGAGCATCTAGTAAACCTAAAGCATCTACATAACTTTTTGTTAACTCATCTAGCGGAAGAGCTCCTTCTTCCATTTTTTTTAGAAGCTCATTAAGCTTTTCTAGATTTTGTTCAAAAGAAAACTTTTCTTTTTGTTCAGACATAGGTATACTCCTTAGTCTCTGAAATTCTCAAACTGTAATGCTAAATTTAATTCAGCTTGACTCTCACGCATTAAAGCAATTGTCGCTTGTAATTCATCACGACTTTTACCTTGCACACGTAATTTCTCACCTTGAATTTGTGTAGTTACTTTTAATTTAGCTTCTTTAACAATTTTTACCATTTTTTTAGCAGTATCTTGGTCAATTCCACTTTTAAAAGTAACTTCTTTAATAAAGTGTTTACCACTATGTTCGTGCTCTTCAGGGATTTGTAAAGAATAGTACTCAATATTACGCTTAATTGCCGCGTTTACTAAAATATCAACTAGTTGTTGAAGCTGGAAATCAGATTCCGCTACTAGTTTAACTTTACTATCCTTTTCATTTAATTCAATTGACGCACTTGTACCTTTAAAATCAAAACGACCTGATAAAACACGCTGTGCGTTTTCTACTGTATTTTTAATTTCAAATTTGTCAATTTCCGATACAATGTCAAATGATGGCATATAAAAACCTCGTTAAAAACTTATAAATTTTCTCGATAATATTATAACAAACCAAAACTTAAATGGTAAAAAAATAAAGATAAAACAATCCCGATATTATCTTACTTCCATGTAAAAATCCCTCACGTTTTATGACGTGAGGGATTTTATTACTCTGAAAATATTTGTCTAAATTTATTTAGAAAGGTTTGTAAACAGAACCATGAGCACTGGAACATATAAGTTAGCTAAGAAGCCAAAGCTTATTGCTAAACCTACAACTCCATTACCACCTGATTTCTGAATAATAGGTAAAGAACTGTCTAATGAAGTAGCACCTGGGAAAGTTACTGCTGTACAACGATAGTTCTTCATTAAAATTGGCACTAAGAATAGTGCTAAAATTTCACGAGCTATATCGATAAAGAACATTAGTGAACCTTCAAGAGGGCTATATGCATTAGTCACAATAACACTTGAAAGGCTATACCAGCCCATACCAGAAGTATAAGCTAAACTACGCCATACATTCATATTTAAAACAAAGCTTACTATTACTCCAGCTACTAAACAGCTAAAAGTAAAAAGTAAAGAAATTATAATTGCTTCTTTGTTTAAAAATACATCTCGTAAGCGATATTTTGCTCCACCTAATTCTAAACCTACAATAAAAATTAACAATAGTAAAGCTATGTTAGAATAGATACCTAAAAGATGGTGATCAATACTGTAATCAAAGTATACATAAATGGCACCAACCACCACACCAGCAATAACCGATAAGATTAATTTACTAATGTCAAAAAACAAATGTAAATAATTTACTTTGATTTGGTGGAAATGTGCAGATTTATTTTTTAATTTATCATATGGAATAAGCAGTAAGATATTACACAGTGATAAAATTACAACAATTACAGTTAAATCGAATGCAACCTTAGGTAACTTAACTAGCAAATCATCAATTAATGCTAATTTAAAGCCCATTATAAATAGGAGAATACATAAAACTATCGTTAGTAATTTACCTAAATATTTACCTATTTGGGTAAAAATAGTTCCAAGGTAGTAACCTATAAATATCGGAGCTAATACAATACTTAAACCTAATAAAATATCCATGATAAACAATTATATCATTAAAAAATGCACAAAAAAAACCTTTTAGAAACTAATCTAAAAGGTTATAGAAAAAAATTAATTTGGCGATGACCTACTCTCACATGGGGAGACCCCACACTACCATCGGCGCTACGACGTTTCACTTCTGAGTTCGGCATGGGATCAGGTGGTACCATCGTGCTAATGTCGCCAAAATCGGCTAATTTAATAACAAACTTTTATTTGAATATATTCTTGAGTTATTTTGCTTTGTGTTTTCTTTACAACTACTTA
>NZ_NRHC01000051.1 GCF_003585885.1 Psittacicella hinzii | reverse complement strand
TAGAGGCTAAATTTTATTATCTTAGGTAAAAATTTACTTGTTAAAGTGTGATAAGATAAGGACTAATAGATTTTGTTAAGGTAATGTTAATGAGTGAAAAAGTACTACGCCGTTTAGATTATAAACCTTTAGATTACACGGCAACTAAAGTTGATTTAAATTTAAGATTAGATCTTCCCCTTACTAGAGTTAGTAGTAAAATTTTGGTAAAAGCTTTAAATCCATCAGCTACATCTTTTGTTTTAGACGGACAAAAACTAAATTTAATTTCTTTGAAGTTAAATGGGCAAGTTTGGACTGATTATACTTTAGAAAAATTAGATGGTCCTGACGGTTTTGAGAAGCTACATGTAGACGTGAGTTCTTTAGAACAAAGAGATGAATTTGTTTTAGAGATTGAAAATGAATTTAATCTTGAAACTAACTTGGCTATGTCAGGAATTTATTTATCTGACCAAGTAGTTGTTTCTCAATGTGAAGCCGAAGGCTTTAGAAGAATTACCTATTATTTTGATAGACCTGATTGTCTAGCGGAATTTACCACACATATTGAAGCTAAGGATAGTTACCAATACTTATTATCAAATGGTAATTTAATCGCTTCTGGTAAATTGGAAGATGGTTGGCACTTTGCAACTTGGCATGATCCATTTCCTAAACCTTGCTACCTCTTTGCTTGTGTAGCTGGTAACTTTGATGTTCTCGACGATAAATTTGTAACTAAATCAGGTCGTGAAGTCAAACTACGCTTATTTGCTGAACCAGGACGTTTAGAAGAAATCCGTTTTGCTATGGAAGCTATTAAACGTTCGATGAAGTGGGATGAAGAGCGCTTTGATCTAGAGTATGACTTAGATATTTTTATGGTTGTAGGTGTTGGTTATTTCAATGCTGGAGCTATGGAAAATAAAGGTTTAAATATTTTCAATGAAAGCCTATTAATTGGAAATAAAGATACATCTAACGATCAAAACCTATTCTTAATCGATTCTGTAATAGCGCATGAATACTTCCATAATTGGACAGGAGACCGTGTAACTTGTCGAGATTGGTTCCAGTTAACTTTAAAAGAAGGGTTAACGGTATTTAGAGATCAAGAGTACTCTGCTGATACAGTCGATAGAACGATTCAGCGTATAAAAAATGCAAGTCAAATCCAAACTTATCAGTTTAATGAAGATAAGAGTCCGCTCGCGCATCCAATTAGACCTGATGAAGTTGAGTCACAAGATAATTTCTATACGACCACCGTATACGAAAAAGGTGCAGAAGTAATACGTCTTCTACATACCTTAATAGGTGAGGAAAATTTCCAAAAAGGGATGAAGTTATACTTTGCTCGTCATGATGGTAAAGCTGTAACTTGTGATGATTTTGTCGATGCTATGGCAGATGCTTCAGGTTACGACCTAAGTCATTTTAGACTTTGGTATAGCCAGTCAGGTACCCCTGAGGTTACGGTAACAACATCTTACGATGCTGAGACAAAAACCCAGGATGTAAGCTTTAGTCAGGTTACTCCGCCAACCTTTGATCAAAAAGATAAGCAACCTTTAACTTTAGCGTTAAAAACAAATTTCTTAACTGCTGATGGTAGAACTTTAAGTAACTTAACTACGACAACTGGAGAAGTAGTTCCAGAACTAATTGTTTTCTCAGAACAAAGCTATAGTTTTACACTGGCAAATGTGCCGGAAAAGTTAACGATAGTTACTAATTTAGATTTCTCTTCTCCTGTAAGAATTAAACAAGAGCTAACAAGTGCAGAGTTAGCAAATATTGCTGCTAATAGTCAAAATCTTTTTGCTAAATATAATGCTTTTAATGAATACTATAATAGTCTCTATACTCTCAATGAGCAGGCTTTTACTGCTAATCCTAAGGTTGAGCTAGTTGTTGATCAGTATTTCATGGAAATTTATCAAAATCTTTTTGCGCATGCTTTAGAAAATCCAGGTATAACAGCGGAGATTTTAAGCTTCCATTCGGCTGCTAAAGTTATTGCTGGTTTAAATAAGGCTGTAGATCCAGTTGTTTATAGTAGAATTGATAAAGCGATCAAAGAGAAAATCTATCAAACCTTTGCTGAACGGCTTTTAGCAATTTACCAAGCACTGCCATTAAGAGAGTGGGAATATAAAGCAGAGCATTTTGGTGAAAGAGCTTTACGCAGTGAGTTATTATCACTATTAACAATCACAGGTAATAATTTAGAATTAGTAGAGAGCTTAGAAAATAAAGCAACTTGCTTTAATGATCGTGAAGCTGTAATCAGTGCGGTAGCGGATAATGATTTAACAAGCTTAAGATATCTGCTAGATAAATTTGCTAAAGATTTTGTTAAACATCCTACGAGTTTAGATGTTCTTTTAACACTACTCATTAAAAATGCTAAGTCAGTTGAGCAGATTGAAGAAATTTTAGCTCAAGCTCCACAGTTTGATCTTAATAAACCTAATTCAGTTTATACCCTAATGGGAGGCTTAAGAGCAAATTATAATGTGTTCTTTGCTGATAATGGATTAAGTTACCTTAAAGATCTTATTGTAAAAATAGATAAGAACAACCCAGCAGTTGCTGCTTATATTTGTCGCTTCTTTGCTAGATATGATAGCTACCTTGAACCTCATCGTGGTCGCATATTAAAAGTTCTAGCGGACTTAGTACAAAACTATCAATTATCAAAAAATACCACAGAAATTCTTACAAGAACTTATAAAGCAAGTTTAGCGTAAGTTTAAAATTATATTCTAGTTCCCTCTTAAGATTTCTTAAGAGGGAACAAAGTTAAAAAAGTTTGACAATTTTTTAGATAGTAATATAATTTAGAGGGTATTTTGTAAGTAAACGAAGATTATGTATTATATTATTGCTTTTATACGTACCTTTGTTATATTAGCCTATTGGTTAATATTATGTATGGTAGCTTTTATTCTTTGTCTTTTTAAATTAAAAGACAAAATGAATATGTACAGAATAGCTTATTTTGTAAGACCTTTATTACGTCCAGTTTATGGCTTAAACACAAAGGTTGAGCAAGAAATGGATTCTTTACCAAAAACTGCAGTATATATCTCAAATCATCAGAATACACTAGATATAGTTACTTTAGCTAAGATGATTCAACCTAATACCGTAACTGTAGGTAAGAGACAATTATCTTGGATTCCTATTTTTGGTTGGATGTACTGGGCTTCTGGTAATATTTTGATTGAGAAAACCTCAGCAAGTAAATCTTACAAAACCGTTCAACAGGTAGTAGAAAAGATAACAAAGCACAAATATTGCGTTTGGTTATTCCCTGAAGGAACAAGATCGTATGGTCGATGGGAAATTGCGCCATTTAAATCAGGTGCTTTTTTAACTGCAATTGAAGCAGGAGTTCCTATTGTCCCAATAGTTGTATCTAATTTAAATGAATACAAATTAGGTAAACTAGATAATGGTACGGTAATTATGAAGTACCTAAAACCTATAAATACTAAAGGTATGTCAAAGAGCCAAGCTAAGCAATTAGCTAAAGAGTTAGAAAAAGTATTTTTAGACGAATATCGTAAGTTAAATCAAAAAGTAAAAGATAAAGATTTTACTGACTGTAAGGATATGGCTAAGTTTAATTATATTGAAACTCAAGAATGGCTTGATAATAATCCTGAATATCAATTCTCAACAATCGAAAAATAACTTTAGCATAGCTAAAGTTAACAGAGCAAACTCACTATATTATTTTCTTTTTTAAAAACACTATTATTTTTTTCTTGGTGAGATGTCTGAGAGGTCGAAAGAGCACGCCTGGAAAGTGTGTATACGTTAACGCGTATCGAGGGTTCGAATCCCTCTCTCACCGCCATTATTTTTTTAAGGGTTGAGCATGACTAAAAATCTAGGAGATAAGGATACAAATCTAGTATGGATTGATTTAGAGATGACAGGTTTAGATCTAGATAAAGATGCTATTATTGAAATCTCAACAATCGTTACTGACAAGGATTTAAATATTCTTGCCTATGGTCCAAATCTAGCTATTCAAACTCCTGATGAGGTACTAAATTCAATGAGTGATTTTGTTCTAGAGATGCATACAAAGAATGGTTTACTCGAACGTGTTAAGAACTCAAATGTTACTTTAGCTCAAGCCCAACAACAAACTTTAGAATTTATTCAGCAATATACTAATGTAAAAACTTCTCCTTTATGTGGTAACTCCATTGCTACTGATAAGATGTTTTTAATTAAGTATATGCCAGAGGTAGTTGAACATTTACATTATCGTTTAATCGATGTATCTACGATTAAACAATTAAACTTCCTTTGGGGATTTGATT
The DNA here is from genome assembly GCF_003585885.1 of Psittacicella hinzii. GTDB lineage: Bacteria > Pseudomonadota > Gammaproteobacteria > Enterobacterales > Psittacicellaceae > Psittacicella. The sequence goes on along the minus strand of NZ_NRHC01000051.1, from coordinate 286 downwards.
ATAAATACGAAAAAGGTGATACTCATTTAGCGTTAGATGACATTAAAGCTTCTATTGCAGAGTTAGCTTTCTATCGTGAAAAATTCTTTCAGAAATAAAATAAAAAGAAGTAGCTTTATTTAGCTACTTCTTTTTATATACTTTGCTAAAAATGTGAGAAGTCTTATCTTTAGGGATTCCCGAAGCCAATCAAAAAATAAACGATATCTAACTTTTGAACATTAGTGTTAGATTAAATAAATCATCTTCGATTTCTTTGAAAAACTGTTTGGCTTCAGGGTATTCT
>NZ_NRHC01000050.1 GCF_003585885.1 Psittacicella hinzii | reverse complement strand
CATAATCACCATTTTAACCTTAGGCGCGCAAGTTACTGTAGCTTTGATAGCATTTTTAAACCAAGTGCTATCGTGTAAATTACCACGGTATGCCTCAATCAAGATAGGCATATTAGTTTTTACACCTTTACAGACCAAGATGTTTATTTGCTTGAGTTTTTCTCCTGATTTTGAATGACCATAATCAGCTAGCTCCAGATTATTGGAGTATGTTGTTATGTTCGAGAAATCAATATAAACTGCTTCTTCTTCCTGCAATAAATCAGCCCAAGCTTTGAAGAACTCTTCTTGTTTATCTTCACTAAGAGACTTAAATAACTCAGAACAACGTTGCGAACTAAGATGATATTCACTAGCTAAATTCATCTCTTCAGCAAAGAGATTGAAGTTTTGTGCGGCATTATATGTATCTTTAAGAATTGTATAGGCAACCCAATTAGTCACAGAAATAGCCGTCTTTTTTGACCAAACTTCACCAAGAATTCGAGTATGCTCTAAGCTGTTCACTATCTTGTAAACAGTATCAAGATAGGCGTTTGGTGAAGATGTGTCGTTAAGAATTTCTTCAGGAGTAGCTGTCTCCACGTCAACAGATTTCACTAATTCTGCCGGATTTACCACGTAATCTAGCTCTTCTGTTGTAGCAGAAGCCTCTCTTTGCAATTTTTTTGCTGTTTCTTTGATTACCTTTATTAAGAAATCCATACGAGAAACTTTCAATCTCACCGGAGTTTGAGATTTTCTAGATTTCTCTAAGATGCTATCAAACTTCTTCATTTCTCTGATATAGATGTCTTTATCTATAGGGAAAGGATTGTTATTTTCATCGAAGATTTCATAGTAATTAGCATTAGGAATGAAAGTTTTTCCGTCAGTTGTCTTACCAATAAGAAATTTTGAGACTTGCGGTTTACCATTTACGTTGTATTGATAGCCTCTAAATAATACTTCTTTGGTATAAGTATCTTTCTTAGATTTTAGTACAATTCTATCTGCTGGTAAAGGAAAAACTTTATTCATAATGCGGGTCTGTTTTGGATGTGGTGGACAAAAATTTTTTCAAAATCTTTCGAATTTGAAAAGGAGGAAGCCTCCCTCAAAAAAATCGATTAATTTCTATATATTATTTTACTTAAATTATGTTTAATAAAACAATTTTTTATTTACTATTTTAACCCATTTTTAAAATTTAGGGAATCCCTAT
>NZ_NRHC01000005.1 GCF_003585885.1 Psittacicella hinzii | reverse complement strand
GAGGGGGACTATTATTTGTCTGTTTGCAAATAGCCAATAGTAATAGCAGTAATGTAGCTAGAGGGTTTCCTTAAGCTAATACTAGCTAATACCAGCTAATACTACTAGCACTCGTAAATTTTTGCCAAAATAAATGCCCCTAGGTTTCCCTAGAGGCATTTATTTTTGTCAGAGATGACTATTTCTTAACTTAGAGTTAAGTCAAATTATCTTACGCTTTTAGCAGTTTCTGCGCTAAAACCAGTAGGGATTCTTTGACAGCTTTCTAAGTAAGTAGCTCTATCTTCTGGTAAGAATTTGTATTTGTCTACAATTTCTTCTGCTGATAGGTTTGTTAAGTCTTCTGATGTAACGTTGTATTTACGGTTTAGTTGTTCAGCGTTAACTAAACATACTTCCGCAAAACCAGCTTCACCCATAGTTAAGCTTAATTCTGAACCTACGAATTTCTTCTCATCAATACGAGAATCATCACTGATTGTGTGATATTGGTATGGAGTTGTATCGATTTCGTTTTGGATATCGATTCTATCCATCGCATTTCTATATTCAGGATCATTTACGTAATCTAAAGCAGCACCTTTAACAGTTGTAGTTACTGTAGGAGCGTTTAGGTTACCAGCATCGCTATGTGTTAATACATTGATGATGATTGCAGTTTTAGCAGTTAAGTTAGCGTTAGGAGCGTTGAAACCACCCTGAGTTGATGTCAGGCTGATGTTCTCGTTACCTGCGTCTAAAGTCGTATTGTCATCGAATGTGATGTCATTACGTACGTTAACTGTGATGTTACCGTTGCTTGCATTAATTGCAGTTGAGTTAGCTACTAAGCCACCGTTAGCTGAATTAATGTTAACACCTTTTTCACCAGATAGACTAGCGTTATCTAAACCAACACCTTTATCACCAGTGATATTAACTGTACCGTTACCTGATGTTGCAGATGCGTTAGTTAAGTTAACTGTACCATTAGTTGAAGTTACGTTCACACCTTGGTCACCGTCTAAGTTAGTACCGTTTGCTAACTCAACACCGTCTTTACCAGAGATGTTTACAGAACCGTTACCTGATGTCGCGTTAGCGTTATCAAGTACAACTTTGTTACCGTTTACGTTAACACCTTTATCACCATCTAATGCTGTACCGTTAGTTAAGTTAACGTCTTCAGCAGCTGTAATGTTAACCATACCGTTATCAGAAGCAGCTGTAGCGTTATCTAAGTTAACGTTTTTCGCAGTTACTGTAACACCTTGGTCACCATCGTCTAGATTTGTACCATTTGTTAAGTTAACTGTTTCGTTAGCAGTGATATTAACAGAACCGTTATCAGAGTTTGCGTGTGCATTATCTAGAGTAACGTTGTTACCGTTAACATTAACGCCTTGATCACCATCTAATGAAGTACCGTTAGCTAAAGTCACTTCTTCGTCAGCTGTGATATTAACTGTACCGTTACCTGATGTTGCGTTAGCGTTGTCTAAAGTAACATTTTTACCTGTTACGTTAACACCTTTATCACCATCTAAGTTAGTACCGTTAGTTAAGTTCACATCTTCGTCAGCTGTGATATTAACTGTACCGTTACCAGATGTTGCGTTAGCATTATCTAATGTAACGTTTTTACCTGTTACGTTAACACCTTGGTCACCGTCTAGGTTAGTACCGTTAGCTAGAGTTACGTTTTCAGGAGCAGAGATTGTAACTGTACCGTTACCTGATGTTGCGTTTGCATTATCAAGAGTTACGTTACCTTTGTTACTTACAACGTTCACACCTTCGTCACCATCTAAGTCAGTACCGTTAGCTAAAGTCACATCTTCGTCAGCTGTGATATTAACTGTACCGTTACCAGATGTAGCGTCAGCGTTATCTAAAGTAACATTTTTACCAGTTACATTAACACCTTTGTCACCATCTAAGTTAGTACCGTTAGCTAAAGTCACATCTTCGTCAGCTGTGATATTAACTGTACCGTTACCAGATGTAGCGTCAGCGTTATCTAATGTAACGTTTTTACCTGTTACGTTAACACCTTGGTCACCGTCTAGGCTAGTACCGTTAGATAGAGTTACGTTCTCTGGAGCAGAGATTGTAACTGTACCGTTATCTGATGTTGCAGTTGCATTATCAAGAGTTACGTTACCTTTGTTACTTACAACATTCACACCTTCGTCACCGTCTAGGTCAGTACCGTTAGCTAAAGTCACATCTTCGTCAGCTGTGATGTTAACTGTACCGTTACCAGATGTTGCATCAGCGTTATCTAAAGTAACATTTTTACCTGTTACGTTAACACCTTGGTCACCGTCTAGGTTAGTACCATTAGCTAAAGTCACATCTTCGTCAGCTGTGATATTAACTGTACCATTACCAGATGTAGCGTCAGCGTCATCTAATGTTACGTTTTTACCTGTTACGTTAACACCTTGGTCACCGTCTAGGTTAGTACCGTTAGCTAGAGTTACGTTTTCAGGAGCAGAGATTGTAACTGTACCGTTATCTGATGTTGCAGTTGCATTATCAAGAGTTACGTTACCGTTGTTACTTACAACGTTCACACCTTCGTCACCGTCTAGGTCAGTACCGTTAGCTAAAGTCACATTTTCATCAGCTGTGATATTAACTGTACTGTTACCAGATGTAGCGTCAGCGTTATCTAATGTAACGTTTTTACCTGTTACGTTAACACCTTGGTCACCATCTAATGAAGTACCGTTAGCTAAAGTCACATCTTCGTCAGCTGTGATATTAACTGTACCGTTACCAGATGTTGCGTCAGCGTCATCTAATGTTACGTTTTTACCTGAAACGTTAACACCTTTGTCACCGTCTAGGCTTGTACCGTTAGCTAAAGTCACATCTTCATCAGCTGTGATATTAACTGTACCGTTACCAGATGTAGCGTCAGCGTCATCTAATGTTACATTTTTACCTGAAACGTTAACACCTTGGTCACCGTCTAGGCTAGTACCGTTAGCTAAAGTCACATCTTCATCAGCTGTGATATTAACTGTACCGTTACCTGATGTTGCATTAGCGTTGTCTAAAGTAACATTTTTACCTGAAACGTTAACACCTTTATCACCGTCTAGATCTGTACCGTTTGCTAAAGTTACATCATTTTCAGCTGTAACGTTAACGCTACCGTCTTCAGAAGTTAAGTCAGTGTTATCTAATGTTACGTTTTCACCAGTAACGTCTACACCTGTAGCACCAGATACGTTAGTGTTGTTTAACACTACTTCATCAGTTGCTGCTAGAGTAGCGTCGCCACCAGCTGTTACATTAGTACCGTCAACATTTAACGTACCGTTTTCTGCTTTAACATTTGCATCTTTAGCTGCGGTAATTGTTGTACCGTTAGTTAAAGTTAAGTTGTTAGGAGAAGTTACGTTTACGTTACCTTCTGTTGAAGCTAATGCTGAGTTAGTGATTGTTAAGTCACCATCTGGAACTGTAACTTCTAAGTCACCTGCACCAGAGATATTAGCATTATCTAATGTTAAACCAGTTTGTGCAGATACTGAAGCAGTACCGTCAGTTGCTGTTAAGTTAGCACCAGTGATATTTAACTCACCTGTAGTTGCTGTTGCAGAAGCGTTTTCTTTAGCTTCAACTACTGTACCGTTACCTAAAGTAACATTGTTACCTGTTACTGCAGCAGAACCAGTAGTTGCATTTACAGCTGTATCAGTTAGAGTTACGTCACCGTCTTCAGCTGTTACGTCTACGTTAGCACCAGATACGTTAGTGTTATCTAGGTTAACGTCTTGTGCAGCTGTTAATGTAGCATCACCGCCTGCTGTTACGTTTGTACCAGTTGCAGTTAAGTTACCGTTTTCAGCTTTAAGATTTGCATCTTTAGCAGCTGAGATTGTAGTACCGTTAGTTAGAGTTAGGTTATCTGGAGCAGTTACGTTTACGCTACCTTCAGTTGAAGTTAACGCAGAGTTAACTACTGTTAAGTCACCGTCAGCTACAGATACATCTAAGTCACCAGCACCAGAGATGTTAGCGTTATCTAACGTTAAACCAGTTGCTGCTGATACTGAAGCGTTACCGTCAGTTGCTGTTAAGTTAGCACCAGTGATATTTAACTCACCTGTAGTTGCAGTTGCAGAAGCGTCTTCTTTAGCTTCAACTGTAGTACCGTTACCTAAAGTTACGTTTTCACCAGTTACTGCAGCTGAACCTGTAGTTGCGTTTACTGCTGTGTCAGTTAGAGTTACGTCACCGTTTTCAGCTGTTACGTCTACGTTAGCACCAGATACGTTAGTGTTATCTAAGTTAACGTCTTGTGCAGCTGTTAATGTAGCATCACCGCCAGCTGTTACGTTTGTACCAGTTGCAGTTAAGTTACCGTTTTCAGCTTTAAGATTTGCATCTTTAGCAGCTGAAATTGTTGTACCGTTAGTTAGAGTTAGGTTATCTGGAGCAGTTACGTTTACGCTACCTTCAGTTGAAGTTAACGCAGAGTTAACTACTGTTAAGTCACCGTCAGCTACAGATACATCTAAGTCACCTGCACCAGAGATATTAGCGTTATCTAAGGTTAAACCAGTTGCCGCTGATACTGAAGCGTTACCATCAGTTGCTGTTAAGTTAGCACCAGTGATATTTAACTCACCTGTAGTTGCAGTTGCAGAAGCGTCTTCTTTAGCTTCAACTGTTGTACCGTTACCTAAAGTTACGTTTTCACCAGTTACTGCAGCTGAACCTGTAGTTGCATTTACTGCTGTGTCAGTTAGAGTTACGTCACCGCCTTCAGCTGTTACGTCTACGTTAGCACCAGATACGTTAGTGTTATCTAGGTTAACGTCTTGTGCAGCTGTTAATGTAGCGTCACCGCCTGCTGTTACGTTAGTACCAGTTGCAGTTAAGTTACCGTTTTCAGCTTTAAGATTTGCATCTTTAGCAGCTGAGATTGTTGTACCGTTAGTTAGAGTTAGATTCTCTGGAGCAGTTACGTTTACGCTACCTTCAGTTGAAGTTAACGCAGAGTTAACTACTGTTAAGTCACCGTCAGCTACAGATACATCTAAGTCACCAGCACCAGAGATATTAGCGTTATCTAAAGTTAAACCAGTTACCGCTGATACTGAAGCATTACCGTCAGTTGCTGTTAAGTTAGCACCAGTGATGTTTAACTCACCTTTAGTTGCAGTTGCAGAAGCGTCTTCTTTAGCTTCAACTGTTGTACCGTTACCTAAAGTTACGTTTTCACCAGTTACCGCAGCTGAACCTGTAGTTGCATTTACTGCAGTGTTAGCTAGATCTACGTCACCCGCAGTTGCAGTTAAGTTAACATCAGCACCTGTTACATCAGAGTTAGTTGCTGTTAAGTCACCTGTAGTAGCTACTACATCAACTGCTTGCGCACCAGAGATGTTAGCGTTATCTAAAGTTACACCTGTAGCACCTGTTAGAGCAACGCTACCTTCAGTTGAAGTTACATTAGAACCAGTTACTGATAAGTCACCTGAAGTAGCATTTAATGCTACATCTTGAGTAGCGTCAACTTTAGTACCGTTAGCTAAAGTAACATCTTCAGCAGTTACGTTTACCGTACCGTCAGTTGCTTCTACTGCAGTGTTTGCAAGAGTTACAGAACCTTCTTCAGCTGAAACGTTAACGTTTGTACCTGAAACATCTGAATCAGTAGCTGTTAAGTCACCTGAAGTTGCAGTTAAATCTACAGACTCAGCAGCTGAAACGTTAGAGTTATCTAAAGTTAAATCAGTTGCAGCTGTTAATACAGCATTACCTTCAGATGAAGTTACGTTAGAACCAGTTGCAGATAAAGCACCTGTAGTTGCATTTAATACTACATCACCAGTAGCGTCAACTTTTGTACCATTAGCTAAAGTTACGTCTTGTGCAGTTACATTAACTTCACCAGCAGTTGCTTCTACTGAAGTATTCGCAAGAGTTGCTGTACCTTCAGCAGCAGTAGCGTTTACAGTAGTACCAGATACTGCAGAATCAGTTGCTGTTAAGTCACCTGAAGTTGCATTTAAGTCTACCGCTTTAGCAGCTGTAACGTTAGAGTTATCTAAAGTTAAACCTGTAGCTGCTGTTAAAGTTGCGTTACCGCTACCTGCAGTTACATTTGAACCAGTTGCAGTTAAAGCACCAGTTGTTGCATTTAATGCTACATCTGTTGCAGCTTCAACTTTAGTACCGTTTTCTAAAGTGATGTCAGTTGCTGTTAATTCAAGCGCACCTTCAGTTGCGTTTAAAGTAGTGTTTGCTAAAGTTGCAGCACCACCTACAGTTACGTCTACGTTTGGCGCAGTTACATTTGAATCAGTTGCTGATAAGTCACCTGAAGTAGCTTCTAACTCAACTCCATTAGATGCAGTTACGTTAGAGTTATCTAAAGTTAAATCAGTTGCAGCTGTTAAAGTAGCTTCACCGTTTTTCGCAGTTACATTTGAACCAGTTGCAGATAATGAACCAGTAGTTGCATTTAATTCTACATTAGTTGCAGCTTCAACTTTAGTACCGTTTTCTAAAGCTACGTTTGCAGCTGTTACATTTACCGCACCTTCAGTTGCATTCACTGTAGTGTTAGCTAATGTAGCTGTATCACCCGCAGTTACGCTTACGTTTGGCGCAGTTACATTTGAATCAGTTGCTGTTAAATCACCTGAAGTAGCATTTAACTCAACTTCTTTAGAAGCAGTTACGTTTGAGTTATCTAAAGTTAAATCTGTAGCTGCAGTTAAAGTAGCGTTACCATCTTTTGCAGTTACATTTGAACCAGTTGCAGATAATGAACCAGTTGTAGCATTTAATGCTACATCAGTAGCAGCTTCAACTTTAGTACCGTTTTCTAAAACTACGTTTGCAGCTGTTACATTTACCGCACCTTCAGTTGCGTTAACTGTAGTATTAGCTAATGTAGCTGTATCACCTGCAGTTACTTCTACAGTTGGCGCAGTTACATTTGAATCAGTTGCTGTTAAGTCACCTGAAGTAGCTTCTAACTCAACTCCATTAGATGCAGTTACGTTAGAGTTATCTAAAGTTAAATCAGTTGCTGCTTTTAAAGTAGCTTCACCGTTTTTCGCAGTTACATTTGAACCAGTTGCAGATAATGAACCAGTAGTTGCATTTAATACTGCATCAGTAGCTGCGTCAATAGTTGTACCGTTCTCTAAAGCGACGCTTCCTGCTGTTACATTTACTGAACCTTCAGTTGCGTTAACTGTAGTATTAGCTAAAGTAGCTGTACCACCAGCTGTTGCGTTTACGCTTGCAGATGTTAAGTTAGAATCAGTAACTGTTAAGTCACCTGATGTCGCTGTAACATCAACAGATTTAGGCGCTGTTACATTTGAGTTAGTTAAAGTAACACCGTTTGCAGCTGTAACTGTAGCATTACCATTCTCTGAAGTAACATTTGCACCTGTAGCAGTTACATCACCATCAGTTGCATTTACAACTGCGTCTTCAGTTGCTAATACTTTAGTACCGTTTTCTAATACTACGCTACCAGCTGTTACGTTAGCTACGCCATCAGTCGCGTTAACTGTAGTGTTAGCTAAAGTAGCTGTGCCACCAGCAGATACATTAACGTTTTCTGATGTAAAGTTAGAAGCAGTAACTGTTAAGTCACCAGATGTAGCTGTAACATCAACAGATTGAGGAGCTGTTACGTTTGAGTTGTTTAAAGTAACGCCGTTTGAAGCTGTAACTGAAGCTTTACCATTCTCTGAAGTAACGTTTGCACCGTCTGCAGTTACGTCACCAGCAGTCGCTTCAACTGATGCATCTTCAGTTGCTAAAATTTTCGTACCGTTACCTAAGTAAACGTCACCACCAGTTAGAGATGCTGAACCTGCAGTTGCGTTTAAAGTAGCGTTAGTTAAAGTAGTGTCACCACCAGCTGTTGCACTTACGTTTGCAGCTGTTAAGCTAGCCTCTTCAACTGTTAAAGCACCTGTAGCTGTTACATTTACTAACTTAGCAGCAGTTACATCAGTGTTAGTTAAAGTAACGTCACCAGCAGCATTTAATGTAGCATTACCATTAGCTGAAGTAATTTCAGAATCTTCTGCAGTGATAGCTCCAGATGTAGCTGTTAGGGTTACATCTTCAGTTGCAACAACTTTAGAACCATCAACTAAAGTAACTGCACTACCAGATACGCTTGCTGCACCAGAAGTTGCATTAAGGCTAGAGTTAGTTAAGGCTACTGTACCCTCACCTGTAGAAGCTGAAACTGTATTAGCAGTAACTGAAGCATCAGTTGCACATATGTCACCTGTTGTAGTTGTTAAAGTTGCTGTTCCAGCAGCGTTTAGGCTAGTGTTTTCTAAAGTAATGCCGTTAGACGAATTTACCTCAAGATTACCTGTAGTTGCAGTTACATTAGAGTCTTTAACATTAACTACCCCTACACCACCTGTCGAGTTTAAAGTAACATCGTTTTGTGCAACTACAGTTGAGCCGTCAGTAACTTCAATGTTACCTTGAGCAAGTAAGCTAGCAGAACCTGTAGATGAATTTACAGAAGAGTTGCTTAACGCAATCTCACCAGCTGTAGCGCATAATGTTAGATCATTTGTTGAATTTAGGACTGCATTTGTTAAGGCAATTCTTTGTGCAGTAACGTTAAATGAACGAGTTGCGCTTGCAGTTGAATTTGTAATTCTTACAGCACCAGATGTAGCTGTTAAGTTAACATCTTGACCAGATCTAATTGTTGTATTAGTAACGTTTACGTTAGAAGTACCACGTAAGTTAACATCAGCAGCACCTGAAGTTACAAAGGTTGAGTTAGTTGAGTTAATTGTATTAGTACTTGCGTTACCAATTGAGATTTCACTCGTAGTAGTCGAGATGTTTGTATTATTTAAGTTCAGCGTTCTGCCACGGATTAAAGCACCTTCAGCTGTGATGTTAGTATCAGAAATGTTAGTAACACTTCTTGTACTTACAGAGCTTAGGTTAACTTTACCAGCAGTAGCGTTAAACGTTGAGTTTGAGATGTTTTGTGTTACTGTACCAGTATTCGTTAAAGTAACAGTAATTAATTCAGCACCAGCTGCTGTTGTGTTTGTAACTGTGTAAGTAGAGTTAACAATTGCAGAGTTTGCTGATGAAGTAATGCAAATCGCATGAGTTGAAGTTAACGAAGTACCATTACTGATAAAGCCAGCACCATTTAAAGTGATACAACCAGCAGTTGCATTCACTGTTGTGTTAACTAGGTTGATACCAGAAGTAACATTGTAAGTAGTTAAACTACCAACTGTTAAGTTAGAGTTACTAATCGCTACGTTATTATTAGCATTAATAATATTTAGCGCACCACCCATCGTGAAGTTACTATTGAAAATATCAATGTTTGCAGCTGTAAGATTTAAGCTATTTGTAGTAGATGGTTTGAAGTAAGCGCTTGTAACGTTAAATAGTGCAATTTGGTAAGTTGCTGTAATAACTACATTTGAAGAGTTTAGGTAGCTACTTACTGTTGAAGCTCTTAAGAATGTGTAATCACCCCAACCTTCGAAAGCATCAGTTGCGCGGAACGAGCTTGAAGTCATGCTTCCCCAAGCGCTACCAATTGAAGATACACCGTAACGAGTAGCACTCGTACTGTTATCGTCAGTAATAACCACACTGTTCGGGTCAATTAACCATGTACCAGTGTTACCGTAAGTAGCAACTGTATTTACAGAGACGTTATCTAGTAAATCTAAGCTGTGACCTGAAGTCTCAACAAAACCACCGTTACCGTATACAGATGTTGCTAAGAAAGCACCATCAACAACTGCTTGGTTACCCCAAACAATTGCAGTACCAGCGTCACCATTAGTACCAGATACATTAACTGTAGCACCTTTTGCAACGTTAGTTGTAGCAGCTAGTTTTAAGTCACCAGTACCTTGTAGGTCACCACCAACATTAACTGTGCCACCAACATTACCAGACGCATTTAATACTGCGTTATCAGCTAATAATACTGAGTCACCTAAAACTTTAATTGAACCAGCAGTACCAGCAGCGTTTGAAGTGTTAACTGTACCGTTTACCACTACTAACGAAGATTGGTTAGTGTAGTTAGCTGCTAGTTGGCTATTGTTCATGCTTGTAGTTTGTACTACATTTGCTTCAGAAGCACCATATAGTAAAACACTACCAGTTGCAGTAATTGTTGCTTTACGTGCTGAATCTTCACTAGAGATAATATCTGCAAATGAAGATGAATTTGTGTAGCCTGTAGCTACTTTGTTAGCTAAAAGTACTGCACGATTAGCAACGATCTCACCTAAGTTCACTGCTTTGTTATCTGCAGTAACTTTATAAGAGATTAACGGATTGCTTAAATCTTGGATAGTAATAGACTGACCAGCTAAAAGGTAAACTGTACCATTTTTAGCTTCTAGTACACCAGTATTTAGTACTTTACCACCGACTAAAGCTAAAGTACCGTCAGCTTCAACCTTGATCATACCTTGGTTGATTACTGAAGCGATAGCTTGATCTTTGTCTTGACTAAATACGTAGTTACCGTTTAAGAAATCTTCATTGCTAATATCTAAAGTTGAAGCAACTAAAGAGTTAACGTCAACTGAAGAGTTTTGACCAAAAACAATACCTGCTGGGTTTACGATAAATACTTTACCGTTTGATTGTAAAGTACCTAGGATCTGAGAAACCTCTCCTCCTAAAATTCGGTTAAGAACAGCTGAATTTGAGCTTTCTTGAATGAATTTTACAATTTCATCAGAATTGATATTAAATTTTTGCCAATTAATGATCGCGTTGTTTGAGTTAGTAATTGTTGTTACTAAGCCTTCTGTAACAGCAGTTACTTTACCGTTAACAACTTCCATGCCTGTACGCGCATCCGCGAATGCAGCTGTAGAAACACCTGCAAATGCAAATGGAAGCATTACGCTTGCAAGCAAGCGATTAACACGATTTAATTTTAGACTCTTACTATCTTCACTAGTTTCAACTGTTTGCTTAGCTGAACCAGAAACAGAACTAGTTGCTAGCTCTGACACCGCATCAAGAGAACGAGTGCGGCGGTTGAATTTCAATTTATAAATACTATTCATTGTTTTGGAACTTTTTAAGTAAGTTTTTTCTGCCTATTTATTTTATTTTTGACACTCTTAAACAAGAGCGAGCGCGTTTGTACTACACATACTTTTTGTTTGTCCTGTTTTTTTTGTTAAACAGGATAAAGAGAAAGAGTATAAAGAGTACCTGTACATTCCTCTAGTTGTACTTTATTAAAACTTGCTAACTTTAACTTTTCTAGTTATATCTGTAAAGTTATTAGGTTGAATGCTTATAAGAAATAACTTTTTGGTTAGTTAAAAATAACTTCACGGGTTAAAAATGACAAAGTTAAACTTTTTAAGACTTTGTGAGGTTAACCTCAAGTGTCTTTTTACTTTTTAGATTCTTGCAGATCTTTTCAGATCCTTATAGATTTTTCTAGGTCATTTCAGACCCTTTCATATCTGATCTTTTCTTCTAGATCCTTTCAGATCTTTTCGTATAGATCTACTTTAACGACTAAATATAACTATTTAACTAGTTCGAACCTAAAAACAACCAACATCAATAAAGACTGCCACCAAAATCATGAGTAAATAAAGTTACCTCAATTTATATTTACTCTCACTGTCTCTATCTTGTTTATTGCCAGCTTAACTTGAGTTTTTAACCAATATTCACTAGAAAAAATAAAGGCTCATTGTTTAGCTGAAAATCCAAAGCTTTATAATATTTGCCGAGATTGCTTTACTAGCACTGAATTACAAAGGTTGAGTAGAGTTCTATGCCTACTATATTGTTTAAGGATAGATTTGTAATTTTTGTTTTGTAATTTGTAATTTTTCTATTTTGAGAATCTTAATTAAGCTCTAGAGTTCCATTCGATTAATATCTATAGGACTAAGTAGCAAAGTAATAAAAAGTTGGTTAAAGTTATTTAGGGATAGCCAACAAAGTGGCTACACTTTATACTTTTTATTTGCCTTACTCTATACCTAATAGTTTCTACTTGACTCTTAGAGACAAGAGGTATATTTGTATGAACTTCACTCTTCCTTTACAAAACAAGGCTAATAAATTAAATATTATTTTTTTGAATTTGTCTTACCTGTACTTAAATCTAAAATTAAGTTTAAAGCTAAGTTTAAGATCTAATCTAAGATTAAAGTTAAGCTTAAAGCCAAGATCAAATTTAAGAAAGGAAAATGACTTAACCCGTTTTTTTCATTGAGGAATAAATCAAAAAATCTTTTGAAAAATAGTTAAAAAAATACGAGGTTAACTTTTATTTTAACCTAACTATTGAAAAAATTCTTTACCATTAGCATAACTATCCTAATCCCATTTTTAGAATCCCAATACCGGAGAATGTAAAAAATAA
>NZ_NRHC01000049.1 GCF_003585885.1 Psittacicella hinzii | reverse complement strand
ATAATTATACGGAATTACGGTTCTAAGGAAAATCTAAATAGACTATAAAGAGAAAGAGCAGAAAATCCCTTAAGAAATTTTCTGCTCTTTCTTCATTTGCTTTTTACTCTTACAGGCTAATAAACCTGTATTACCTATGCAAACGGCTTAACCTGAACTACGCATTCAAACGCCTTAACCAGTATTACGCATTCCCGCTGCAATACCTGTAATAGTAATCATTAAAGCCTTGATAATACGCGGATCATTGCTTCCTTTACGACTACGATGGAGTAATTCTACTTGTAATAGATGTAAAGGTAAAGTATAAGCTATACGTTTTTGAATAGACTCATAGATCCAAGGGCTATCTTGCATTAAATTGTAATGGTTATCACCATGCAGAGAAAGAATTACTTCTTTACTTGCTTGCGCACGTTGACGTAAATCTTCGCCAAGATAATGAAGTTTAGCATCTACTAGCTTGTTTTCATATAGCGCAGAAATATCCACGTCAACTTTAGAAAACACCATCTCTAACATACCAATACGCGTAGAGAAGAATGGCCAAGAATGCATCATTTCAATAATGGTATCTTTACCATCTTGACTTTCCATTACTTTTTTCAGCGCTGAACCTGTACCTAACCAAGTTGGTAACATTAAACGGTTTTGCGTCCAAGCAAAGATCCATGGAATTGCACGTAAAGACTCAACCCCACCATTAACATTACGTTTAGCAGCACGTGAACCTAAGTTTAAGTTAGATAACTCAATCTCTGGTGTTACTTGACGGAAGTAAGGAATAAAATCCGGAGTATTAAACACTACTGAACGGTACTCACGACATGAAATGTCTGATAACACATCCATAGTTTTACGCCATTTTGCTTTAGGTTCAGTTGGAGGTAATAAGTTAGCTTCACAAATTGCTGAAGCATATAAGTCTAAACTTAAGATTGCTATCTCTGGTAAACCATATTTAAAGCGGATCATCTCCCCTTGCTCTGTTACACGTAAGCCTGCCTCTAAGCTACCAGGTGGTTGTGAAAGAAGCGCAGCGTGAGCTGGAGAGCCACCACGACCGATAGTACCACCACGACCATGGAATAGAGTTAGTTTTACATCATACTCTTGAGCAAGTACTACGAGGTTTTCTTGCGCTTTATACTGCGCCCAACCTGCAGCAAAGAAACCAGCGTCTTTAGCAGAGTCAGAGTAACCAACCATTACCATTTGCTCGCCTTGAATCATGTTGTAATAGAAGTCGTTATTAAACAACTCACGCATGATCTGTGGCGCACGATCTAGCGCATCTAAAGTTTCAAATAGAGGCACTATATTGATATTATTTTGGTCAC
Source organism: Psittacicella hinzii (assembly GCF_003585885.1). Lineage (GTDB taxonomy): Bacteria > Pseudomonadota > Gammaproteobacteria > Enterobacterales > Psittacicellaceae > Psittacicella. The sequence continues at coordinate 18,162 of NZ_NRHC01000049.1, read as the reverse complement.
CATATAGTTTTAAAAGTAGTTTTACCTCTAAAATATCTGACACACAAGTTGCCATCGAAATAATATAACAGTTAATTACGCCTTTAGCTTGTTGCGTAATTAACTTACAAGTTGCTAAAACTTCAGCAGTTTCTGCAGATGGTTGCCAATCTTGTGGTAATAATGGACGTTTTGTTTGCAGTTCACGAATTAGGTAATCTACTTTGTCATCTTCTGACCATTCTAAGTATTTCCCTAAATTGTAGAAACTAACTAACTCTGCCACTGCTTTTTTATGACGACTTGATTCTTGACGGATATCTAGTCTAAATAAAGTTACCCCAAAAGTACGCACGCGATAAATACAATCTAATAAAAGACCATCAGCAATCTCTTGTTGATTACGCGCTAATAAAGAGTTGTAGATATCTTCAAATGGCTCTAACAGATCTTCATCACTCATGATGAGGTTTTGCGTTGCCTTTTGGAAAGAACGAGAGTGTCCTGGAGTAATGTCTATCTTGTCATTATTACCCTCGATATCAAAAATCTCTAGACGAGTTTGACGCTCAAGAGCTTGCTGTTGTGTAAGATAGATTACTTGATCATCTGAAGTAATCACGCCCTCGAAAAAGTCCATAGTTGCTTTTAAACGATGACGCAGCATACGAAGCACTTGACGATATGGCTCGTAATCTACTTTATACTTCTCACAGAACTCTGCATCAGCTGAACGCATAGTTAGCTCTTGAGAAAGACGACGCACATCGTCTAACATAATTTTAGCAAAGCGTGCACGACCTGTATTAATAACCGTTTGCGTTACACGATGAGTTACAAAAGCATTACCATCGCGATCTCCCCCAGTCCAAGAAGAGATTCTTACTGGTTGGAACTCTTTACCTAAAGCTTTGCCATATACTTTTTCACAACTTGCGTTAAGAGATTTAATAAAAGTTGGTACTGCGCGCCATAGAGAATCTTCAATAGTATTCATTGCCCAAGAAGCTTCTTCTACAGGGGTAGGGCGAATTGTACGAATTTCATCAGTTAACCAAGTTGCAGAAATTAATTGACGTAAACGTCTTTTTACATCTTTTAATTGATCTTCGTCTAAGTTAGTATCTAACTGACGTAAACATTCATCTAAACCATTGTGTTTTTGAATAATTGAACGACGGGTTGCCTCTGTTGGGTGAGCTGTTAAAACTATTTCAATAAATAGTTTTTCCACTGTTGGGCGAATTTGTTCAAAAGTAAAATCTTGTTCTTTTAAACGATAAAGTAATGCTTCAAAACTACGCAGTGCATAGTCATCTTCACTACTTGTAATCGATTTATTAGTTAGCTGGTGTTGCTCGGTGGTATTAATAAAGTTTAGCAAGTGAGAAAAACAACGAGCTACTGGGATAATTAAGTCATCACTCATAATATCGAGAATAGTAACTAATTGTTCTTCTGCTTGACGATCACCAGTACCAGCTTTACGAGCATAATCGGAAATTTTATTTAAAATATCTAATACCGTTTGTCCATCGGTATCACGCACCGTATCTTCCAAGATACTACTTAAAATTTGCGTTTGCTCTTGAATATGATGATATTTGTTTGTCACAATAATGTCTCTAAAAAATTAACTTTGTAAATTAAATTGTCCTATATTAAGCTACGCCATAATTTTAACATAGTTTTAGATTGAACAAAATCTAATAATTGGTAGATCTTGCACTTTTTAACTCTGATAAATTAGGCAATTAGATTAAAAAATCTTTATCACGATATAGTCTTTGTAACAGCCCATTACAATCTGGTAAATAATAACCATAACGCGTACGAATTAACAGTCCAATATGACGCAAAATTATCATACAGGATAGAGTTACTACCGGAATCATATAAGTCGGTTTGAGTAAATAAGCATACACGGGAATAAGCAAAGCCATTAGCACATTAGCCACTACTCTATAACCAAAAATCACATAAAAGAGTAACCAAACAATAATAGCTACTGCCATTACTGACCAACCTAAAGTTGTATATAAGGCAATACAAAGGACAATACCTAAACGTCCTCGAAAATAGTTAAAAAGAGAATAGTAGTGCCCCAGTAATAAAGCTATAACTAGATAACTTAACTCTATACTACTAAACCCTAGCTTATAACCCACATATAACGGAATTATTCCTTTAGCAAAATCTGAAAGGGCTAAGGAAACTAACGCAACAATTGAATGTACGTCTTTAAACATTAGATAGTTCGGACGACGTTCAATGATCTCGGTTAAGTTTAGTTGAAAAACTTTTGATAAAAGTTTTTCATTAGGTAGGGAACCGATTAGATAAAATAAAACTATAGTTAAAATCGTTGTCATTCTTTAACTAGAAAATAGGTAAAAATACAATAATTATCTCCCTCTATATTAACATAAGCTAAAAGCTGTAGGGTAAAACCCTACAGCCTTTAGCTTTAAATAATCTTGAGATAGCTTTAATTATAGCTTTAAATTATTTCTTAACGTTTTTAACGCCATCAGTTAATTCTTTAATCATAACATCAGTTGCGTAGTAACCGCCGTATGATAGATACCAAACTTTAGCATCTAGATAGAAAATACCATTGTTTTTATAAGCCTTAGTACTTTGTACTAATGAGTTATTTAAAGTATTTTTTGCGTTGTCTTTGTTATCAGTTAAAGCAGCAGAACGGTCAACCACAAAAATTAATTCAGGATTAATTTTTTGGATGTACTCGTAGCTAATCTCTAAACCATGACGACCTGTAGCTTTACTAATTTCCCCATCTGGTTTGAAACCAAAGTTAGTGAAAACAATGCTGTAACGGCTATTAGGACCAAAACCAGAGATCTTACGATCATTAGTTAGGATCACTAAAGCATCACGTTGATCTGCTAAACCTTTTAACGTATTAATTTTAGTATCTAGGTCTTTAAATAATTCTTTTGCTTTATCTTCACTTTGTGTGAATTTACCGGTCGCTAATAAGTTAGCTTCAATTGAGAAGTATTGTTTAGAGTCATCTAAAGTAGCTACATATACTGGAGCAATTTCTTTAAGTTGATCAACAATTTTTGCCTGACGACCGTTAATAACAATTAGGTCAGGTTTTAATTCCGCAATAGCTTCTAAGTTAGGTTGTACTAAAGCACCTACTTTAGTGTACTTAGCATTACTGTACTCTTTACTTAAGTAGTCAGGGAAGAACTTACTGTCAGCAATACCCACCACACGGTGTTGTTGATTTAATGCTAATAAGTTGTCAGCAATAGACAAGTCTAAAATAATAATTCTCTGTGGATTATCAGGAACTTCTTGTGGACCTGTTGGTGATTGTACAGTTAAGGCAAAAGAGTTAACCGCAAATACACCTGTTGCTAGAGCGAGGCTATATTTAAAAAAATGTTTCATATTTGTAGTCCATTAAAGTTAGAGTGATAATAAATCTTTACCTAGTCATCTTTAACCTCTAAGAAGCAATTACTCAAGTCGCAAAACGTAAAACGTAAAGCTGCAAAAGCAAAATGTAAAGTTGCAAAATGCAAAACACAAAAGCAACCTTAAAGGTTTAAAGACAAGTAAAGATAGTTTAATTTTGGCACATTTAAAAGAAATCTGCAGACTTATCTCTTAGTAAAATATATCTTTAGAGCAAATACCTATAAAAGTACCAACAAAAAACCCGTACATTTTGTAAGCTATTTTTGCAAAATAATTATTTTTTAAAATAGGTAGCTACATACTGGTCTTTGATTTGATGAATATCTATTTGAATATCATAGATATCATGGAGAGCTTGAGGATTCATAATTTCTTCAACCGCCCCTTGTTTAATTACTGCTCCATCTTTTAAAGCGACGATAATGTCACTATAAGCTGAAGCAAAGTTGATGTCATGCAGGACAACAATAACGGTTTTATTAAAGTTATCAACTAGATCACGGAGTACTGACATAATCTGCACAGAATACTTCATATCTAGGTTATTTAAAGGCTCATCAAGAAAAACGTATGGCGTATCTTGAGCTAACACCATGGCAATATAAGCTCTTTGTTTTTGCCCACCTGATAGTTGATCGAGATACTTATAACGAAATTCCTCTAGCCCCATATAAGCAATTGCCTCGTCAACCTTTGCCTTATCTTCACTAGTTAACTTACCCTCGCAATGTGGATAACGCCCAAAAGAAACCAAATCTTCCACCGTAAGACGAAGATTGATATGGTTTGACTGCTTTAAAATTGCGAGCTTTTTAGCAATGACTTTAGAGTTTGCTTTTTGGACATCAAGCCCATCAATGGTTACTACTCCCTCGGTTGGTAAATCTAAACGACTTATAATTCCTAGTAAAGTAGACTTACCAGCTCCATTTGGTCCAATAAAAGAAATTATTTTGTTAGCTGGCAGAGTTAGATTGATAGGTTGAAGAATTTGTTGGCGTCCAATTTTTTTCGTGAGATTTGAAATCGAAATTACCATTTTTTCTGCTGTCTTAATAGAAGAATAATAAAGTACAAGCCACCAATAAAATTAATAATAATTGATACTGATGAACTAAAGTTAAGCAGGCGTTGCACTATAATCTGCCCAATTACTAATACCGCAATTGACATAAAAATGCAGGCTGGAATTAATAGTTTATATCTATGCGTTGGAATATACTGTAGGGTTAAATTTAATACAAGTAACCCTAAGAAAGTTATCGGACCAACTAAAGCCGTTGACACAGAAATACAAATTACTACTAAAATTAGTAAACGCCACATAGCCGCGTAGTAATTTAAACCTAAATTAATGGCTACATCTCTTCCTAAACTAATCACTTCAAGATATTTCACATTGCGCCACATTAAAATTAAGCTCACAATTAAAAATACTGAAGCTACCCCAAGTATTTTGGTATTTATTGCTTGGAAACTTGCATAACCTATACTTTGCACTGCTAAAAATTCACCAGGATCAAGTAATGTTCCTAAAAACGTATTAAATGAAGAAAACAGCGTACCAAAAACAATACCTAATAATAAGATAAACAGCACGTTGTAATTTTCTTTACGTAAAACAAATTTAAAGAGCAATACCGAAAAAGCGATCATTAAAACCAAAGAAGCCAAAAATAAATATAATTGGTTCATGCTCGCTAAAGTAGTCGATCCCGCCATAAAAATAATGGTTGTTTGGATTAGAACATAGAGCGAATCTAACCCCAAAATACTTGGAGTAATAATACGATTTTGCACTATAGCCTGAAACACCATCGCACTCGAACCAACTGCAGCTCCGGTAAGAATAATTCCCGCCACAGCCTGCCAACGCATTTTCATAATAAAGCCACCAAAAGCTGGTAAACCCCAAAATAAAAATACAAGTACAGCAACTAAAGCAATGGTAAACAGATAAACAACTCGACGTCTATGAGTTTTTCTTTCACGTTGTAAAGCTAGAGCTAGTTCTTGGTTAATTGTGGCAATATCATTTTTTACCTGCGAGTGCTCTTGTTCATGTTGCTTAAGCTTATCCATGGCGATATCTCCTATAGATGAGGTAAATAAAAATAATACTACCAAAAGTACCAACTACAGCACTAATTGACACCTCGAATGGATAAATTACAGCACGCGCTAAGATATCACAAGCAAGGACAAATAAAGCACCACATAAAGCATTAATTGGTAAAGTCTTTTGCAGATTATCACCATAAATTAAAGAAACTATATTAGGGATAATTAAACCAACAAACGGAATTGATCCTGCAGTTACCACAATAGTTGCAGTCACTATTGACACTAAGACAATTCCTAAAAACATCATTTGCTTGAAGTTAATCCCTAAACTAGTAGCATTCCCTTCCCCCATACCAACTATGGCAAATTTTTGCGCATAAAGGTAAGCTAAGATTAAACAAGGAACACTTATAAAAAGAATTTCATAGCGACCGCTAATTACTAAAGAAAAATCCCCTTGCAACCAAGCGGCAAAACTTTGGAGCAACTCATACTTGTAAGCAAAAAACTCAGTAAATGAATCGATAATCTTACCAAACATAATTCCTACTAAAGGCACAAGAATTATGTCCGTAAACTTTAAGCTACGCAGGAGCTTCATAAAAATTAAAGAACCAATAAAAGCGACAAAAATAGCAAAGGTTGCTTTAGTTAATAATCCAGCTGCCGGAAAGAAAACGATAGAAATTAAGATCCCAAGCTTGGCACAAGAAATAGTTCCCGCCGTAGTTGGAGAAACAAACTTATTTTGCGCTATTTGCTGCATAATTAAACCACAGATAGCTAACCCCGCCCCTGTAATTAAAATTGACAGCAATCTAGGAATCCTACTAATCAAAAATACCGACCATTCATCTGCATTTAACTGCAGTAAGCCAGTAAGAGATACTGAACTAACCCCAAGAAATAAAGAAACAATACAAAGGATTACGAGCAGTAAAATAAGAAATTTCTTTCTAAGAAACATAATTACCTGATAGAGTTTATTAGAGTGATGTAAATAATAATTATTATCATCTAGTAAGAATATTTTAACAAAAAAATATTAATTAATCTTCAATAAGCTTTATATTGTTCGAGAGTTTAGTTAGATCTCTTTCTTTCCTCCTGTTTTTATATACAAAATAGTGAACTATCAGGTTGAGAAATACTTTACTTAATAGCTTACTTTCTGGTCGTAAAATGGTTAACTTCCATACTCCTTGCCCCTCTACTTCTAAGTTGTTAAATCATCTCTCCTAACAAATACAAAACCTCTAGAGTTATTTGCAAAATTAAGTTACTCTCCTAATTTAGGAAAGTCAGAGCTCCCAAAGTGTGATCCATGCCTACATTGCACTAAGTCGCAATCGTATCTCGTGCGTTAAATGCTATAATATGAATTACCTGAAATACCTCTTTATCATTTTCCCTATCTACTAATAAGGTTCTCTTAAATGACAAATAAATTAGAACAATTAAAAAAAGTTACGGTTGTCGTTGCTGATACAGGTGATATTAACTCAATTAAAAAATTCCAACCTCAAGATGCGACAACTAACCCGTCATTAATTTTAGCTGCTTCTAAATTACCAGAATATCAGCACTTACTAGCTGAAGCTGCTAACTATGCTAATAGTCAAGACCAAGCTCATTGGGACGAAAACGCATTAGACTACTTATCTGTAGCTATTGGTTATGAGATCTCTAAAATTGTTCTAGGATATGTTTCTACTGAAGTAGACTGCCGTGAATCTTACAACTTAGCAAATACTGTTAAACGTGCTCGTAAATTAATTGCTCTTTACGAAGAGCGTGGTTTATCACGTGACCGTGTTTTAATTAAAATTGCTTCTACTTGGGCAGGTATTAAAGCCGCTGAAATCCTAGAAAAAGAAGGTATTCGTTGTAACCTAACATTATTATTTAGCTTTGCTCAAGCGCGTGCATGTGCTGAAGCTAATGTAACTTTAATTTCTCCATTTGTTGGTCGTATTTTAGATTTCTACAAAGGTAAAAATCCAGAAGCTGACTACACAGGTGAAAAAGATCCTGGTGTAATTTCTGTATCTACTATTTACGACTGGTACAAAAAATACGGTTACCAAACTATTATCATGGGTGCAAGCTTCCGTAACACTGGAGAAATTGAAAGTTTAGCTGGTTGTGATCGTTTAACAATTGGTCCTAACTTATTAGAGCAATTAGAAGCTGATCAAGGTAACTTAGAAGTTAAATTAACTAATAAATACGAAGGTAAAACTGAAGAGCGTTTACCTGCATTAACTGAAGATCAGTTCTACTGGGAACACAATAAAGACGAAATGGCTATTGTTAAACTAGCTGAAGGTATCGTTAAATTTGCTGCTGATACTGAAACTTTATTAAACGTTCTACGTGCTGCTAAATAATTAGCGACAAAGCTCATTAAAGTTAATGGCTAATTAGCTTAATATAAGAATTTAGCTTATAAAAAAGGATAAAACACTCTCGTAAAATCTACGAGGGTGTTTTATCCTTTTCCTTTACTAAGAACAACTTACAAGTGTTAGCAACCTTAGAACGTAAGGCTAAAAGAATAAAAGGTGAATTGTAAAAATCACTGACACTAAATAACAAAATCTAAGCATTCACCCGTTATTTGCAATATAATTAGTAAGTTTATATTTCAAACAAAAGTGTTTTTTATCATTAAGTCTTTTTAACTTCTTTTGTCAATTTCGACGTGCATCTAGAATCTTATCTAGGGAATTGACAAAAGCAATTAAAACCGAATTCTGCAAAATTTAAAATTATGTTAACTATCTTCTTTTCTATAATTGCTGCAGTTTTTATTAATAACTTTGTTTTAATTAAGTTCCTTGGCTTATGTCCGGTTGTTGGGACTTCACAAAGATTAGATACCGCAATTGGTATGGGGATGGCTACTACTTTCGTTTTAACCTTAGCTTCGTTAACTAGTTATCTAGTAGCTACCTATATTCTTGCACCTTTAGACGCTTTATACCTGTCAACTATTGCTTTTATCTTTCTGATTGCTGTAATTGTACAAATTACGGAAATGGTTTTAAGAGCAGTATCTCCAGGACTGTATAAAGTATTAGGGATTTATCTTCCGTTAATTACTACAAACTGCGCAGTTTTAGGAGTTGCCTTACTGAACCTAAACAGCAATAACAATTTCTTTCAATCTATCCTAAACGGCTTTTTCTCTGCCTTAGGTTTTACTTTAGTTTTAGTTATTTTTGCTTCAATTAGGGAGCGTTTAAATAGTGCAAATACTCCAGCAGTATTTAAAGGCGTACCTATTGCTTTAATTACTATCGGGATTATGGCTATAGCTTTTATGGGCTTTACAGGATTAGGTAAATAATAATGCTAATTGTTTGGATATCAATTATATTTGCCATCTTAGCCATAGTTGTCGGAGTGATAATCACTATTGCGCAAAAGATATTTGCGGTTAAAGAAGATCCAATTGTTGAAAAAATTGATAATCTTTTACCCCAAACTCAATGTGGTCAATGTGGTTATCCAGGATGTCTACCTTACGCACAAGCATTAGCTGATGGCGATGAAATTAACAAATGCATCCCAGGTGGACAAGATCTTGTGGTAAAACTCGCTGAATTACTTGATCGAGAGGTTCCTGCTGAGCAGCTCGAAGAACCTGAAGATCTTGTAGCTATTATCCGCGAGCAAGATTGTATTGGTTGTTTACACTGTATTGAAGCTTGCCCTGTAGATGCCATTATTGGTGCCAAAAAATTACTACACGTAATTATTCCGGATTACTGTACAGGCTGTAAACTTTGCGTTGATCCTTGCCCTGTAAAATGTATTGACATGATCCCTCGTCCTAAAGAGATCAATAAATACTCGAAAATCCGTACAGAAAGTAACTTCCCTAAAGGAGTTACAGCAAGCAGTTTAATTAAAGTAAACAATTTACCCGCTCATGACAGCTATTTAAATTTAAATAATTTAAACCCAGAGCAAGCGCAAGAACTCTCTAATGCTTCAGCAACAAGCAACAGCCAAAGCTACAACTCAAAACTTGTAGCTCGTCTAGCTGCAAAAATTGCTCAAGCTCAAGAAGAAAATAGCAAATCTGATAATTAAGTTTTTTCCATGATACTTAATCAACTAAAGTCCTTTTTCTCTGTAACCGCACAAAAGCTAACTAAAAAAGATATTAGTGCGAAGTTACATCGCAGAATCTATAGAGAAAAACTATACCATTTCCACGGCGGACTTCATTTAGAATTAGGTAAACATTTAACTAACAAAGCTCCAGTATATCAATTTGAAAATTTAAACTACTACCTGCTCAATATGCAACAGCATAAAGGACCTAAACCTATAAGTTTAGTTGAGGAGGGGGATGTAGTTAAAGCTGGACAAATGCTTACCAGTAACTATATTCCTGGAGAATTACCTATCCACAGTCCTGTGGACGGTAAAATTCTCGCAATTACTGAATATTTACAAGCGTCGGAAATTAATAAAACAGGACAAACTATTGTTGTCGCTAACCAAACTCAAGAGCAACTAGCAGTTAAACAGATTAGTAGCTTTGAGCAAGGCACAGCTATAGGTCCACAATTTTATACTCCCTTAAACTACTTCGAGGCGCCACGCCTCGATATCCTTTGGCGTATAAAAAATGCTGGTATTTCTGGTTTAGGTGGAGCGGTTTTCCCTTCAGCAAGAAAAATTAATAACCGTTACTTTAAAACTCTATTAATTAACGCTGCTGAATGTGAGCCTTATATTACTTGTGATGACGCTCTTATGCAAAATTACGCAACAGACATTATTAGAGCTATCTGTTGCATGCAATATGTGCTCCAAACTTCGCAAGTAGTAATTGCTATTGAAGACGATAAACCACAAGCAATTGCTAATTTAAAACAAGCAATTGCTAACAAACAACAAGCACTGCGTCAAATGCTTGAACAAGTTGGTTTTGATTTTTCTCTGCTGGCAAAAGCAGCAGATGAAAACCATATCCAAGAACTAAAACAAACTTACAGCGAAAATTTAGTTCACGCTGCTGCTAAACTTTACGCTCTCAATAGTATCAAAGTTCGTGTAATCCCAACTCGTTACCCATCTGGTAACCAAAGAACAACTATTGAGGTGCTTACAGGCTTACGCCTCACCAAAAAACAGAACCTAACTTCATTAGGAGCTATCTGTTTTAATATAGGTACCGTTTACTCTATGTACCGTGCCATTGCTTTTGGCGAAGTTTTAACGCAACGCCTTGTGACAATCACGGGAACAGGAATTAAAAAACCAGGTAACTACTGGATTCCTTTTGGAGCAACGCCTGCGTTAATTCTTGATACTTTGGGGATAAATGAAGGCTTTACTAATCGTGTGATTATGGGCGGTCCTATGATGGGCTTTACCATTGATGATTTAAATACTCCGATAAATAAAGCAACTAACTGTTTAATTTTTGTTGGTCAAGAAGATATTCAAGCTGATCAAAAATTATTTGCTCCTGAAGAAGAACAAGCTTGTATTCGTTGTACCGCTTGTCAAGAAGTTTGTCCGATGCTTTTACAGCCTCAACAATTATATTGGTATGAAAAAGATAAGGACGACACTAAACTTACTAAAGCAAATTTAAGTTCATGTATTGAATGTGGACTGTGTGACTATGTTTGTCCTTCAAGTATTCCTTTAGTTTCATACTTCCAGCAAGCTAAATTCCGCATCTGGAATGAACGTAAAAAAATTGAGCTTGCTGAAGAATCTAAAGCTCGTTTTGAAGTTAAAAGCGAACGTGAAAAAATTGCTAAAGCTGAACGCGACGCTAAACGTCAAGCTGATAAGCAACGTAATTTAGAACGTGCTCAACAGATGCGCCAAAAAGCTATGGCAGAATCTGGTATCGATCCAATTGCAGCAGCTAAAGAACGCTTAAAAGCTAAAGGCATTGCTACCGGACAAGCTACAGAAATTTCTGCAGGTAATGATTTACCTGACAATAGCTCAATTATGGAGCAACGTCGTCTCCGTCGCTTACAAAAACAGCAAGAACAGGAACAAGCACAGACAGGCTCTACTTCTGCAGAGAAAACAGTAACACCAAATGCTGTACAAGAAGCTGTTCGTCGTGCTAAAGAACGTCAGGCTGCAGCTATAGCTAATAAACAACAAGCAACTCAAAGTACTTCTCAAGACAGCAAGCAAGAACCAATGAATGCTGTGCAAAAAGCAGTTGCTCTAGCTAAGGCAAAACAAGCTGCTATGGCACAACAAGCTTCAGAACAAGAGGCGCAAACTTCAAACGAAAAACCTTTAGTTCCTAGCGCTGTACAAGAAGCTGTACGTCGTGCTAAAGAGCGTCAAGCTGCTGCCTTAGCCGCTAAACAGCAAGAACAAGCTCAAACAAACGTAGCAAGCCAAGAGCCAATGAATGCTGTACAGCGAGCTGTTGCTCTAGCTAAAGCAAAACAAGCAGCTGCTATGGCACAACAAGCTACAGAACAAGAGGCGCAGACATCTAACGAAAAACCTTTAGTTCCTAGTGCTGTACAAGAAGCTGTGCGTCGTGCTAAAGAGCGTCAAGCAGCTGCCTTAGCTGCTAAACAGCAGGAACAAGCTCAAGCTAATACAGCAAGCCAAGAGCCAATGAACGCTGTACAGCGAGCTGTAGCTCTTGCTAAAGCTAAACAAGAGGCTGCATTAGCGCAACAAGCTCAAGCTAAAGAGCAAGAATTAACTTCTACAAGTTCAACACCTAAAGAGGTTAAACCTGTAACCGAAGATAACCTTGAGAATTTAACTCCGGTGCAAAGAGCAGTCGCTTTAGCCAAAGCTCGTCAAGCACAAGCTAAAGCAGAGCAAGCTAATGCTCAAGAACAGGTTAAAGAGCCTAAGGTTACTCAAGAACCTGAAGTTGTAAATAAACCTACAGCAGAAGAGACACCTAACCTCGAGAACTTAACTCCAGTGCAAAGAGCTGTAGCTTTAGCTAAAGCTCGTCAAGCACAAGCTAAAGCAGAGCAAGCTAAAGCAGAGCAAGTTAATGCTCAAGAACAGGTTAAAGAGCCTAAGGTTACTCAAGAGCCTGAAGTTCCAAATAAACCTACAGCAGAGGAGACTCCTAACCTCGAGAACTTAACTCCAGTGCAAAGAGCAGTGGCTTTAGCTAAAGCTCGTCAAGCGCAAGCTAAAGCAGAGCAAGCGAATACTCAAGAACAAGTAGCGGAGTCTAAGGTTGCTAAAGAACCTGAAGTTGTAAATAAACCTACAGCAGAAGAGGCACCTAACCTCGAGAACTTAACTCCAGTGCAAAGAGCAGTCGCTTTAGCTAAAGCTCGTCAAGCACAAGCTAAAAGAGAACAAGATAATGCTCAAGAACAGGTTAAAGAGCCTAAGGCTGCTAAAGAGTCTGAAGCTATAAATAATCCTACAGCTGAAGAGACTCCTAACCTCGAGAACTTAACTCCAGTGCAAAGAGCTGTAGCTTTAGCTAAAGCTCGTCAAGCACAAGCTAGAGCACAACAATTACAAAATTTAGAGGATGAAAAAACTAATGAACAAAACCAATAGCATTATGCTTAACGTGTTCCTTGCATTAGTCCCTGCTCTCTTAGTAAAGACTTACTTCTGGGGCTGGAACACTCTTTTACTATTTTTTGTTGCAGTTTTTTCTGCTCTAGTAGCTGAAATAATTGTTAGCCGACTACGTAACCATAAATATAATGCCGAAATTTCTAATAATTCGGCATTAGTTACGAGTTTGATTATTACCTTAAGCTTACCTCCAAATATTCCTTTTTACATTATTTTAATTACAACTCTTTTCGCAATTATTATAGGTAAACAAGTGTATGGAGGTATGGGGCAAAATATCTTTAACCCAGCAATGGTTGGGGTTGCCCTCTTTATTATTACTTATCCGCAGTTTTTAACTTATTGGGCAATCCCTACAGATACTACTCTGTACGAGGCTCAACAAAATCTGCAAAGCTTTATCGGTAGTAATCAAGTCGATGCTTTTACTCAAGCCACACCTCTAACAGAGTTAAAAACCTTAATTCAAGTTGGAGGAGATGCTGAAAGTAAAGCCAACTCATTAGCGCAAATTTTGCAACAAGATTGGCTTGCTTGGCTGGTATACAATGGTGCGATTTTACTTGGTGGAGTGTATCTTTTACTACGTAAAATAATTGGTTTACTTTTACCTTGCTTTACTATCCTAGGTTTCTTAGCAGTTGCGGTTTTACATCATCTATTTGCTGGTAGTGAGCAAATTGTCCCAACTTATACAGCTTCTCTAGTTTATGGTTCTCTAATCTTCGGTGCATTTTTTATTATCACCGATCCAGTTACTACGCCTCAAACTAAAAAAGCTCGTATTATCTATGCTTTACTTGTAGGGGCATTAATCTACACTATTCGCGCATTTACAAATTACAATGATGGAGTTGCCTTTGCGATTTTATTAGGTAACCTTTTAGTTCCAATGTTTGATCGTACAATTACCCCTAAGGAGTTTGGTAAATAATGTTTTTTAAATACCTTTCTCGTAATACTTTAACGGTAACTATTGCTACTTTATTAGGCATAGGTTCACTAAGTCTTGTTAACTTTAGTTTAAAAGACCGTATTGACAATGCCCAAGCAAATGCTTTACGTCAAACTATTGTTAACTTAGGGCAAGCTTTTCCAGCAAGTAACTATGACAATGACATAAGTAAATCTTGCTATGTACCTGTAGATGGCGCTTACAATAATACTGATCCTAAAGTTGAAAGTTTATTACTCGCAACTAAGAATGGACAAGTTACTGGTTACATTCTTATCTCAGATACTTGGAAAGGCTACTCTGGCTTAATCCGTACTATGTTAGTTACTGATGCTCAAGGTACTATCAAAGCTGTACGTATTCTTGAACAAAATGAAACTCCAGGTTTAGGGAATAAAGTTATCACAACCAATTGGGTGGATAACTTTAATGACCTACCTCTTAGCCAAGCACAACTACCACACCTTGCGGTAAGAAAAGATGGCGGTCAAATTCAAGATTTTACTGGAGCAACAATTACTCCGCGCGCAATTGTAAATCAAGTACGTGCCAATATGCAGGAAGTAGTTAAAGACTTAGTAGAAAATCCTAACGCATTAGCTACTAAATTTACTCCTTGCTCTAAATAAGTAGAGGTTTTTTATGGCTGGACTATCAAAAGATATTTGGTTATCAGCTCTCTGGAAAAACAATCCTTCATTTGTGCAATTACTAGGGTTATGTCCCTTATTAGCAACTTCAACTGGAGCTACTCCGGCGTTAGGCTTAGGAATTTGTACTATGTTTGTCATGTTAATGTCAAACACAGTTATTTCTTTAACTCGTAAACAAATTCCGCATGAAATCCGTATTCCGGTGTTTGTGCTAATCATTGCCGCTCTAGTAACTATTACCCAATTACTTATTCACGCTTTTGCCTTTACTCTTTATCAATCTCTTGGTATCTTCTTACCACTGATTGTAACTAACTGTATTGTGATCGGGAGAATTGAAGCTTTTGCCTACAAAAACAATGTAAAAGATTCAGCCCTTGATGGTTTTGCTATGGGATTTGCCGTTGCTATCTCTCTCGTTCTTTTAGGTATAGTCCGTGAATTAATTGGTCAAGGAACAATTTTTAAAGATCTTGATTTAATCTTTGGTCCTATTGCTAAAAACTGGTACATCGAAGTTTTCCATACTGATAATAACTTTATTCTTGCAATTCTTGCTCCTGGTGCTTTTATTACACTAGGTCTGTTAATTGCAGGAAAAAACTATTTAAATCAACGTTACGAACTTAAACAAAAAGCTAAAGAAAAGAGTGCTAAGTTAAATTCCTCTCAAGTTGAACTTGCCAACTAAACTTGTCAACTAAACTAGAAGACAGGGGTAAGCTTCTCACGCTTATGAGAGAGAAATAAATTTAGCAACTCTATGGTAGAGTTTTAAGTTTGTCTATGCTATACTAAAATATGATTTTGTTGTGCGCAAATTGCTATGAGATTAAGCAATACATAATGATTTTTTAGTGTTTTGCAACACAATAGAATCATATACAAAACTGTATATGGAGACTTTTTAGTCTACATAACAATAGAAAAACCAAAAAAAAGGATACATTTTTAAATGTGTCCTTTTTTAAAATGCAACTATTAGCACAAAATTCTCGAGTTAAGTTATGAAAGCAGTTATTCAAAGAGTAAAACAAGCAAGAGTTGAAGTTGATAATAAAATTGTTGGGCAAATTGACAAAGGCTACCTTGTCCTCCTTGGCGTTGAAAAAGAAGATAGCAAAGAAAATGCCGATAAACTGCTCGCTAAACTCCTTAAACTTCGTATTAACGAAGATGAAAATGGCAAGATGAATTTAAATATTCTTGATGCTCAAGGAGCTTTACTCGTAGTAAGTCAATTTACTCTTTGTGCTGATACTTCAAGAGGTAATCGTCCTAGTTTTAATGGCGCCTCTCCAGATTTAGCTAACGAACTGTATCAATACTTTTCACAGCAAGCAAGTCAACATTTAAAAGTTGAGAATGGTATCTTTGCTGCTGACATGCAGGTATTTTTACAAAATGATGGTCCTGTAACTTTTACTCTTGAAGCTTAAAAGTTTACACGCTTTGCTGTTCATTCCTAGGGCATACCCTAGGAATGAACCACTTCTCTTACTTTCCTTACCTTTAACTATCTATACCATGGATATTAACTAGCTTACCTTAGTTAACCTTGGCAAATTAGGACAAACTTGCTTTATATATCTAAAGCCCTCAAAGAAAAGCAAGGTAAAATAACCCATAAGTTTAGTGTGGGTTTAATTTTCTTTTCTCGCAATCATTTCCTTTTATTTGCAACAAAATTCTCATCTTCTATCCTACAATTTTCCCAAGCAATCTCTATTTTTCCAAACCAAAGTTATATAAGCTAAAATTGTTATTATTTACACTAAAAGCAAACCTTTGATTTTTCGACCTCTAATAAAGCTAAATAAAAATTATTAACAACTACCTCTAAAAATCTTATAGATTGATGTTAATAATTCTTTTTTAAAAGGCTAACAAAAACAAATTAATAAAAAGGGGTTAGCTATCAGAAGATATGTGACTTTTCTCTCGTATAATATTAAGTATAGAAAACTACAAAACAGAATCTATTAAAACAATTTTAGAATTTATGGTTAAGTTAACTTCAAAACTACCATAACAACAGTAGCAGAGCTAGTTGATTAACCTAGATCTTAACCTCAATCTTAACCTAGACCTCTAGTTAATTTAGATAGATCTTTATTCAATTTAGACAGAGATCTTTAATTAACCTAGTTCTTTATGCTTATGATTTTACAAGTTAATTCAACTATAAGTTCTTGAATACTTAATAGACTAAACAACAAACAACCAGAGGATTATATGTTAAAACAATCTGTAATTGATGTTTTAAATCAACAACTAAATTTTGAACTTCACAGTTCAAACATTTATTTACAAATGTCTAACTGGTGCCGTACTCAAGGCTTATTAGGCGCAGCAGCTTTCTTTAAAACTCATGCTGAAGAAGAGTACGACCACTTTCAACGTATTTGGAAACATTTAGAAGATAATGATGTTCGTCCAAGAGTTGGTGTTGTTCCAGAAGTTAAGCTAGAAAGCCTAGGCTTAAAAGCTATCTTAGAACAAGCTTACGAACATGAGAAATTTGTTACACAATCAATTCACAATTGTGTAAAAGTAGCACAAGAAGCTCAAGATTATAAAACATTCAACTTCTTACAATGGTTCGTAGATGAACAAGTTGAAGAAGAATCTTTATTCTCTGACATTCTTGGTAAATTTGAAATTGCCGGTGATGATGGCATTGCGGTGTTCTATGTTGACCGTGATATTGAATCTATTCACTAATTAAAAGCACAATTTACTAAGGACCTGTTTATGATAAATCAAAATTTAGTTAAACTACTTAACGATAAAATTAATCAAGAGTATTTCCGTTCTAATCTATTCTTAGATATCTCAGGTTGGGCTAATGAACTAACCTTAAAAGGTGTACAAGGTTACTTCCTAAATCTTTCACAGAAAGCTTTAGAAAATGTACGCTCTGAGGTTGAGTACCTAAGCGAGTGCGGTCATTTAGCGCAACTAGCAGAAATCCCTGAAGGTTTACGTGAGTTTGATAATATCGAAGACTTATTTGTTTACGTAAACGAAATGGAAAAAGGTTATAGAGCGGATCTAAACAACCTATTAGATGTATGTCTAAGCAATAAAGACTTTGCTACATACGAAAAACTAATTACGCAAGCATCTAGCCAACACGCTGAAGAGTTCTTTATCAACTCTTTATTACACAAAATTGCAATCGTTGGTTACAAAGGTCAAGGCTTATACTTAATCGATAAAGAGTTAAGTGAAAAATATCCTTTACCAAGCGATACAGCTACAGACGTAGCTTAATCCCGTCTTTTAACTAGAGCTATAGTTAAAATAAGTGCAATCGGCAACTGCCTATTGCAATCTAGAGATCTTTCGTTTCTAGAAACATTAAAATTAGAGTGATTTAAGGAGTAGACTACTGGTCTGCTCCTTTTTTACTTTTGATTTCCCATAAAAATTGGCACCCATAAAAGGGTGCCATTTTTATCCTATTTTCCCGTTTTC
>NZ_NRHC01000048.1 GCF_003585885.1 Psittacicella hinzii | reverse complement strand
GGTCCGCAAGTGCATTGAGTGCCACAGTTACAACCACATGAACATTTGTTATTTTCTAATGTCATAATAAACTCCTTTAATTAAGATAAACTTATCTTTTAGAAAATTTAGGGGAAGTTGACTTTGCTAGATGTGTAACTTTAAATTTTTCACTTCAACTTTGTAAAAATTTAAAAATTATTTTTCTTTGAAAGTCTAAAAAGATTTAATTAAATTATAAGGCAATTTTAATTAATTTAAAGTAGTTAAAGAAAAATATTTTTAACTTTGTTATTTAGTGTTTCTATTGTAAAGTTAGATTTTCTAACTTAAGATAATCTTGTTTATCAATATTTTAGGCTAGAGTATTTTGTCTTGTAGAGCTGTTTTTTTCCTAAAAATACTTATGTTTGTGATAGGTGTTAGTTATCTTTTGTAAGGTTGTTTTGTTAAGTAAAAATAAGCATGGTATTGATAGTTTTTACCTATAGTAAAGTGAGGTTTATCTAGGAACTACATAGGTTTTTACACAATACCATAAAATAGCAAGGAGAATAAAATTTGCTTTTTATGTACTTCAAATTCATAAAAAAGTATAGATTGGAGATTTGAAGTCTTTAATAAAATTTTTCTTTTAGGGAAAAACCTAGGAGATTGCGACTTAATTATTTGATTTTACTTCATTAAAAGTAAAAATTAGCTAAGTCTGAGTTAAAAATAACCTTACATTTTGTAAGAGAATTTAGGTTAAGAGACTAGTTTGCAGATAAAATAAATTAGCATTTTGCTAAATTTATTTTAGAAGTTCTAGAGGCAATGTTGCAGAAGAAAGTATACCTCGAGCCCCTGATACAAGGAAGAAAGACTTTTAGTGTAATCTTGAGAGTACTTTGGAAAGAGGATACAGGGAAGCAAGGATATTTTTAGCTTTAGTTTGAGATTTAGTTTGAGTTTGAGCTTCTTGAGTTCGATAAAGGAAAGGCTTTTAAGTAAAGGAAAGGCTTTTAAAAATTGGAGAAAGGCTTTATTGAGAATTTTACAGTCACCGAAGCGTTTCTTAGTAAAACTAATAAGCTTAAATGTGTATAGGTGATATAATAGAGCCAACATTATATTATTTTAGTTTATAGGAAATATTATATGGCTCAATATTCAATTGAAATCTTTGGTCGTGAAAGCTGCCCTTACTGTGTACGTGCTAAAACAATTATGGAAGAGTTAAAAGCTCAAGGTTTAGCTGAAGGTGTTTATCACGATATGGTAGTTGAAGGTATCACTAAAGAAGACCTAGCTGCAAAAATTGGTAAAGAAGTACGTACAGTACCTCAAGTTTTTGTAAATGGTCAACACGTTGGTGGTTGTGATAACTTTGTAGCGTTCTTAACGAACGAAGGCGTAAAATTTAGTAACTAATTTTTTAGAGCTGTTTACGTATTTATAGCTATATACATAGTTATTGGTATTTACAATTTATAGCTCAATAGCTTATTGTAAAAATTTAGAGAGGTAGTTTTACCTCTCTAAATTTTTATTTTCAGTAAAATTAATTCAACTTAATTAACTTCTCTGTTAGTTTAAGTGAGCAAATAAAACTTTTTATAAGTTTAATTAGCTTTCAGGTTATAATTAAAGCTTAAATTATTTTCTTTTATTTTTCAACAGGTTGATTGTCAAATTGACAAAAAATTGTAAAAAATTATAAAATTTACTAGTCGACCGGTCTAATTTAGTGTATTATATTTTTATGAAACAGGGAGAAGAAACAAAAAACCATATTCTTCAAGTAGGAATGGATCTAATCCTGCAAAAAGGTTTTACTGGTGTTGGCATTAGTGAAATCTTAAAAGCTGCAGATGTACCAAAAGGTTCTTTTTACCACTACTTTGCTTCTAAAGAAGTTTTTGGGCAAGAGCTAATAGACTTTTATTTCGATGATTATCTAGCTAGACTAAGTGAAATCTTTGCTGATAATAGTCTAAACTTTAGTGAAAAGTTGCTCAAATACTGGCAAGTGTGGCAAGAAAATGAAATATCAGGCATAAGATGCCTTATTGTAAAATTAAGCGCAGAAGTATCAGATGTATCTGACTTAATGCGTAAGCATATCCAACAGGGAATGCAAAGAGTGATGAATAAAGTTGTTGAGGAACTTGAACGCGAGCAACAAGCAGGTAAGTTTGAGCAAGTTTCTCCGCAATTTTTAGTATCAAATATCTTTAGTTCTTTTTTAGGAGCATGCTTAATTTATAAAGTTAATCGACCATCAACAGAGAGCTTTACTTTAGTAGAGCAAAACCTTAAGCAACAGTTAGCACTATTGCAAAAATAAAAAGACCAATTTTATGAATAGAACCATTCAGAGGCGGTTCGATTTCATTTTTATCAATTTATTAACTGTTTATCACTTTATTAATAAATTTTATTTTTATCTTTTCAATCTTTTCTAACTATGACCAAGTTTAGAAAAGCTTAAAATTATCTAGACTTATTTTACTTTCTACTTTCAACATTCATTTTACATTCAACAATTAACACTTATTTTTTCAACAACGAGGAAAATCTCATGAAACTATTTTATCAAACACAAGCAACAGCAACTGGTGGACGCGCAGGTAGAACTGAGTTAGATGACGGCTCTTTAGGCTTTGACTTAACTCCGTTTACAAGTGAAAAAGAAGGTGTAAATCCTGAACAATTATTTGCTTTAGGTTACGCTGCATGTTTTGACGGTGCGTTAAACTTAGTTGCAGAGAAAATGGGTTTACCTTTAACTGGTAGCAAATGTTCTGTACAAGTAGGTATTGGTCAAGAATTAACTACTGGTGCTTTCAAATTAGAGGGTAAAATTACCGTTCGTACTCAAGGTTTAACAGCGGAACAAGCTCAAGAGTTAGCGGAAAAAGCTCACGAAGTTTGTCCTTACTCAAACGCAACTCGCAATAACATGAAAATTGAATTAGCAGTAGTTGCTGAATAATACAAATAATTTTTTGGAAGAGGAAAGAATGCAAGCGGTAATTCACAAAGTATTCGGTGAACCGCAAGATGTTGTGGAATTAGCTCAAGTTGAAGTACCTAAAGCGCAAGCGGGGCAGGTTCTTCTTGAGATGATCATGTCACCAATTCATAATCATGATCTTTGGACAATTAGAGGTACTTATGGCTACAAGCCTCAATTGCCAGAGGTAGCAGGTTCTGAAGCTGTTGGTAGAATTGTAGCATTAGGTGAGGGTGTTGAACACCTTCAAGTAGGGCAAAGAGTAAGCGTTGCAGGCATCCATCAAACTTGGGCGCAATACTTTGTTGCACCTGCTAGTTCAGTAGTACCTATTCCTGACGCTATGACTGATGAGCAAGCAGCGCAATTAATAGCTATGCCCTTTAGTGCAATAACTCTGTTAGAGTTTTTACAAGTACAAAAAGGTGATTGGATTATTTTAAATGCTGCTAGTGGTATGATTGGTAGAACTACGGCAATGTTAGGTAAAGCGCGTGGGATTAATGTAATCAATTTAGTACGTCGCTCTAGTGCTATAGCTGAATTACAGGAATTTGGCATTGAACATGTTGTTGCAACTGATGCAGCAAATTGGCAAGATCAAGTACGCGCAATTTTGGGTGAGAATAAATTAGTAGCTGGAGTTGATTCAATTGGTGGAGCTGAAAGTAAAGCTATGAGCCAATTGCTGGGTGAAAAAGCTCTCTTTGTTTCTTTTGGAACTATGGGAGGAGAACCTGTACAAATTCCAGTAGGTGATTTAATTTTTAAACAAATAGTAGTTAAAGGTTTCTGGGGAGCTCTTGTTTCGCAAGAAATGGAGAAAGAAACCCGAGCTGCATTAATGCGTGAGTTGATTGGCTATGTGCTTAATGAACAAATTAAATTACCAGTTGCGCAAATTTTTCCTTTAGAACAAGCTGCTAAAGCTTGTGAAGCTAGCCTAGCGCAAGGTAAGAAAGGAAAAGTTCTGTTAAAACCCTAACGCAAAAGATAATCATTGAATCTTACATTCCTTAAAAGAGCTAGTGACTTTAGTTATTTTTAACTAGATTATTAGTATCTAAATACGTAAAGAGAAGAGTTTTACCTCTTCTCTTTTTTTAATGCGTAGATTATTGTAACCAGTTATTATGTGGTTCTTGCTGTTCTTCTTGTTTTTTCAGTACTTATTGTTTTTCCAGTACTTCCTTTTTTTCTGTTCTTTTTACCACAAGAGCAATAAATTTTATCTCTTACACTTGCCAGTTAAAAACGATAAATCCAGGATTACTCTTAGCTTGTTCAAGATAAACTTCACGTTTATCGAGCCAGAGCTGTTCGAGTTCTCTTTCTTTAATTAAGAGACGCTCAACTAAGCGCGCATCGAGTTTTGCTTTACTATCACGGACATCTTGGGCTGCTATTGGTAAAGCATTTTTATTAAGCAGCACACAAGGCCAGTCTTGACGTTCCCCTATATAACTAGAAGCAAAATAGTATTCTTGAGGTACAAGATATCTAGGAGGTAAAACTTTTGCTTGGTAACCTATTTGCAGAGCATAGCAATTTAAATGACTTTCATCATGCCAGATGGCAATTATGCCATTAGCAAGATCTTGATCAACTCTTTGCGCTAAAGTTTTTGCCATTGTCAGAAACTCTTGGGCTGTACCTCCATAAAAAGCTCCAGCTACGTAAGTAGTTGCTTGCTCTTCAGGAATGTAAGCCAGAGAAGCAGGATTACGCTCATACGAGCGTAATCTCTCTGGTAAATGATTTTGCCCAAAATGCTCCACAAAGATTAGTCCTTTTTCTCCCTCTGGGAGCAAAAGTTCAGAAGCAAGAATTTTATTCTTACAATAGTAATTGGCATTAGCGAAGAAGATATAGTCAAATTGTTCAAGGTGAGAACTTGCCTGACTAAAGTAGTGAAAACGCTTTAAAGTTGCTCCAGGCCATGCTTCGTATGGAGTTTTTATAATTTTTACGATAGGATTGTAGCGATACAACTCTTCTAGTTCACTACTATCAGTAAAGACTACAAAAGTTAACTCACAGTCTGGTAAAAAGTTAGTATAAAAGTAAGGGAACAATACTTTGAAATAAGTATCATAAGCTCCGGTGTTAATACTAACTAAAGCTACCTTAGGTTTTTGCATAACTATAATTGGGAAATGTTAATTGCTGAAGCGTGCTTTTTCACCTCAGAGTAAAGTTTAAAACTTACTTTGTCTGCTAAATTATTAAAAATAGCAGTGATTGGGCTCTCTGCTCTTACGGCTGTGGTAATGATTCCATCGTCTAAATCTTGACGAATACTTGGATCTAGAGGCACTGAAGTTAGTAAATCAGTTTCTAAGAAACGACTAATTTCTTCAACTCCTTGACTACCAAAAATATGAGCTTGGTGACCACAGTTTGGACAAATATACATACTCATATTTTCTACAACTCCAAGCACCGGAACATTCATTTCACGGAACATGTTTACCCCTTTAAGAACGTCAAGGAGAGCAATATCTTGAGGTGTTGAAACAATAACGCTACCAGTTACCGCAAGATCTTGTGATACCGTAATGTGGATATCACTTGTACCTGGTGGCATGTCAATTACAAGATAATCTAAATCCGGCCAGTTAGTTTCTTCAATTAGTTGTTTTAACATCGAAGAAGCCATAGGTCCACGCCAAATAGTTGGATCAGTTTCCGGTACTAAAAAGCCCATAGAGTTAGCGTAGATATTGCCTACTTTTACTGGGTGCATAGTTTTATTATCATCAGAGGTAGGTTTAGTATCGCTAGCGCCTAGCATATGAGGAATTGACGGACCATAAAGGTCTGCATCAAGAATACCAACACGTGCTCCGCTATTAGCAAGACCTGCCGCTAAGTTAATTGCTACTGAAGATTTACCTACGCCTCCTTTCCCCGAAGACACGGCAATAATATTTTTTACTCCAGGGAATGGTTGTCCCTTACCTGAAGCTTTTCTTTGGCTAATATTAAAAGTAACATTTACGCTAACTTTACTAATTTCAGGATGTTGTTCTTTGATATAAGCTGTAAAAGCGTCAATAAAATCTTGCTTAGCATTTAAAGCAAAAGGTAATTGTACCGTTACCGCTAGTTGTTGATTAACCTGATTAAAAATAATATTTTGTGAAGTTAAGGCATTAAGTTCATTTAATGACTTTTGCCAAGCGGGATAAGTAAAGTTCCCTAAAGATGTAAACATTGTTTCTCCTAAAAAAGAGTAGTTAATTTTTTGTCGTCTATATTTTACCGTAAATTAAAATTTTATTATGGACTATTGCAGAGGATATAAATATATGCTAAACTAAATCGTAGGTTAAAAAGAAACGCTAAGTTTTTCGTTTTTTTTTTAACTAAAAAAGGATAGTTTAATCCATGCTTAATGATGTAAGAATCTTTGACTACGAAGATATTCAGTTAATTCCAAACAAATGTATCGTTAATAGTCGTGCTGAATGTAACACTAGTGTTAAGTTAGGTAAACATGAATTTCGTATTCCTGTAGTACCGGCAAACATGCAAACTATTATTGATGAACCTTTAGCTGAAGAATTAGCTCGTCGTGGTTACTTCTATATCATGCACCGTTTTGCTCCAGAAACTCGTGAGAATTTTATTCGTCACATGCAAGCGCAAGGTTTATATTCTTCTATTTCTATGGGAGTAAAAGAAGATGAATTTGCTTTTGTAGAGTATCTGGCAAAAAATAATCTTGTACCTGACTACATTACGATTGATATAGCTCATGGTCATTCTAATTCTGTAATTAGCATGATTAAGCATATTAAACAATATTTACCTGAATCTTTTGTAATTGCGGGTAATGTAGGAACTCCTGAAGCTGTACGTGAATTAGAACTTGCAGGAGCAGATGCTACTAAAGTAGGAATTGGTCCTGGTAAAGTTTGTATTACTAAATTAAAAACAGGCTTTGGTACAGGTGGTTGGCAGTTATCAGCAGTACGTTGGTGTGCAAAAGCTGCTACGAAACCAATTATTGCTGACGGTGGTATTCGTGATCATGGTGATGTTGCTAAATCAATTCGTTTTGGTGCAACTATGGTTATGATCGGTTCTTTATTCTCAGGTCATCAACAAAGCCCTGGTGAAACTATCGAAATCGACGGTAAATTATATAAAGAATATTTTGGTTCAGCGTCGGAATTCCAAAAAGGTGCACGTAAAAATGTTGAGGGTAAGAAAATTTTAACTCCATTTAAAGGTGATCTTTTTGACACTTTAGAAGAGATGCAACAAGATTTACAAAGTTCTATCTCTTATGCAGGTGGTAAAGAATTAGATGCTTTACGTAAGGTTGATTACGTTATCGTTAAGAACTCGATTTTTAACGGTGACCGTTAAGAACTATAGTTAGTAGATGTTTGGTTAATAACTTCTCTTAGTTAAGAATTAATAACCAGTGTCTTATAACTAACGCTTAAGCTTTTATAACAGTTTGAATTTAAGTCATATTTGTTTTAGTAGAAGAAATGTTATATTTTTTAATACTATCTCCTACTAAAAAATAAATGAAACGTAAAAAAGTCAGATCTATGATCTGACTTTTTTACGTTTTTCTTTTAGAGCAATTAGTGCTCACGAGTTGAGAAGAATCTAACGTCTGGATATTTTTCTTGAGTTAGATTTAAGTTCACCATGTTTGGCGCAATATAAGTTAAGTTATCTGCACCATCAAGAGCTAAGTTACCTTCACAACGACGTTTAAACTCTTCGAATTTTTTCGCGTCATCGCATTCAACCCAACGTGCTGTTGCTACGTTTACTGGTTCATAAATAGCTTCAACGTTGTATTCATTTTTTAAACGGTTAACCACAACGTCAAATTGTAGTACCCCAATTGCCCCTACAATGAGATCATTGTTAATTAGCGGACGGAATACTTGTACAGAACCTTCTTCTGATAGTTGAATTAGACCTTTAAGAAGTTGTTTCATTTTTAAAGGATCTTTTAGACGAATACGTTTGAAAAGTTCTGGAGCAAAGTTTGGAATCCCAGTAAATTTAACTGGCTCTTTAAAGGTAGAGAAAGCATCACCAATTTGGATAGTACCATGGTTGTGAATACCAATAATATCACCTGCGTAAGCTTCTTCTGCATTGGTACGGTCACCGGCTAAGAAAGTTAAGGCATCGTTAATGGTTATTTCTTTACCAATACGGTGTTGGTTTACTTTCATACCGCGAGTATATTTACCGGAAACAATACGCATGAAAGCAACACGGTCACGGTGTTTTGGATCCATGTTTGCTTGGATTTTAAAGATAAAGCCCGAAAATTCCGGAGCTGTAGCCGCAACTTCACCATCTAGAGTTTTACGTGCTTGTGGTGCTGGAGCATAAGCTGTTAGGTAATCTAACATGTGATCAACCCCGAAGTTACCTAGAGCAGTACCGAAAAATACTGGAGTAAGTTTACCTTCAAGGAACTCTTCTTTATCAAACTCGTTACTTGCACCTTGAACTAATTCAAGTTCATCTTTAAGTTGTTGGTGAAACTCTTCACCAATTGCTTGAATTAGATCAGGGTTATCAATACCATCAAAACGTACTACTTCTTGGATTTTACTACCTTGGCCTGATTTATACATTACAGCATAATCACCAACGATGTTGTAAACCCCTTTAAAGAATTTACCTGAACCAATTGGCCAAGTAATTGGCGCACATTTGATTTTTAAGATATCTTCAACTTCATCAAGAAGTTCTAATGGATCACGAATATCACGGTCTAACTTGTTCATAAAAGTTAGAATTGGCGTGCTACGTAAACGAGTTACTTCCATTAGTTTAATTGTACGTTCCTCAACCCCTTTAGTTGCGTCAATCACCATTAACGCAGAGTCTACTGCGGTTAGAGTACGATAAGTATCTTCAGAGAAGTCTTCGTGCCCTGGGGTATCAAGCAGGTTTACCATGCAACCATTGTATGGAAATTGCATAGCTGAGGTTGTAACCGAGATACCACGTTGTTTCTCGATTTCCATCCAGTCTGATTTAGCTTTTGCTTGGTTACCTTTACCTTTTACGGCTCCGGCAGTTTGAATAACTTGTCCGACAAGTAAAAGTTTCTCGGTAATAGTTGTTTTACCGGCATCCGGGTGAGAGATAATTGCAAAAGTTCTACGTTGTTGGATCTGTTCTAAAGTATCGTTAGACATAAAGAATATGAAAAATTAATTTGTTTCGCTTGGCGTTGCTAGGATATTGGTTGCTTCAGGAATTGCAAGAGTACGAGAAACATAATTAGTGTAATTATCGATTACTCGACTGTTACCTGAAACAGAAATACTAATTAAAGCTGCATTTAAAGCAGGACCTTTAAAATAGTTAACTAGGTTTAAACCTAAAACATTTTGAGAATGTTGTTGGGCAATATTGCTTTGAGCAATGGCAACAGCTACAGCATTAAAAGCTGGAGCTATGTCTTTATAGTTATTTAAAGAAGCAATCTCTAGGAAAGAATTAACCATTTGACAAGATTGAAGTAATAACTTACTGACATCCTTTAGATCATTAGTGTAGTATTCATTTAAAGCACCTACTCCTTTTTGGATATAGTCTAAATCTAAATCAAAACTACCAATCTGACATTTGGTATTGTACTGCTGTAAATATTCTGCAAAGTTTGCAGTATTAAAGTTTATGCTTACTCCATTTTGTTCCATTAATTCTTGCCAATTAAAGGTTGTATGGTCGTATAAGTAACGATATTCCGCCATAATATAATCAAAATAGAGATTTAACGCGCGAAAGATTTCGAGTTTATTTTCAGGGGTAGCATTAGCATATTGATCAGCATAAACGCGTAGCATACTTCCCATGTATCTAATACCGATTAAAGAGTAGCTAGATACGTAAGAGGTACGACGCAGACTATAAAGAAACTGATCTTCACCTTCTTGCGCTGAGAGTAGAGGGTTGCTTGGAGAAGTTTGCGTAAAAAGTTCACTAAGGGGATCTGGTTTTACAGAAGCTGGAAGCTCTGTAGTGATCCCATATCTTTCTTCGGCAACCATACGTAAAAGAGATTCAATCACGACTTTATTAAAATCAAAGTCCTCACTAAAGTAGATATTACCTTGATAGAAACTAGGATCGATCTGTACACTTGGATAAAGTTGATGAGTGAAATCTAAATTTTCCGTATAGGTGTTTGTAACTTGAGGTTCGGGATCTGATTTCCCGCAACCAACTAAGGCAAGAGCTAAACATGCTACCATAAAAGCTCTTTTAAGCATATATAGTCCTTAGGAATTTAGCAAACTATAATCGTAATGGAAAGTTTGCCCTTTAACAGGTTTTAAAAGCAATTGAGGCGTGTTAGGTAAAGCTGGTAAGTAAAAGTAATTACGTGCTTTAATAAAATCAACTAGCTCTTTGTTTTCCTCTTGCTCGTTAATCCAGAAATAAAGCTCTTGGTTACTTAAACTCACAAGTTGTACTTGTGAGCTAGTTGTTTGTTCCAGAGCTAGTTCAATTGTTTGACCTTGATCTTGATTTGCCTCCAATTGGTTGCTTTGTTCTTGGCTCTGTTGAGCTAGCAGGATACGGTGCGCAACCTCTTGAGCTTGAGGATCTAAAGTTTGCCAAGCAGGTGTTAAGCTAAGCTGGTAAAAAATTTCACTTAAACTCCCCAGACGATTTAAAGAAAATTGATAGTCAAAAGGAGTAGTTAAATTTTGACAAGCTTGGCATACTTGTTGTAAATGTTGTAAATCAACACGGTTAAACATTGGATCACGAGGGTTAATCTCTAAATGTCCTTGTTGTACCCATGCGTATAAAGCGCTTAAATAGTTAGTAAAGGTAATATTCTCGAGATCGATATTATAGCCATTTTGTTGTAAACGACTAATTTGCTCTGGGTACTTTTGTCCTACTTGTAAATTGTAATCTTTTACTAAGTAGAACTGCACAGCCATTTGTTGCATGATTTTTAATAACTCAAGATTGATAAAGTCTAACTTTTCTTGGTAAGAAAGTGGTTCTTCATCTTGGTTATTAAAGTCAAGACTGTAAATACGGTAAGTTAAATTGTTAGCTTCACGATAAAGTAAAGAGAGAGGATATTCAAAAGAGTTAATTGAAACGCCTCTAAAATTAAAGTTAATTAGCTCTTGCGCTGGTAGTTGGTAACCATAGTTAGCAACAAAATCAGCAGTCATTTGCTTTCTTTCATCTTCGATTTGTAAAGCTACACGAGTATCACTTGAATTAGTATAGTAAAACTCTTGGTAAGCTTTTTGCATATGACTAGCTAAAGCTAAAAATACTGGTTTGTAAAGATCGTAAGAGCGATTAAAAACTGGATTGTCTTGACTAAAGTTTATGCGTGGCAGTACTTGATCTGGATTGTTAGGATCAACTTTAACTAAAACGCTAGAGTTTACATAGGTTGCTTGATAGCTATTAGCATAAGCATTTGCATCAAAGTCTTCGAGGGATTGATTGTACTCGCATTGTGGAGCAAGCTCATTAGCTTGTTGATTGCAATAATCTCCACTTAAAACATCGGTATCGATCGCATCGCTTGATGTATGCGCTGTAATTTCTTGGGCTGGCTGGGGATCGCAAGCTGTGAGAAATAGCACAGCAACCAGTGGTAATAGTTTTTTCATATTCATCAAAAGGATAGATTGATAAAGCTCTGCTAGTTAATGAGGATATTCATCAGAAATCTCATTAGGTGATTAACCGGATTTCTGCCTAGTTCTAAGTAAAAATTTGCTTCTATATTGTATCACTTTTGACAAAAAAAAGCCCGTAAATAATTTACGGGCTTGGAGATTTATACTAATATTATTTAGCTAAAAATTAGCTTAATGCACGGTAGATTGCACGAGTTTCTACTGCATAATTATCAAAATCTTTTAATAGACGGTAACCGCGTGGGTTAGCTTGTCTAAATTGTAATTTTGCTTGATCTTCAATAAAGTCGTCAGTTAAGTTATCGTAAGTTAAGTTTACGCCGTAAGTACCAGCTTGTTGTCTATACACTTGGTACACGTGCTCAGCATACTCAGAGTAAAGAGCTAAGTAGCTTTTGAACTCAGGTAAGTTGATTAAACTAGTGTATTGCTCAGATAGAGTACATAAGTTTTCGAAATCACGTGCGTAACCATTTACTTTACGAGCTTCTTTGCTAGTTAAAGAAACTGATAAATTGTTGTTTACTGCGCTACGGTTAACTGTTAATTGACCTGTATTACATGCAGCTGTTAAATCTCTTAAGTAAGAGTTTAAAGTAACTTGACTTGCATCAAAACCTAGTTTGTTGTCTTGAGTTTGTGCAGCTACTTTAGATACTACGTAGAAAGTTACAAAAACATCTTCAAAATGTTCAGCTTTATCTTCTACCGAGTAGAAGTCATCATCTTTAGCTAAATCAAATAAAGCACGAGTAACTTGTTCGTAAGCTCCAACACCTGGTAATGGTAAGCGGTAAGAGTTACCTTCAATGTAGCTAGCTACTGCTTCGTTAGCTGTGTAGTCACCAAAGAATTTGTTTGAACTATAGTTAGCAGTTTGGCTTGTTGCTGAAGCAAAAGCTAAAGTAGGGATTGCTACTGCTAAAGTTGAAAGTGCAAATAATTTTTTTAATTTCATATTAATGTCCAGATAGAAGTCTCTCTATTTGTTGTTTTATAAATGTTTGAATTTATCACAAACTTTGAGTTTGTTTCAATAGTATATACACGAAAATTTTATTTCCAAGTTTTTCAAGGTGAAAATTTTACTAAAGATTTCTTAAGTTGTTGAATATTAGGTTATCGCTTAGCACTATTCTCGTAAGGAAAAAATGGTTATCAGGGGTAAATTTGCTTTATGAGTTGTTTATTTAAGCAGCAATAAGAAAACGGGATCTAGCAGAGCTAAATCCCGTCAAGACTAATTTACTTTTAAATTAGATATTATCGTTTAAATGTTCGTAGTTACGATCATCGTCCTCATCATCCCAATCGCGAGGTTTACCTGCAGGTTGACGATTCATAATGCGCTCTACTTGCCATTTGTCGATAGTTTCATATTCCATTAAAGCGTCTTTCATTGCTTCAAGGATATCGCGGTTTTGTTGTAACACTAAACGCGCTTTATCGTAGTTACGTTTGATAATCGCTAATACAGCTTGGTCAATACGTTCAGCAAAAGCGTCTGAAGCTTGTGGACGACCATATGGATCATTTTGATCAGGAGCGTAGTTAATTGGACCTAACTCATCATCAAAACCGTATGCAGTAACCATAGCACGCGCCATGCGACTTGCATATTGAATATCAGAAGAAGCACCAGTTGATACATAGTCTTTACCGAAGATAATTTCTTCAGCTAAACGACCAGCGTAAGCCATTTGTAACTTAGCTTCGTAGATTGAGAAGCTTTGGTATACTTGATCTTCTGTTGGTAAGAAGTGAGTAACCCCTAAAGCACGACCACGAGGAATAATTGTAACTTTGTGTACTGGATCGTTACCTTCTACTAAGTAGCCAACAATTGCGTGTCCAGCTTCGTGATAAGCTGTACGTAATTTATCAACTTCTTTCATAGTTAATGAAGGACGTTCAGTACCTAAAGTAATTTTATCTTGTGCTAACTCGAAGTATTTCATAGTTACTTCTTTTTGACCATTACGAGCTGCCATTAATGCCGCTTCGTTGATTAAGTTAGCTAATTCTGCACCTGAAAAGCCTGGAGTACCACGTGCAACTGTATTTAAGTTAACATCACGAGCTAAACGAGCTTTCTTAGCGTGCACTTGAAGAATTTGTAGACGACCTTTTAAGTCAGGTAAGTCTAGGTTTACCGTACGGTCAAAACGACCTGGACGAACTAAAGCGTCATCTAGAACGTCAGCACGGTTAGTTGCTGCAATTACGATAATGCTTGTTTTCTCATCGAAACCGTCCATTTCAACTAGTAATTGGTTTAGAGTTTGTTCACGCTCATCGTGACCACCACCAAAACCAGCACCACGTTTACGACCTACGGCATCGATCTCATCGATAAAGATAATTGCTTTACCGAATTTTTTCGCTTGATTAAAGATTGCACGTACACGTTGTGCACCCACACCGGCAAACATTTCAACGAAATCAGAACCGGCAATAGTAATAAATGGAACACCAGCTTCACCAGCTACCGCACGCGCTAATAAAGTTTTACCTGTACCTGGAGGACCTGCCATTAGTACACCTTTAGGAATGCGTGCACCAATGTCATTGAATTTTTGTGGGTCACGTAAGAAGTCAACAATTTCCGCAACTTCGCGTTTTGCTTCTTCACATCCAGCTACGTCTGTTAAACGAGTTTTGATATCTTTGGCTTCGTAAACACGACCAACTTGTTTATCATTACCCATAGCGCTAGCCATACCACCAGTCATACGGCGCATTGCCCAGAGGTATAAACCTAGAAATAATAACAGTGGAATCATGTTAACTAAGATTTCCACGATTGCGCTAGGACGCTCTGGTAATTTACCGATTACTGTGATGTTTTTCGCAAGTAATTGATTTAGTAGTTGATCATCACGCATTGGTAGAATTGTTGTGTATGTTTCACCTGATTTTAGGCTAACAACAATAGTACCTGTTTGTGAAATTTGTACTTGACCAATTTTATCACTTTCAATTTGTTGAACAAAAGTTGAATAAGGTTGTGTATTTCTATTACTATTAGCATCAGAGAAGAAGCTAAATAAACTAATAGCAGCTAGAAAAACCAATAATACTAAAAAAGCATTCTTTCTAAGAAATGGTTTCACTTAAACTCCTTTTTCCCTGATCTATAAAAATAGATAGGGTTATAACTTTATACTGTAGGTTATATAACTATTTGATTTTTATCAAGTCAATTTTACCATTTTTTAGTAAAGTGGTCTAATATAAGCTTGAGAATTGCTAGTTAGATAATTACAGTCAAAAGTAATGTTAATAAATAATTTTTTACTACTCTATAATAGCGTTTTTTTTTAAATTTTCAAGATATTTTTATATGCTTATATAGTAATTAGGCGATCTTCTCTGTTAATTTATACTCATTCTTATCTAAAAGACAAAGATTAGTAAGTAGCGAGGTAAAAATCTTGCGAGAAAATTTTATACTAAGCTAGCATAAACAGCTTAAACTAAGGGGTATAAGTTGTTTTAAACGGGCAATCTCAAGTAAAGGAGCTTGGCATGCAAAGTTACTCTACATGCAAAGTTGCTTCACATGGAGCATAACTTTGTCAGCAAGTTACTTTATCAGCAAAGTTACTTTTGCTCACTTTTTTCAAGAGCCTGCTTAATTGCTTGGGCTAAGCGATAAATTACAGGAACGACAACAGAGTTACCTGCTTGCTTATATAAATGGGAAGTAGCAATATTTGGTAACTTAAAGTTATCAGGATAACCTTGGAACTTGAAACACTCTTCAGGAGTTAGTTTACGAATACCATGTTTTGTTAAAACTAAAGGAACATTATGTCCGCCAGTTCCCATGTTAGCTGTTAGAGTTGGACAAGAGTTAGATTTGTTCTCACGTACATAAACACGACGCCATTGGTACACTGTGTCGCGGTTAACTATGGCTTCTTTTAGTTGCGGATAGAACTTAGTTTTTTCTGGAGTATAGTAATAACGGTCATCTACCTTTTGGTTGTAATCAACTATATCCGCAATTGACCTTTCTAATGGTATAGCTTGAGGTGGAGTAAAGTTGTAAAAATCCTCTTGGTTTTTAAAGCCAATAATATAGATACGTTCACGATTTTGCGGAACATTACCATATTGTAGGGCATTTAACAGTAGAGGGATAATTTGGTAACCATAGCTTTCTAAGGTTTCACGAATTACTTTAAAAGTATTTCCTTTATCGTGTGAAAGTAGGTTTTTAACATTTTCAATAAAGATAACGCGTGGTTGTTTGTCTTTAATAATACGCGCTAATTGAAAGAAAACCTCACCTCTTTCATCTTCAAAACCTTTACGATAGCCGGCAACAGAAAAGGCTTGGCAAGGAAAACCACCAACAATAACATCACAGTCAGGCACGTCTTCACTCTTAATGTTGTTGATATCATCAACAACAAGTTGATGTTGGTGGTTGAAGGTAAAGGTTTTGGCTGCATTTTGGTCAATTTCGTTTGACCATATAACATCGAAGCCTGCTTGTTCGAACCCTAGTTCGATACCACCAACTCCGGCAAAAAATCCAACTAATTTCATCTAAGAGTTTCTCCTAAAGTTATACTTAGGTTTTTATGTCAATTTTTTTACTAAATAGTAACGGTTACGAATTGTATTCTTGAGCAAATTTTTCATAGGATCCTAGTGGAAGAAAGTCTAAAGAGTAGTTAAACTCATCATGTTTATAGAGAATAACGCTGTCAATACCGATTTCATTTAAATCACTCTTTGTAACAATAACGCCTCTAGGTATATCTAAAATTTTTCTTAATATCCATTCTCCTAAGTATGAGTTAGGGTTGCTCATTAAAGCTTTACCTCCCTGTTGTACGATCCTCATACTTATTACTTTTCCACTAGGAAGTTTGACATCAAAAGAATCTGTCTTGAAGTCTTGGGATTTATAGGTAAAGAAGCCTTTCTTCTTTTTATGTATCCATGAAGGTACAGGAATGTAAACTTCATCAAGTTCACGTTTACGTCCGCCTGCATTCCATTGGTTTAAACCTGATTTTAATTCAACTTGATTACTTCTAGGGCTGTAAAGAGGTAATATTATATAATCAAAATTATTTTTCGCGAGATTTGTTTCATTAAAATCTACTGAGGAGTTACTAGATAAGATTTTTGAACTTAATGAGCTCTTGCCAAAAAGTGAGTTTGGTAAAGCAGTTTTGTTTTTGGCATCTAATTTTTGGATACTCGATTCTTGTGTACCAAAAGCATTGAGTAAGAATTGATAAGGGTCGTCTTTTATATGTATCTCAATTTTTTCTAGATAGCTTTTAGATTGCAATTTAAATTTTTTGAATAAAGTACTCTTGGACTTATTGAATGATTATTCATTTTTATCGTCTTCGAAAGTTATGGATTTGGGGGAGTCAACAATATTTATGATCTTGTCTACATTTATAGTATCCATTGGTTCTTCATATATGTTGAAGCTTTCCGGTTCCCTAGTGATAAGATGATAAATGAGGGTTTCTAGTTCATATATCCCTTGGGTAGACTTTAATCTTTTATTTCTTAGGTGAGCAAGACGTTGGCAAAGCTCTAGGGGTGGTAAGTTTTTTAATGAATCAGCTTCAGCGTTAAACTCTGCTATTTTTTGATAAGTGTTTCCATGATTGTGTAAGAATGTTTTTAGACCTATACCAATTTTCCCTATATGTGCATCAATAGAGTTATCTTTGCGAGAATCGTTTATAGTTTTAAAGGCCTTACAAAAAATATTTTCAGATATTCTGTAGTGTAAATAAGGGATGGTATTGTCAGAAAAAAGTTTAGATAAAGAGCCAAATATTTGCAGTAAAGTCTTATATTCGTTTTTATCTGTCTCTTTTTGCAAACTATAGAAAAACTTTTCAGTCATAGGGGTGCTCTCCTAAAGTTAAATCTTGATATATTTTAACTTATTTTTTGCTTAAAATATTAGAAGTAATAAGGTGTGAGTGCAAATAATAAGAGCTATTTATTACGTAACAATGAAATGGCTAAATGTAGTTTTCTAATGTAGAATTAAAAATTTTTTTGTGCCAAAATCAAAGAGGTTAATGAAAAAATCTTAAAAAACGATTGCAAAAGGATAAAACTTATACTATAATTACAACGTCTAATAAAAAGATAGAGAGCACCCATAGCTCAGTTGGATAGAGCATTCGCCTTCTAAGCGAACGGTCACAGGTTCGAATCCTGTTGGGTGCGCCATTCTTTTTAAAGACCCTTTTTTTTGCCCTTGTAACTTTAATAACTTTAAGTTATAAAAGTTAAAGTATTTATATTTACACTTGTAGCTTAAATGGTAAAGCGTCTGTTTCCGATGCAGGAAGATGTAGGTTCGACCCCTACCAAGTGTGCCAGTTTTTGCAAGATTTTTCGAAACTAAAAAGGTCTCCTTCAATTGAAGGAGACCTCAAACGTTATGAGTATCTAAATTTAAGTAAATTGCTCTATCGCAAGTCATAATTGACTTTCAAAAGAGTTTTACTTCAATGAGGAAAAATTATGATTATTACTTACCTAGAGCTTTATCAATTACAGTAGGGTTAAAGATCTCTTTAACTTTTTCTGTAATGTTAAAACCAGAGTTGCAATAATCAATCACTCTCTTAGAGTAAGATTGATCAAAACTGCTTACGATATGATCAACATCTACACCATTCTCTTTTAATAAAGTGTAAACTACAGAGATTACTAAAATAGTAACAAAAGCGTAGATTACTCCACCTAAAAGAGATAATAATGGGTTAGATAATACGATTGATCTACCAAATAGCGCTGTTAAAGCACGAGCAGCTAGACCTAAGAAAATGTATGAGATTAGGAAAACAATAATTAAAGCAATAACTGGGTAGCTAGTTACATAAGGTACTTTTGAGAGGGTATTATAAAAGTCACTTGTGTAATTTAAAGCAATAAAAATAGATCCCGCTAAAGCAACTAGAGATAATACTGAACCTAGAAATCCTTTTAAATATCCACGTACAAAGAAAACTAGGACAATAATTCCTAAAAATAAATCGGCAATTGAAAACATAGTAATTAAATTCCAATATGTTTAAGTAGTAATTTTTTTACTAGCTTAATTATACACTATTAGCAGTAAAAACGATAAATAAATGCGACAAAGGTTTGATTGAAAAAGCTTAAAGCTAAAGTCTAACCTTTAGCTTTAAGCTTTTAACAATGATTTACCAATTATCTTGTATTTATCAATTATCTTGCAGGTATTTTAAGAGTTTAGGCTCTTGCTTTGTTTTTACTTTGCAAGTTTAAGCTCTCCTCTTATAAATTGCTTACTTAATTAAAGAAAAGCGCCAATAAAGTAAACTACGACAAAATAGATAATTAAACTTAAGCACAGAGGCTCTAATAAACCACCTAAAGTACGTAGTACGTACGGGATTACGGAAGCAAAAGTAATTTGTTTACTATCATTAGTAATTAGGAAACGATGATTTACTTTTAACGCTACGAGAATAGCAAAGTAGATAATTGCAGGGATATAAGCTAAACTCTCCGTAAAACCTACAAAGTAGTAGATAACTCCTCCGAATACTCCCAAAGCAGCAATAAAACTTAACCAAAAGGTTAGGACGCGGTAAGTTCCCACTGTGAGTACATAGAAGAAACGACAAGCTACTACCGCAAGTAAAAGCATGCTAACAGTATTGTTGCCTGTAAGGACTTCAAGTACAGGTTCTTCTAGACCTTTACTAAAAGCTATTGGATGATGCATGTACATCACAAAAGCATACAGAGCAATAATTGCTTCTGCTAAAGCACAAAAAACTACAGTTTTGCGACTAAAAAGGGTATCTTTGTACTTTTGGGCAATATCAATAGCAAAATTACTTCTTGTAAAAAAGAGGTAAAGGACGTTTAGTAAAGCAAAAGCTAAAACAAGCAGTAAAGTATGATCATAAGCGCCATAATCCATTAAATGAAAAGTATGGAAGCCAATGACATAAAGAATAAAGCTAATACTTCCTGCAAGGATAAACATAGTAGCATCAAAGCTGTACTTGGTTCTCTTTAAGTTGAGCGCTAACCTGCTTCCCCAACATAGAATAAAGAGTAAGCTTTGAGGATAGTAAGTAAAAAAATTTTGCATAACAAAATAAGGCGACTAAGAGTTAGTCGCTAAAAGTATGATTTCAAAAAAGTTAAATCAGTATAGGAATTTACAAAGATTCCTAGGATCATTAGGCTAGCAATTAACTCTGCAAGGGCTGTTAAACCGTGGAGGAGCATTGCAAAACGTGCTTCTGATAACTTAGTGCGAGCAAAGAAGTTGTAAAAGTTCTCTTCGGTAGCAATATATCTAAAGATATAACTAACGGCATATACATATAAAAAGGTATTAGTAGCAAAGTACTCACGATGACCAATTAAAGTATAAGTGAAAAAGAAAATTATGCTTACGCTCCAGAAGACAAAAGTTTTGTAATTACCTAATAACAGGTTGTAAAAGAAGCGAACAACAATAAGCGTAACTATAGCAATAAACCAAAAGTTACTTGTAGCTTCTTGAGCACGGCTTGATGAGGCAACAAGCCAAGAGCTAAATTGCGCAAAGTCAGATAAACTTAAATAAGCAAGGAATGAAGCAATAATTTCTGTAACAATTACAACTTCACGTGCGTATAAAGTTGCTGCTTGCGTAAAACCTGGATAGCGACGACGTATCCTTTGGTGTAACCATTGGCTTGAAATTAAGTGATAAAAAGCAAAGCCTAGCAGGAAGTAAGAGGTTACCACAAATAAAGGTTTATACGGATTTAACTGTAAAAAGCTTGAATAAAAGAAGTTAGGCGATAGAGCAGAGGAAATTAACTCTAAGAAAATAACTGTAGCACTTAAAGCAAAAGTACTAAAGCGTGGATCCCTAAAATTATGGGTAGCTCTAAATGCCACAAGCATAGCTATAATTACAAAGTTAGGGGTAGAAAAAAGCATAAATTCCTTAAATCTAAAGAAAAAAGTCCGGTGTTGCTCACCGGACATTTTTCTTGCTCAGCAAAGCAATTAAATTAGAATGCTGCGTTATTAGGTGTACGTGGGAATGGGATCACGTCACGAACGTTTTGTACACCAGTTACATAACTGATTAAACGTTCAAAACCTAAACCGAAACCTGCGTGAGGTACTGTACCGTAACGACGTAAATCTAAGTACCAATCGTAATCTTCTGGTTTCATACCTAGATCTTTAATACGTTGTTCTAATACATCTAAACGCTCTTCACGTTGTGAACCACCAACGATCTCACCAATACCTGGAGCTAAGATATCCATAGCTGCTACAGTTTTACCATCTTCATTTAGACGCATGTAGAAAGCTTTGATCTCTTTAGGATAGTTTTTCACAATTACAGGAGATTTGAAGTGTTCTTCAGCTAGGTAACGCTCATGTTCTGATGACATGTCAACACCCCAGTAAACAGGGAATTCGAATTTCTTACCGCAGTTTTCTAGGATTTTAATTGCATCTGTATAGTCAACATGAACGAACTCAGCGTCAACTAGTTGCTCTAAACGCTCTAGTACACCAGGTTGAACAAATTTATTAAAGAACTCTAAATCTTCGCGGTTTTTCTCTAAAACACGTTTAAAGCAGTGACGTAATAAATCTTCTGCTAATTTAGCATTGTCTTCTAAATCGTAGAAAGCTACTTCAGGCTCAACCATCCAGAATTCAGCTAAGTGACGAGTTGTGTTTGAGTTTTCCGCACGGAAAGTAGGACCAAAGGTATAGATTTTACTTAAAGCTGAAGCATAAGTTTCACCATTAAGTTGACCTGATACAGTTAAGAAAGTTTCTTTACCGAAGAAATCTTGTTTGAAGTCTACTTTACCTTCTTCTGTTCTTGGTAGATTGTTTAAATCTAACGTAGAAACACGGAATAGTTCGCCAGCACCTTCAGTATCTGAAGCTGTAATTAAAGGGGTAGCACACCATAAGAAGTTGCGATCGTTAAAGAACTCATGAATTGCAAATGCTAAAGTGTTACGTACACGAGCAACAGCACCAATTAGGTTTGTTCTTGGACGTAAGTGAGCAATTTCACGTAAGTATTCAACTGATAAACGTTTGTTAGACATAGGGTATTGATCAGGATTTGCTACCCAACCAACTACTTCTACGTTTGTAGCTTTAATTTCTACAGCTTGACCTTCACCAGCTGATTGTACTACTTCACCAGTCACAATTACAGAACAGCCGTTAGTTAATTTTAAAACTTCGCTTTCGTAATTTGCTAGATCGTTAGCAACAACTGCTTGAACTGGATTAAAACCAGAACCATCATATACTGCTAAAAATGAAAAACCAGCTTTAGAGTCACGACGAGAACGTACCCAACCACGTACAGTTACTAGTTCTCCGACTTTAACTTCACCATTTAATACTTGCTGTGTAGAAGCTATAGTAGCCGTCATTGTAAAAATACTCCGAAAATTTAATTAGGGAAAAGTTTATTGAATTAACAAGAAACTTTTGAATAAAAATCTTTGTTATCTCTAAAAAATATAGACGTATATGTAAATAGACATTTTAGCATAATAGCGTGCTAGCTTAGAAAAAATTTGTATTTACTAAATAACTTAAGAAAAGTAAATTTGAGATAGTTTTACGTTAGTTACGAGTTATTTTAGTTATGGCAAATTATGATGCTAATGCTCAAGCGTATACAAGGGGTTAGTTGAGCTTTCTAAATTTAGAAGTCTGTTTTATACGTCTCACCAAACTGTTAGACAATTAAATTTTGCATTTAGCAAAACAAAATTTTAAAAGAGGCAATTAGAAGAGGCAATTTAGAGAGTGCTTTTAAAGTATAGCTTACTTTGATCTGGTATTTATTGGTGAAATAAGAGATAACTTTTGAGGGAAAAGTTCGCTAGTTCTTTTTTCGAAAAAATAACTTTTTTTCTTAAAAATTGCTATATGTGAATTTTACATTTTTGAGAGAAAATCTTACTTTTTCTTTTAAAGTTCGCCTTATGGTTTCTTATTTTTTATCTTTATTTATCAGGTATATAAGTGTTATTTTGGTAAAAAGTAGAAAATAATCTAAACAATTAGCTTTTTTTGTTTTATAATATATCCATAATTTAATCCTATCGATAATTTTATTTAAGGAATCTAAGACAATGTCATTAATTAATACTAAATTATTACCTTTCAAAGTTAACGCTTACAAACAAGGTAGTTTTGTTGAAGTTTCAGATAAAGACTTAGCTGGTAAATGGTCAGTATTCTTCTTCTACCCTGCAGACTTTACATTTGTATGTCCTACAGAATTAGAAGACTTAGCTGATAACTATGCAGAATTCCAAAAATTAGGTGTGGAAATCTACTCAGTATCAACAGATACTCACTTTGCTCACAAAGCATGGCACGATCACTCTCCAGCAATCGGTAAAGTTAACTACACTATGTTAGCTGACCCTACTCACGTTTTATCACGTAACTTCCAAGTATTAATTGAAGAAGAAGGTGTAGCTTTACGTGGTACTTTCTTAGTAGACCCACAAGGTAACATCAAATTAGCTGAAGTGAACGATAACGGTATCGGTCGTGAAGCTAGCGAATTATTACGTAAAATTAGAGCTGCTCAATACATCGCAGCTAACCCAGGTGAAGTTTGTCCAGCTAAATGGAAAGAAGGTGCAGAAACTCTTAAACCATCTTTAGACCTAGTTGGTAAAATCTAATCTAGACTGAGAGTTTAGTATATAAAAGAGCATAGGCATGAGTGCCCTATAAGTAGGTACACTACCTTATGGGGCACTATGCGGTGCTCTTTTTCTCAATTGTGAATAATGTTAAAAAAGAATTAGTGAATATTATGTTAGATAACGCAATTAAATCTCAATTACAAACTTACCTAGAAAGAGTAGAATTACCTATCGAGCTTCGTGCAAACTTAGGTACTGATGCTAAATCAGCTGAATTAAAAGAATTATTATTAGAAATTGCTTCTTTAAGAAGTGACAAAATTTCTTACGTTGAAGTTGAAGAAGCTACTCGTAAACCAGCATTTACAATTGCACGCGTTGGTTCTGACGTGGCTGTTACTTTTGCTGGTATCCCAATGGGACATGAGTTCACTTCATTAGTACTTGCTTTATTACAAGTAGGTGGTTACCCAGCTAAATTAAGCAATGAAGTTGTAGAGCAAATCAAAAACCTACCAGGTGATTACTACTTCGAAACTTACTTCTCACTTTCTTGTCAAAACTGTCCAGATGTAGTACAAGCATTAAACGCTATGTCTGTAATCAACCCACGTATTAAACACGTGTCAATTGACGGTGCTTTATTCCAAGAAGAAGTTGATAGACTACAAATTATGTCAGTGCCTTCAGTTTACTTAAACGGTGAACTATTTGGTCAAGGTCGTACAAGTGTAGAAGAAATCTTAGCTAAATTAGATACTGCTTCAGTTGAGCGTAAAGCTGCACAATTATCTGAAAAAGAACAGTTTGATGTTTTAGTAGTAGGTGGTGGTCCAGCTGGTGCGGCAGCTGCTGTATATGCT
Source organism: Psittacicella hinzii (assembly GCF_003585885.1). GTDB lineage: Bacteria > Pseudomonadota > Gammaproteobacteria > Enterobacterales > Psittacicellaceae > Psittacicella. The sequence continues at coordinate 20,199 of NZ_NRHC01000048.1, read as the reverse complement.
GCTCGTAAAGGCATCCGTACTGGTGTAGTGGCGGAACGTTTTGGTGGTCAAGTACAAGATACTATGGACATCGAAAACTTCATTTCTGTATTAAAAACAGAAGGTCCTCACTTAGCAACAGCTTTAGAAGAGCACGTACGTTCATATGGTGTTGATATCATGAACTTACAACGCGTTTCTAAATTAATTCCAGGTGAAAAACAAGTTCAAGTAGAATTAGAAAGCGGTGCTACATTAAAAGCTAAAACTGTAATTCTATCTACAGGTGCTCGCTGGAGAAACATGAATGTTCCAGGTGAAGCTGAATATAAAGCACGTGGTGTAGCTTACTGTCCACACTGTGATGGTCCTTTATTCAAAGGTAAAGATGTTGCAGTAATTGGTGGTGGTAACTCTGGTGTTGAAGCTGCTATTGACTTAGCGGGTGTTGTAAGACACGTTACTCTAATTGAACGTGATGAAAAATTACGTGCTGACGAAGTGTTACAAGCTAAATTACGTAGCTTACCTAATGTAAAAATTATTACGAACGCAGCAACTACAGAAGTTCACGGTGACGGACAAAAAGTTGTTGGTTTAAGCTACCAAGATCGTGCAACTGAAGAGTTACACCGTTTAGATTTAGCTGGTATCTTCGTACAAATCGGTTTAGTACCAAATACTGATTTTGCAAGAGATGTACTTGAAGTAAATCGTATGGGTGAAATCATCACTGATGATCGTGGTCAAACTAACGTTCCAGGCGTATTTGCTGCAGGTGACTGTACAAACGTACCATACAAACAAATTATTATCGCAATGGGTGAAGGTGCAAAAGCGTCTTTAGCTGCATTTGATTACTTAATCCGTAACAACTAATTTGTTTTTTACTTAAGTTTAATTTTACTTAAGAATTAAAAGGGTTACTCTTAAACGAGTAACCCTTTTAACATCTTATAAATAGCAGTAAAAAATTAATTTTTGTGTTATAATATGCAACGTTATTTTTATACATAATTTTTTTAAATGAGGTCTCATGGCAAAAGAACCAGCAATTGAGTTTCAAGGAACTGTAATTGAAACATTACCTAATACTATGTTCCGTGTAGAATTAGAAAACGGTCACAAAATCATTGCTCACATTAGTGGCAAAATGCGTAAAAACTACATTCGTATTTTAACAGGTGATAAAGTTACAGTTGAAGTAACTCCATACGATATTAACAAAGGTCGTATCGTTTTCCGTTCAAGATAGTATTAGGTCTGGAAAATCGGCCGCAGAATTTACCTCTAGTAACATGGCTCAAATGTTACTCTTAGGGTTTTGTTTTTAAAAGCCATAGCCAAAGAGCTATGGTTTTTCTTTTTTGTTTTGTATAGCTATGCAAGAAAACTATCGTTTAAATAAACTAAGTAAACGCTTACGTAGTGAAGTAGGTAAGGCTATTGCTGACTTTAACATGATTGAAGAAGGTGATAAGATCATGGTTTGTTTATCTGGAGGTAAGGATTCTTACGCATTACTGGATATCTTACGTTCTTTACAAAAGTACGCTCCAGTAAATTTTGAATTACTTGCAGTTAACTTAGACCAAGAGCAACCAGGCTTTCCTAAAGAAGTATTACCTAACTACTTAGAGTCAATTGGCGTACCTTATCGTATTGTCAATGAAGACACTTATAGTGTAGTTAAACGCGTAATTGCTGAAGGTAAAACAACTTGTTCATTATGTTCACGTTTACGTCGTGGTATTCTTTATCGCGTTGCGCAAGAAGAAAAATGTACAAAAATCGCTCTAGGTCATCACCGCGATGATATGGTAGAGACGTTATTTTTAAACATGTTCTTTGCCGGTAAACTCAAAACCATGCCACCAAAACTTGTAAGTGACAATGGACTGCATACCGTAATTCGTCCTTTAGCTTACTGTCGTGAAAAGGATATTGAGAAATTTGCGAAATTAAAAGAGTTTCCAATTATTCCTTGTAACCTTTGTGGTTCTCAGCCGAACTTACAGCGTGCGATGGTAAAACAAATGTTGCAATCATGGGATAAGCAGTTCCCTGGCCGAATTGAAACAATTTTTAGATCAATGCAAGATGTGAGTCGCTCACACTTACTAGATCATCGCTTATATGATTTTGCGAGCTTAAGCTCTTTAAGTCAACAAGAGTTTAACCCTCATCATAATCCAAATGCTAAAGCGGTTAATGTTTTAGCCTCTAAACCAGCAAATGCAGAGCAAGATAATGCAGAGCAAGTAGTTGCGTCAACTGCAGAGCAAGTTGAAACAACTCTAGCAGGGCAAGCACCGCAAAATATTGCACCAGCGACTTTGTTAGCTAAAGAGCAAGCTCAAGGAAGTAAACAAGAGTTTACTGAAGAAGAGCTAGATAAACTAGCAACTGATGAGCTTTTTGGGGGTGAAGATTATGATGCTTTAGCGCGTCAAATTCATGAAGAGCACACTAAGCAAGAACAAGAAGAGCTTGCGATTAAAGGTTTAAACGTTAAACAACTATAAACACAAATTTAAATAATTTTACTCCTTATAAGGGGCTCTTAATATAAATAGTCTTGTAAACTGCCTGAATCTAGCTTCAGGATTAAGAGCTAAAATAATTTTAGGGATAATAAATGTCAGTAGTATATGCTAAACCAGAACTATTAAGTCCAGCTGGTTCATTAAAAAACATGCGCTACGCTTTTGCTTATGGTGCAGATGCAGTGTACGCAGGTCAACCAAGATACTCATTACGTGTAAGAAATAATGAGTTTAACTGGGAGACTCTTGAGCAAGGGATTAACGAAGCTCATGCTTTAGGTAAAAAATTCTATGTGGTAGTAAACATTGCTCCCCACAACGCAAAATTAAAAACCTTTGTTAAGGATATGCAACGTGTAGTTGACATGAAACCAGACGCTTTTATCCTTTCAGATCCAGGTTTAATTATGTTAATGCGTCAAAACTTTCCTGAAGTAGCATTACACTTATCTGTGCAAGCTAACGCAGTTAACTGGGCTTCTTGTAAATTCTGGTATGACTACGGAGTTGAGCGTGTAATCCTTTCACGTGAGTTAAGTCTAGAAGAGATCGAAGAGATTCGTCAACACGTTCCAGAGCTTGAGCTAGAAGTATTTGTCCATGGGGCATTATGTATGGCTTACTCTGGTAGATGTTTACTATCAGGTTACATTAATAAACGTGACCCTAACCAAGGTACATGTACAAATGCTTGTCGTTGGCAGTATGACCTTGCAGAGGGGCAAGAAGATGAGTTAGGACAAATTGTTGAGAAAGTAGCTAAAGGTGAAGTACACGATAACCGTGAACAAGATCCAAACGCAGCAATTATTAACGGTGAAGCTGATCTAAGCATTAACGTTAAAAATGTTGAACCAACTTTAGGTATTGGTGAACCAACAACTAAGACTTTCTTAATTACTGAACCTCGTCGTCCTGATGAAAAAATGACGGCTTTTGAAGATGAGCATGGCACCTACATTATGAATAGCCGTGACTTACGTGCAATTCAACACGTAAACCGTTTAACGCAAATGGGTGTGCATTCGTTAAAAATTGAAGGTCGTACAAAATCTTTCTTCTACTGTGCACGTACAGCGCAAATTTATCGTCAAGCAATTGATGACGCTGCCGCTGGTAAAGAGTTTAACTCTGAATTATTACGTAAGTTAGATTCATTAGCGCACCGTGGTTATACTGACGGTTTCTTACAAAGACATACTCACGACCAGTACCAACACTACACTTCAGGGAACTCAACAAGTGATTACCAACAATTTGTTGGTGCATTCACAGGTGAGCGTGAAGGTAATTTAGCTTTAGTTGAAGTTAAAAACAAATTTGTGGTTGGTGATATGATCGAAATCATGACGCCAAAAGGTAATTTAAGTTACCGTTTAGAGAAAATGTATAACCGTAAATTTGAAGAAATTACAGTAGCGCCAGGTGATGGTCATAAAGTATGGTTAGAAATTGATCCAGAGTTATCATTAGACTTTGCTTTAGTTTTACGTTATCTAGATCAAGGTTTAGATACAACTGATCCACACGGTCGTAAAGCTGCAGCTTCAGCTAAGATTACAGAATTAGCATAGTAACTAGGTAGTTAATTGCAAAAAAACTACATAGGAATACATAGAAAATACATAAAAATAAAGGTGATTTGCATAGCAAATCACCTTTATTTTTTGTCAATCCTAAATTGATTTTCTCCATAGCTTTCAGTTTTGTTTTATCTCAGTCCGAGACTGGGAACTGCAAGACTTTTGCCAAAGCTCTGATTTCTTGGCGCAAGTAAAGGAGTTTTCAATCTTAAGATTATTTTGAAACTTGGATACTTGGATCTGTATCTTCTTGGTCAACTTGTTCAGGATTTAAACCTTCGTAAGTTGAGTCAGAACCTGATAATGATAAAGCTTTACCATACTCTTGTGGTTGTTGTACGCTAAAGTGGTAATCATTACCTGGTAAAATTGCATTTAATAAGATACCAGAGATAGCAGCAATTGCTAAGCCTGATAAAGTAATTGTTGTGCTACCTACGTTAAACACTAGCGGGTTGTTTGCAAAACCTAGACCTGTTACTAAGATCATTGAAGCAATGATTAAGTTACGAGATTTAGTTAAGTCCACTTTGTTTTCTACAATGTTACGCGCACCGATTGCAGAGATCATACCGTAAAGAACTAATGACACCCCACCGATAATTGCTGTAGGAATAGAGTTAATTACGTCTGAAATAAATGGTACGAATGCAAATACGATTGCAAACATAGCAGCGTAACGCGTTACACGAGGATCGTAAACTTTAGTTAGAGCTAATACCCCAGTATTTTCACCATAAGTAGTACATGCTGGACCACCAAAGTATGAACCTACCATAGTTGCAGCAGCGTCACCAAATAAAGTACGGTGTAAACCTGGTTTTACGATATAGTTGCGATTTGTTGTTGCAGATACTGCAGAAACGTCACCAATGTGTTCCATAGTTGTTGCAAGAACAATAGGGACAATAGTGATAATTGCAGAAAGATTAAATGTCGCAAAATATTCAGTGTGAAGAGGTAAGTGGAATGCTTTTAAATCACTAAAGTGAGATTTGTCTACTAAACCAAATGCTAAAGCAACTAAGTAAGAACCGAAGATACCTAATAGTAATGGAATGATTTTCATCATGCCACGACCCCAAATAGTGGTAACAACGATAATAGCAATAGCTAATAAAGCTAAAGCCCAGTTAGTGCTTGACATGTTAATAGCTACAGGTGCTAAGGTTAAACCGATACAGATAACCATTGGACCTGTTACAACTGGAGGGAAGAAACGAATGATACGTTTAATACCAAAAACGTAAATTAGAACGGCGAAAATTGCGTAGATAATACCAGCAACAAATACACCACCAAGAGCCATAGATAAACTTGCTGGATCTTTATTAGGTGCAACTGCGGCATAACCAGCTAGGAAAGCAAAAGATGAGCCTAAGAAGATAGGAACTTGTCCACGTGTGATTAAGTGGAAAATAAGAGTACCGATACCCATCATTAATAGAGTTGTAGAAACATCTAACCCAGTTAAGATAGGAACTAAAACAGTTGCTCCAAACATTGCAAATGTATGTTGCAAGCCTAGAAGAAATTTTTTCCCAAATGAAAGATTTTTTATGTCGTAAATAGGTTCTTGACCTAAGGATACTTTTTCTTTTGTTGTCATGATAATTATTCTTCTTTGTATTAGACGCAAATTGTCAATATTATACAGAAAATAATTTGATTGTAAAGAAAAATTTTTGAAAAAGTTTTTTGAGCTAAAAAATTGGGGCTTTGTCTAGGGTAAAAGTTGTTTAGCGCAGGAATATGAGGTTGTAGTTACACAAATGAGGCTGAAGCTTTAGAGGTAGATTAGAATGCCGAAAACCCAATACAGAATACAGAAATGAATACTTGCGTTCTTTATTCGCTTTCTCCATAGAAGTTTGGAGTAGGTTTTAAGTTAAGTTTCGCTTGACTAATGAGTTAACTGGAAATAAAAATGTGAAGAGGTAAACCTTAAAAAGATTTACCTCTTCATCTTAAAGCAATTAGCTGTTTAAGTGCATAATTTAAACTAGCAAATTATTAACTTTAGTTACGATTAATTACTTTTTAGTTGCTTTATCAGCAATGATGTAGTAATCACGGTAGTAACGTTCGTCATTTTTCTCGTTATAACCACCTAATGCTGGAGATACTAAAGCATATAATAATCCCCAGTTGAATGGTACGTTAACTTGGTTGTCTTGTAAATACTTATTAGCTTGTGCATATAGCTCAGCACGTTTAGTTGCGTCTACTTCAGAGTTTGCACGGTTTACAAGATCATCATAATCTTTGCTACAGAAACTTGAGTAGTTTGCAGAGTTTGCACATAAGTAGATATTGTAGAAAGTAGAAGCCTGATCATAGTCAGCTCCCCAACCAGACATACGTACTTGGTAGTCTTTATTTTTGATCTTATCTAGGTAAGTTTTCCATTCAGTTTGGTCACCAGTTAGTTTAACTAAACCGCCTGAACCTTTATCCCATTGACTTTGTAAAGCAACGAATGCTCTTTGGATAGTTTTACCTGAATAGTAAGTTAATTCAATTTTTAGAGGGTTGCTCTTAGAGAAACCTGCTTCTGTTAGAAGTTTAACTGCTTCTTTTCTTCTTTCTTCTAAACTTCTATCCCAATAATCTGCTTGAGTAGATAACTGTCCGTCTTGTACATAAGTAGGTACGAAGATAGAAGTTGGTGTACCAGCTGTGTAGATACGCTCAACGATAAATTTGTTATCTGTTAATAAAGCGATTGCACGACGAACTTTAGGATTTTTAAATGGTTCATAGCTGTGTTGGAAATCTAAGTAACCAGCTAGAAGAGCAGGTGATTGACGTACTTCTTCAGGTCTCTCTTTTAAGATTTGTTCTTTTAATTGTGGAGGGATACCTGTAAATAGAAGTTCACCAGACACATATTGATAGTATGAAGTGTTAGGGTCTTTGATGAAAACAAAGCGAATGTCTGTTAAAGTAGCATTAGCTGCGTCCCAGTAAGTATCTACTTTTTTCAGTGTGATTTCATCATTTACTGCATAGCGTACTAATTGGTAAGGACCGTTACTTACGATGTTACCTGGTCGAACCCAAGCATCACCGTGTTTTTCAATTAAGTCTTTACGAACTGGAGCTAACACCCCATAAGATACTACTTGCGTTAACCAAGGTGTAGGTTGTGTTAATTTCACTTCAAAAGTGTAATCATCAACAGCTTTTACCCCTAAAGCAGATGGAGGTAATTTACCCACTGAAACTTCTTCTGCATTTACCACATTAGCATTGTGTGCTAAGTAGTTACCATAAGAAGAACCTGTGCTAGGATCTGATAAACGTTGCCAAGAGTAAACGAAATCGTGCGCAGTTACTGGTTTGCCATCAGACCATTTAGCTTCTTTACGTAAGTAGAAAGTCCAAGTTAAACCGTCATCAGAAACTACTGCTCTTTCTGCAGCTACAGGAATATAGTCACCATTTGGCCCTTGACGATACAGAGTATCGAAAATTGCACGAGCAACTGCTGCTGAAGTACCATCTGAGAATTTACCTGGATCTAATGTATCAGGGAAAGAACCTAAGTTAATGTTAATTTTTTGTTCAGCTGCTAATTTAACGTCAGCAGGAGGAGCTGCGTGGCTAACTGCTGAGAATGCCAAAACACTTGTGAGAGATAAGCTTAAAGCTAATTTTGTAAATTTATTCATATAACTAAATTCCTTAAAGCTGTCAAAAAGAAATCAAATACTAATCTGTAAAAAAATTAAAATATTACTTCTAGTTTAATATACTTTTAACAAAATAAGCAATACTTTACTGCAAAATGAGAGGAAGATCACATTTTAGCGTTAAAAATAGCTGAATAACATGGGAAATTTTTCAAGTTGGCAAATAAGGATCGGCAAACTTGTTTTAAGTTTAATGAGAAGTTTGGATAAGTTATTCCCACTAAGTGTAGTCTTCTAAGTGCGAGATAAAATGAAAAATCATTATTTAGGGAAGAGATAACCTTATTGCTCACAGCTCACAGCTCACAGCTCATTGTTCATTGTTCATTGTTCATTGTTCATTGTTCATTGTTCATTGTTCATTGTTTAATTAAAGATTATCTCTAGGTAATGCACAAAGTTTAAGAGAGATACTCTAGATTGGTAGAGTGACAGAAAAAATTATTTTATTTTTATCTATGCCCAGTTTTTTATGTTATCCTATGGTTAAACCTAGTAAAAATAACTTTAATATTATTAATTTAGTAATGCTAAAGTCTCTCTAAAATTTGTTAGCTAGCATAATGAAATAATTACCAAATCATTAGTAAAGTATTGCGAAAGTATTAGTAAAGTGTTACGAAAATCATTATGAAGCATTATGAAGTGAGAAATATTCTCTCGTCATAAAGATAACTACAACTTTTTAGTTAGGTGAATACTTATTTTTATCAATATTCGAAGTTTTTTATGTTTTGTAAGGCTTTTTTAAAAGGCTTTGCAAGATAATTAGTAACTGATTAAGAGGCTCCTCTTTTATTTCGACGACAATCTTGAGGGATAACTCAAGTTGTAGTTAAGAGGTAAACTTACATTCTTAGGGACGGCTATTCATGACACAAAGCTACAAAGATTTTTTAAAGAGTTTGTCTGATGTCGTTGGAAGTAAATATCTTCTAACTGATGCCAATGCAACTAAACGTTATCGCACTGGTTTTTTCTTTGGTTCTGGTGATGCCCTTGCGGTAGTAAGACCAGGAACTTTAGTTGAATACTATAAAGTAGTAAAACTTTGTGTGGAAAATGATGTAATTGTTTTAAACCAAGCACAAAACACAGGCGTAACTGGAGGTTCTACTCCTTGGGGTAATGATTACGATCGTCCAATTGTTATCATCAATACTTTAAGAATTGATGGTATTAAATTAATTAAAGAAGATACAGATGAGCCACAAGCAGTTTGTTTAGCTGGTTCAACTCTATATCGCTTAGAAGAAAAGTTAGCTTTAATTAATCGTGAACCTCATTCAGTTATCGGTTCATCATGCATCGGCGCCTCTGTAGTTGGGGGAATTTGTAATAACTCGGGTGGTACGTTAGTACAACGTGGACCAGCTTACACCGAACTAGCTTGTTACGCTCGTGTTAATGAGCAAGGTGAGCTAGAGTTTGTTAACAATCTAGGCATAGATTTAGGTGAAGGTACACCTGAAGAGCAATTAGAGCGTTTAGAAAAAGGTGATTACTCTAAAGAAGCAGTTAGTGATCCTGAAGGTAAATTAGCTTCTTCACGAGACTATAAAGATAAAGTTGTACAAGTTGACGCAGATACGCCATCTCGTTTTAACTCTGATCCAGAGCGTTTAAAAGAAGCTTCAGGTTCAGCAGGTCACTTAGCTGTATTTGCGGTGCGTGTTGATACCTTTGCCAAAGCAAAACGTCAACAGCTTTTCTTTATCGGTACCAATGATCCGCAAGATTTAAATGAAATCCGTCGTACAGTGCTAACTAAGTTTGACGGCTTACCTATGCAAGGTGAGTACATGAGTGCTTCATCTTTTGATGACGCGGTAAAATATGGTAAAGATACTTTCTGGGTACTAGATAAGTTTGGTACTAAACACTTACCACGTTTATATGCTTTAAAAGACGCATATGATCGTAAGTTAGGTCGCTTACCTTTCTTACCATCGTCAGAAACAGTAATGCAATTCTACTCTGATTGCTTACCTAACTTATTGCCACAAAGCTTATTAGATTATCGTAAGAAATTTAAACATTACTTAATCTTAACAACAAGCGGTGACTTAATAGAACAAACTGACAAATACCTAAAAGAGTATTTTGCAGAGCATTCAACTGGTGACTACTTTGCGTCTACTCCAAAAGAGGCGAAAAAAGCATTGCTTCTTCGCTTTGCTGTCGGAGGTTCTTTAGCTCGTTCGATGCATGTGCTTAAGAATGAAACTAAAGGTATGATTGCCCTAGATATTGCGTTACGTCGTAATGATGATAATTGGGCAGATCCTCTTCCTGAAGAAATTAGTCAGCACTTAACGCACGTGAATTCTTGTGGTCACTTCTTATGTCATGTGTTCCACTTAGATTATCTTGTGAAAAAATCGTCACCATACTCAGTGGAAGAGTTAAAAGAGAAAATCTTAGAGTTTTATCGTGCTCGTGGGGCGCAGTATCCTGCAGAACACAATGTTGGACACTTATATCATGCGCAACCTGCGCTTGAAAAACACTATCGTACTCTAGATCCAACGAATCAGTTTAATCCTGGAGTTGGTAAACTTTCAAAAAACAAAAACTGGGCAGATACACCTTGTTCATGTTCATGCCAAGCAGAGGCTGACAAGGCTTAAGCTAGCTTAAGTTGGTTTTATCCTCCTTAGTTGAGTTAATTTTTGCTCTTAGTTGAATTTACTTGCCTTGGTTGGATTGATCTTCCGAGTACTACATTGCCTTAAGTTTATTTTTATTAAAATTTTAAATAAAGCTAAAGCTTAAGGAAGATGAAAAAAAGCAATGAGCCGGACTCGTTGCTTTTTTTCATGATCTTTATGTTAAAATATAACTATAAACAGTTTGTCTTATTAAAATTATGAAATTAATCCGTTATCTGTGCTATCTTTTATTTTTGGTAGCTTTATTGGTATTAGTTTTTATTTTTACTTCTGCCAATGATCAAGTGGTGCATGTAAATTTCCTTTTAGGGGAATTTGATGGCGCTTTATCTTTCATTCTCGGTATGGCTTTTATCTTTGGCTTTGTTCTTGCACTTGTAGTTTTATTCCTACTATATTTAGTTCTCAAAACTAGAGTGGTGTTAGCAAACAACAAAGCGCACGCTTTAGAGAAGAAAGTACAAAAATTAGAATTAGCTTTAGAATCTTACAAACTAGATGCTAAAACTCACCCCTAGTTATATTTAACTAGGGTTTTCTTGAAATGAGATTAGATATGTATGAGTTTCTCTTTCTTATTCTTCCTTTAATTGCTGTTGTTTCTTTCTTCCTTGGTTATGTTTTTAAAGGGAGTTTTTCTGCTTGGTTATTAAAACGTCGTACTAAGCAGTCTTACCTTGATGAAGTTAAGACCATAGTCAAAGATGATAGCTCACAGTCACAAGAGGTGGTAAATCGTTTACTTGATACTGTCGAATATATTATTGATGGTAACTTAATAGCCAACGCCCCGCCGGTACAAAAGCTAAATAAAAATGGTAAAGCTACTATTTTTAGTAAGAGTAAAGAAGCTTCAACTCGTGTTAACAGTGAAAGCTATCCTGAAGTTGATTTAGCTATTGATGACTTTTATGAGCAAATAGCTCAAACACCTGTGAGCAAAAAAGAAGAGGTTGTAGCTCCACAAGAAGAGCAAAGCAACATCGAGGCAACAATTGAAGCTCTTGATAATGAGCTAAAAGGGCAGAATTTAAATAACCCAATAGTATCAACTTTAGAAAATGCGCTACAAAATCAAGCGCAAAAAAGAGCTACTAAAGTTGTTGAAGAAAGCGAAGAAAAGATTTTAGCTTCTCGTTCTTTAAAAGACCTTCAACATCCTTATGGGGTACTTGCTGAAGATGTTGGGCATTTACTTGAAATGCAAATGCTTGGTGGCGTTATTTGCATGCAACGCGGAGATTACTTCCGTGCGATTAAGATTTTTCGTCATATCTTAGCTATTCCTACTTGGAAAAACCAAGGGCATGTTCTCGCTAATATCAACTTAGCGCGTTGTTATTTAAAAGCTGGGATGTACTCTCGTGCTTTGGAAACTTTATTACCTCAAGTTGGTAATGTAAAGTATGAGGGCGAAATCTTAAATTTATTGCTAGAAATTTATATAGTTACGCAAGACTGGAAGCCAGCTTTAGCTGTAGCTAAAGCTATTTACAGCTTACAAAAAAATAACAATAATTTAAAACAACTTTGTAATTTCTATATATTTCGTCTATGTAGTTGCTACTTAGATATAGGGCATAGACGTACTATGTTCTCTTTTCAGAGAATTATAGAATTAGATCCAACAAATGTGCGTGTCTATGTTACCCGTGCAAATTATCACTTTGCTCTTGGGGATTATTTAAGTGCACTTGAAGATTATCAACAAGCTTTAAATTTACGTTTTGAGCTGTTACCAGCAGTAATTAGTAACATAGCTTATTGTTATGCAAATATTCGTACTTTTGGTAATGATTTTGCGAAGTTCTTACAAAGTTTAGAAGTTCCTGAAAAGTGGCAATATATTCTTGATCTTTATTTAGATCAAGTTATAGATAACTTTGATTTTCTTCCTTATGCTCATAGCTATGAATTTCGTGATCAAGCGAAAAGTTCAGCGGAAGTTTTTCGTGAACTTGTGTTAGGGCAAAAGACCACGCAAATGCGTGACTTTAAAGCAGAGTTAGCGCAAAAAGCGAAAATGTACCAACAGGGTGAACGTAAATTTATTGGGAATTTAGTTTCTTTTTTAAGTGAATCGCGTATAGAAAGTAAGCCAGAACTATATGATCGTCTTGAAGTTCTGCTTGAAAGTTATAAAGCAAATCCTCAGGCAATTGTGCTTGAACGTATTTTTATGCTTTTAAGTGAGCTTTTAGTTGAGCTTCCGGTTGAGGTTGCAGAGACCAAGCAAACTAAATCAAACCTTTTATCTTTACTACTAAGATTTGGTAATCGTCAACAAGCTGTTGCGCAGAACCAAACGGAAAAGTTTGAGCAGTTTTTAACGAAACTTGATGAGAATACGCGTAATGCGAGAATTGTAGCAAGCTATCATTGTAGTTCATGTGGTTACCAACACCACGAGCTATTTTGGCTTTGTCCATCTTGTCATAAATTAGAAACTTTTGCTTTAAGTAAAGTAGAATTTACCCAGAAAAAACCTTTAGACTAGTCTAAGGGTTTTTTATTTGCTTAAATGAAAAAACTTCTTTTATAATAGTAAGAAAAAACTAGCATAAGGATATAAATATGAGTTTAGTTTATAGCACCGATGGTGGGCGCGTTAAACCTGAAAAAGAACAAGAGCTGCCACCAGAAGGTGATGGTGTAGTACGTCTACATAAAGAAACTAAAGGACGCAAAGGTGCCGGAGTAGTTTTAGTAAAAGGCACTGGTTTGGATAAAGCTGCATTAAAAGAGCTTTGTTCTTTTTTAAAGAAAAGATTAGGTACAGGTGGGAGTATTGAGGACTGGGATATAGTAATCCAAGGAGCTGATAAACGCCCACAGGTACAACAGCTTTTAGAACAGAAAGGTTATAAAGTAAAGCTGGTTGGAGGTTAATATGAGTATCAAAGATGCAATCAAGTTAGCTTTACAAAAGTTAAGTGGTGATTCGAGTCAAGTTTTAACAAGTTTAGAAGAGGCAAAGTTAGAATTAGCTAATGCCGTAGATCAAGGTACAGGTGAGAATATCTTTACTGACACTTTAGAACTTGGTCAAAAAGAGATGCAAGAAACTTTACACAGTCTATTTGATGACAGTGGTAAAGATATTGAAGGGAATAAAGGCAAAAGTATCTACAATACTGGAGAGTTTCAAGTATTAAATGCGCCTGCTGTTTATCAAGATGTGGAAATAGATGAACAAGCTTACACTGATGAGCGTGGTAAAGTGCTCGGTAATACTACTTTTGCTGAACAAGTAAAATTTGCTGCTCCAGATTATAATCCGGAAACTATGTTAGCTAAAAGCGCTCGCCGCACAGCTTTCCCACGCGCAAATTTCCCTGTGGTAAAAAGTACTAATCTCGCTGAAGTTAAATCAGTACAAAACGAAAGTCAGGATCACGAAGTAAAAGTTGCGGAAACTAAAGGCAATCCAGATGGTATTGTGCGTTCAGTTGTGCAAAAAACTTCTTACACTCGTACAATTACTCAAGTGCAGAGAGTTGACGGGCAACTTGAACAACAAATTGAAGATAAAAGTATTAGTGAGGATGTTGAAACTTTAGCTTTAGCTAATGGTAACCTGCAAACAACTACTAATATTAGTACCAATACTAAAGTTACAGTTTACTCAAATAAAGAGCAACCTCGTGCTTTACCGGCTGAAACTAAACGTGAAGAAAGTTTTGCAGATTTATTTGAGGGAAGTGACTTTGCTCTGCCTTCGCCTCAAGCTAAAGAAGAACCGCAAGCAAGACTTGGTTCTTCGAAGAACAAAGCTTTCAAAGATGAAGATAAAGTTGCATTAAAACAATTAATGCAGGATTTAAAAGAAGAGGAAAGTTTTGCAAGCTTACTTGATAGTTATAGTGAGCCGAGACAAGAGCAAGGTTCTGGCAAAAAACACAAGTTTTTTGCACCAAACTCTTATGCCAATAAAGTTGCCAATAAATCTTTTGATTTAGATGCTGATGAAGAAGAAATTGCTTTTAATTTAGATGAAGTAAACCAATCTAATAAGCAATTTAACCGTGAAGTTAAATTTGCGCAAATGTTTGAGCAAAAAGAACCGGTTAAAGAAAGTAACTATATAGATATAGATGACTCTTTTAGAAAAGCATTCCAAGATATTAAGCCACTTAAAGGAAATAATTCTAACCATGCTAGTCTTGAACAACAACGCCGTCAAGCAGAGCATGAACGTCGCCTTAAAGCTGGATTAAAATCAGGTAAAGAGTTTGTTGAACAACAAGTTGCGCAACAAGATTATGCGCGTTTAAGTAGTCAAGACAATGTAATCTTTTCTGATATAAACATGCGTTTTAACGAGTTTAACTATGAAAATGCACGTTTTATGGTGGAAGGATTAGATACAGAAGTATCGCACGTATTCTTTAATGGAATGTTACCTATAGATCGTGAAGTTGACTTACATGGTTATACTTCAGAGGATTTAAAGGCGATCATTCCGGCAGTAGTTAAAGATTGTTGGCGTAATAACGAATATACAATTCGCTTTATTACAGGTCATGGTAAGGATATTCTTAAACAAAACTTACCTAACTACTTAGTGCAATATGAGCGTGTAGCTGCTTTCTACCCAAATAAAGAAAATAATGGACGTGGTAGAACAAATGGCTTTATTGTTTTATTACGTAACTATGATAAAGAAGTAGCTGCCAACTATTCATTTAAGAGCAAGTAAAATATGCCTAAAGAATTAACAAGTTTTAAGCAGGTAAAAAGAGTTTGCCTTTTTAGATTATCAGCTATAGGGGATATCTTAAACTTAATACCTAGCTTAGAAATCTTATTAAAAAATTACCCAGAAGTTGAAGTAACTTGGGTAATTGGTACTGGGGAATATAACTTATTCCGCCATCTTGCCAACAAGTATCCTCAACTAAAATTTGAAGTTTTTAATAAGAGTAAAACCTCTTACTGGCAGGCATTTAAGCAATTACGTGCTATGTCACGTGAGCCATTTGACTTATTGCTTCATGCTCAAACTTCAATGCGTGCAAATATTTTGTCAACGTTTATTCGTGCAAAATTAAAAGTTGGGTTTAGTAAGGAAAGAAGTTTTGAGGGGCATTCATTAGTAGTTGACTACTCAATTCCTTATCAAAAATCGATGCATGTAATGGTCGATTACTTTGATCTTTTTAAACCATTTTTTACGGAAGCAGACTGTCAAGAATTTGCTAGTTTAGTTAAAGATACAGCTTTACTTTATTCTGGCGAATACCCAGCTAATCTAATTAAACAAGCAGATTTGCAACCTATGTTTGATTTAGGCCTAGGGTTACCTAATACTGAACTTGCTTTAAGTAATGTAACACCGCAAAATCAAAACATATATAAAAAACTAGTAAGTTATAGTAGATTTGCAGGGCAAGATAAACGTCAATCACGTTTAATTTTTGTAAATCCAGCTTCTTCAGCTTTAAAGAAAAACTGGACGGCAGAAGGCTATATCTCCTTGATTTGCAATTTACTTGATCAGGGGCATAAAGTCGTAATTACTGGTGGTAAGAACCAAAAAGAACTAAATTTGGTTAACCAAGTAGTTAAAGGTGTCGAGCTTGTTTTTTCTCAAGATGAGAGTAAAGTTAAAGGCACTGATAAGTTATTCTTTAATTTAGCTGGACAAACGACTTTAGCAGAGCTATATCTTTTCTTAAGTTTAGCTGATTTAGTAGTAAGTCCAGACTCTGGTCCGATGCATATGGCTTCTTGTTTAGGCATTCCTACAGTTGGTTTATTTGCTTACATTAATCCACTGCGTTCGGGTCCAATCCAAGGGGTAGCTGATGTTGTAAGTGTTTTCCACTTAAATACTTATGGTAAAGACATTGAGTTTACTCAAGAGCAGTACCTCAAGGACTTAAAAAATTGGCGTAAGAAACCACCTAAAGGTGGAGAAAAACTTATGGAGCAGATTACTGCAGAACAAGTTATCACTCGTGTAAATGAGGTTCTTGCTCGTCAATTACCAAACTAATCACTACTCAATTAATATAGTTAAAGCACCTCTAGTTTGAGGTGCTTTAACTATATCTAAATTTAGGTAATGAACTCGGCTAGTTAAGGTGTCTGTGTTTATTCTCTTACTACCTATTGCCTCTAACAGGAGCTAAAGGTGAATTGGAAAAATTATTTCCTGTTACTTGAAGGTTCGAGACTTGGAACTTGAACTTGAAATTGAAAATTTGTATTAAGCTGATTTTCAACTAAATCGCTAGAATAGTAAAATGCAAGCCCAAGTAATAACAGCAATAACTATAGCAATAAATACACAAGCAGAACCTAAATCTTTGGCTTTACCTGAAAGCTCATGAAAATCGGTGCTTACTCTATCAACAACCGCTTCAATTGCACTGTTGAATAGTTCACACAGAATAATCAGTAAGATACTACAAACAAGTAATGCTTTTTCTACGCCACCATCTCCAAGGCAAAAGCCTAAAGGAATTAAGATAATCGCAAGGAATACTTCTTGACGAAATGCTGCTTCTGTTTTAAAAGCACTTTTAAAACCTTTGATTGAATAGTTGAAGGCTTTAAAAAAATGAGTTAAACCGGTTGTTTTTTTCATATAAACAAATAAAGTTGAACTAATAAAAGTTAGTTAAACTGACAAAATATTTGTATATATCTTAGAACACTTTTAGCTTTTTTGCTGGAGATTGTCGTTAGTTAAATTTTCTTGAGGTTTATTTAGTTAGAGCAAAACAGGGGTTTGCTAATCCATGAAAGTAAAGAAACCAAAGGAATAAAGTTATAAGAAAAGCAAAGCTAAATTGGGTAAAATAAGAAGAAAAATTTTTAGAGGTTGATATGACGGAAAAAGATAAAGAAATTAAGTATATGGAAGCAGATCACATTGATGAGGTTGCTCCAGACTTTAAAGCATCTATGCAAGCAATGTTAAAGTTCATTCAAGATCGTAAACTAAAAGCTGATGAGGAGTTAGCACCTGCAGAAGATTTAACATCAGAACCTAACGGTGTGGTAAGTCCAAAAGAGCAATTAGAATTTAAAGAGGGAATGAGTTTAGAAGATTTTCTTGAAGAGCAACAAGATATAGTTGCTAAAGAAATGATGGCTTACATGGTTAACTCTAATCCAGATAAAGATGAGTAACGTGACCTTTTGGCAAGATGTTTTTGCTCGAGGAGAAAAATTTCTTACTTCTCGAGTAAAATCTGCAACAGAGTTGGAAGAGCTTTGGCAAAGTTATCTATTGAGTGAAAAGCGCGATAATTGTGTAGCTCTAATTTGTGATTTTGCTGATGGTTTAATACTTGCGCAGTTACAACTTCCTGCAGACTTAATTAGTGAAACTAGTCAATTGTCTGAGTTAGATCTATACCTAGCCAAACATCAAGCTTATGCACAACTTTTGCAAGGACTTAACTTAAATCAAATAAAAGCGGTAGAGTTTGTTGACCTACGTGCGGGAAGTTTGTTGCGACCTGTAATTCCTCAAGTAGGTTTGACTTACAATGCGCAGGTTACTGAATTAGATATAGCAAATAATCAAGCATTTGTTGATTTAATTACAGAGGATAAAGCTGAAGTTAGTAATCAGCAATATTGGCAAGCTTTACTTAAGTTAAGTGATTGTAAGTTACCAAGTGCTAAGATTAAATCTATAAAAGAAGTTGTCCAAAATAAACAAAAGCTCAAGGTTCGTCTAAAAAGTCCAGCCTACAGCGACAAACTAGCATTAGTAAGTTTAGCCCAACGTTATCAAGAAATAAACATTCTTGAAAATGTAGAAGATTTATCCTTAGAGGATTACTTTATTAATCTTTTAGGGAGATCTACCTTTGTCTGCAAGAGATTAATGGTGCAGGCGCAAGTTGTATTTGTAAATAGAGTTCAACAAGAGTTTGTTGAACTTGGTTTAGATTTACAAAAAGCTGTTATTCTAGATAATTTTACTTTATGGCAAAGTAAATTACTGCCGATAGTGCAAGCTTTGGCACTTAACCCGCAAGAGAAGATAAAGCAAGAAGCAATATCTGACTTTAACCAGCAGGTTAAATTTGACTTAAAGCAAAAGCAGGTAAGTAAAGAGTGGAATTATGTTTTTACAGGTCTAGACTACACAGATAAACATGGCTTAAATTATCTTGTCAGTCAAGATCAACAAGCTACTCATATAGATCTTAATAAAGCTAATTGGCAAAAAGCTGATTTGACACCATATCAAACTCAAGGAAATGGTAAAAGTAAAGTAGAAGAACTCTTCAAAGGTCAAGTAGATATAAATATGCAAATAAACCTTACAGCCATGCCAACTATTTTGCAATTGATAGAGCTAACTAAGGCTAACGGACAAATAAATATTGATCTTCTACCAATTCAGAAAAAGCATCGTCAACTATTTGCCCAAGCTTTAGATTTATTAGTGCAAAACTCTGGTTTGGGGAAAAATTTAGTTTTACAAAGCAAGCATCCGTTTAAAGACTATCTAACGGCTTCTGGTTATCTAGAAATTCAAAGAGAACGTAAAGGTTTAAATCTTGGACACCACTTAACAGCATTAGAAGTAAATAAAAAGAATCTTTTAAATTCTTTTTATAACTTTAGGCTCAATCTAGCTAGATGTCTACATGCAGAGAAAGTAAGAGAAGCAACTAGGGGAAATAACCAGACCTCTGTAGGAAATAAGGTTGCTAAGATAAATTTAAGAGAGGAAAATCTGCTAGAGAAATTAAAGAGCTTACAAATATATGCAAATTTAACTCCAGAGCAACAACAGAAATATTTAGAACAATTGCAACAAGTTCATCGAGACTTTTCTTTTAATTATCAATCAGCTTTTGCTTTGGCTAATTTTAATAAAGAGGTTCTTTCACTAGAGTTGCTTGTTAATTCTCCAGAAGATAAGCTGAAAAAACTTGATAGTGAGTCAATGCCGACTAATCTCAAAGAAGAGAATAGTAATAGTATAGGGCTGGAAGAAGAAAAACAAATTTCAGCAGAAACTGCAAATAGTGCTAATGAACTTAGTGATAAGTTGCAAGCAGAACTATTTGTTGGACTACCTGCAAGTTTTACTTGGAAGTAGGTCATCATTAATAAGAGAGTTCTCTCTTATAAATAGATTGCTTTTAGTGTCATTTTCAGCTGAAATAAAAATATATCTCTTATATAAGATAATAAGTAAGATAATAAGATCTAGCTAAAGCTTCTAAAAATTCTAAGATGGTCGAATAATCTCTAAGAGAAATTGGAGTATCTCATGTTGAGTTTGGGATACTCCAACTTAATTAAGATTGAATAAAATTCTCGACAAGATTAACAGTCAATCTAAGCAATAAATTAGTGATTAAGATTTGGATTAAATTTAATCAACTGGGTAAGGCAAAAAATATACTAAAAATAAAAAATAGGTTTTTAGTTGCTTGGTTAATAAATATCGCAAATTTATTGAAATTATTGCAATATTTATTAGGTGGTAAAGAAATAGTTAAAATTAATATTGACGTTAAATCATTATTTTAAGAAAAAAGTCTAATAAATGGTTTGACAAATTATTATTAATTTGTCTATAATATGCCTCGTTGTCGAAAGGAAGAAAATAAAAAATTACTTCGATACCTAAAGAAATTTAGAAGATTGAAGAAATAATTATTTGACAAATCCTTTTTAATATTGCTATAATATTTTGGTCGATCAAAGTATTATAGAAATCGACAAAATAAAGTTCTTTAAC
>NZ_NRHC01000047.1 GCF_003585885.1 Psittacicella hinzii | reverse complement strand
AACTGAAGAAATTAATGACACAACCTACTATAAAAGTTAGTGTCTCAAGTAAGAAAAAATTCCACTTAGCCAACCATCTAAATTGTATGCTTTCCCTTACTTTTTACTCAACAAATAGCAACAATTATTGAACTTTCTTCTCAGCTCACTAACTTAAAAAGATAGCAGATCAACAGTTTTATCCCCCTCCAAAAAGCATTTTTTGCCCTAAACTTAAGTAAACTTCTAGCTCATTTTAGAGCAACTTTTCACATAGACAAATATCAAAGTTTAACTCTAATTTTCAATTAGTTACTTGTTGAAATTTTTTCGTAAAAGTCTTTCATTTTAACATTTTTTTGTGTTATGCTATTAGTAAGTACTTTAACTTATTTACTTTTAATTTCCTTTTGCAAAAGCTTAACCTCGAGGGGTATTTTGAAAAGGAATTAAAATGAGTAAGCTTATTTGGTGCTGCTAGACGTCAATCCTGTCGCTAGTTTATTAACAACTAACAAAAGAGGATACCCATATGGAACACGTAAACAATTTATACAGCAAAACACAAACCAAAGACGTTAAAAAAGCAGCTAGCTACTTAGAAGATATCGAACGCTTAGTGCGTGATGGTATGTTCAATAGCGATGTGTTAAAATAGTTTTTGGCTACAAAACTATTTAAACTAAACGTATACAGTTAAGTCTTTGACTTAAATTAGTACTTTCCCAAACATAGTCTAAAAATCTAACCTTAATGAAGAGAAATGTATTTGCGCATTTTACTAAGGTTAATTGATCTATCACTTTAGGTTGTTACATAAAGATTTATAGTTTTTTCTTCTTCATTTGCTATAGATCCGGTAATTTCTCTAAGGTGATTTTTTTATTTGTTCGAAGTGCAGAACAAAAGCCTCCAAGCACCAAAATCAAATCTCAAAGCTTAATCAAAGAACAGCTCAAAGCCAAAACCGCAAAGCAAACTACAACAAACGAATAAAAGTAAAGCTCCCACAGCAATAACTGTGGGAGCCTTACTTTTATGTAATTGTACTTAAATTAGAAGCCTTTAAATGCTGAGATTAAATCAGCTGCAGCATTAATTTTTTGTGACATTTCGTTGTACTCCTCTTTTTTACCTTCAGGAGCTTTATCTGGGTGCCACTTAGCTTGTAAACGACGTTTAGCTTTACGTAACTCTTCTTTAGTTACATTTGAGCTTACGCCAAGCAGATCATAAGCTGCTTGTAACTCTTTTTGTGCATCAGCACGATAGTAGTTTTGGTAAGAGTTTTGTTGTTGACGCTCGTAACCAGAGTTGTCTTGGTAACCGCCACCAGTAAACGCGTCTCTCCAAGAATCTTGTGAAGAGCTTTGGTTTCTACCGTAATCAGTAGCACGCATTAATAACACAGCTGTGATTTGTGGTGGAATGTTTAACGCAGAACCAATTGTAAAGATTGCGCTGTATAAACGATCATCACCTCTAGTACGTACTGCATTACAGTAAACATAGATAATTACTGTTAAGAAATACACACCAGAACGACTTTGCGTCATCATCATAGTATTACGTAGATGACCAATAGAAATGTTTTCATCTACTGATGAATCATTAGCAGCTGTATCTAAACGCTCTAAAGCACGCACGATATCAACATAAGGGTAAGAGTTAGAGATCTCTTCACCAAAAAGAGTTTTTGCGTCATTTACTGCGCTACGCGTAGCGTTGCCTGTTTTACGAAGTAAACAACCAATAATTTCAGCAAGATTATCAACTTGGCGTTGATAAATCTCGATATTTTGAGCTGAATTATCTCTTTGTTTTTTCTCTAGGTAAACCCCTAGCAAAATACCAATAACCAACCCAAAAACACCAAAGATCATTAAGCCGACAAAGCCACAAACGACTATTGTCCAAGGGAAATTTTTCTGCATATTCTTGTTCTATATATCTAAGATAGCCTCAGTTATATTTACAAGCAAAGCCTAGTAAACAACTTACTTTTACTTTGAGTTTAGTAGATTAAAATCTACAAGATAACTGCAAAATAGTAAATGTAAATTTGTCTTTAAATTCGCTTGCTTGCAAATTAGATGTTAATGTTTTTTTAGTATCTTATTATAGCTTATCTTTCTATAATATTGAGGTAAAAATCTTAAATACAAGCTAAAAACTCAAAATATTTCCCTCCTGAAGTAGTTGAACAACAAAACCGTCCTTCTTTGCCCCTAATCTAGCAGAAAAATCTCTTGCCTGAACTACAAGTTACAAGTTACAAGTTACAAGTTACAAGTTACAAACTGCAAACTGCAAACTGCAAACTGCAAACTGCAAACTGCAAACTGCAAACTGCACTAGCCAAGTTACATTCTTATTCTCTTGCTCCCTTACTATCTTACTTTCTTACTATCTAAGTAGCTATAAACAAGCTACTCTGCAACTATGTACATGTCACGATAGTAAGTTAAGGCTAAACCTGTATAGTAACCTTGAAGCTGTGGCTTCTTAATAATCGTATTTTGTACATACCACACAGGTTGGAATGGACTGTCTGTTACTAACAGCTCATTAGCTTGCGCATAAAGCTCTGCACGTTTATTCCCATCAATTGTTGAGTTAGCTTCTGCTAAGAGACGATCATACTCTGGGTTTTGCCAACGTTTGTTGTTAATTGGACTGTCAGACAAGAAAATGTTGTACATAGTTGAAGCTTGGGTATAGTCCATACCATAGCCAGCAAAGATAAAATCGTAGTCAAGTTTTGGGTACTTAGCGTAAAGGGCAACTGGTTCAAGAGCTTCTTGTTTAAGGACTACGGCACCATTTGAACCGGTCTTCCAAAGGTTAGCTACAGCTACGTATAGTTTGCTATTTTCATTACTAATTGGCTGACTTAGGGTAATCACCAGAGGGTTCTCTGGAGTATAACCTGCCTCTGCAAGTAATTGACGCGCTTGGGCATTATTTTCCTCTTGTGGTCTACCAAACCATGCTTGTTGTTTTACGTCCTGTAAGTCTGCAAGGTATGGAGAAGCAAATGATGAGGTTGGGATATTGGTTTTTAAAACCTGTGAAGTAATCAGTTCACGGTCTGTTAGTAAAGATAAAGCTAAACGTACTTTTGCCGGAACTCTAAATGGATTAAAAGCAAGGTAACCTGTACGTCCTGCTAAAATCTTGTGCACTTCATTAGCGTGCTCTTTTTCGATTTTATCGATGTACTGCGATGGTACTTCACTCACCAGATATTCTCCACTTAAGTAACGCATGTAGGAAATATTGGTATCTTTGGTAAAGTCATGCTGGATCTTAGTTAAGTGCACATTAGCAGCATCCCAATAGTCATTCCATTTGCTATAAGTCATTTGCTCATTAAACTGGTATGAGCTAATTTGGTAAGGTCCATTACCCACTAAGTTTTCTTTTGCTGTCCATTTATCACCATACTTCTCAATTAAATCCTGACGTACGGGTGCAGTTAACACTGCAGAAAGCATTTCTGGTAACCAAGCTACTGGAGAGGTTAACTTAATTTCCAAAGTATAATCATCAAGAGCTTTTACTCCCAATTCACTTTTATCTTTCTCCCCTCTAAAAATCTCCTTAGCATTAACAACATTCGCATTTACTAAGTAGTCGCCAAAAGGAGCAGCTGTCGCGCGGTCAGTTAAACGTTGCCATGAGTAAACAAAGTCACTTGCCGTAACTGGTTTACCATCCCACCACTTAGCTTCAGGACGCAGTTTAAAAATCCAAGTCAAACCATCTTCGCTAACACTCCAAGATTGAGCTGCCACCGGTACATACTTCCCTTGGTTGTTTAAACGCGTTAGCGTATCAAATACTGGACGCAGTGTTTTAAAATCTGCGCCATATTTAAGCATATTCGGATCTAAAGTATCTGGTGATGATGGAAAAGCTAAACGTAAGCTCTGCTCTGGAGCTAGTTTAGTACCAGCTGGTAACTCTGCCCAGCTAGTGGTCGCAAGTAGGCTCGCTAAAAGCGTTAAGCCGATTTTGAAAGTTGAAATCTGTTGCATAGTTCTTTGTGGTTAGATTGTTTTAAGTGTGGTTAATTAAAAGTTTGCTTGAATTATTTGAAGTTTGGTTAGTTTGAAGCTTGCAAACTGGGTTGTGGTTTGAAGTTTGAAGCTTGTTAACTTGGTTAGTTTGAAACTTGCAAACTTGGTTGCTTAACTCTTTGGTAAAGAGTTTAAGTTGGTTAAAGAAAACTGATTCTCGAGTCGAATTTCTAGTTTCAAATTTTGAACTTCGTATTTCGATTTCAGTGGTTTAAGTTTGCTAAATTTCAAACTAGCTTAAGAAAGTTTTAAGTTTTGAGTTTTAAGTTTTATTTACTTTTTCGCAACTACAGGGGTAGTCATAATGTACATATCACGGTAGTAGCGAATAAAGTTTTCAGTATAGTATCCGCCTAGAGTAGGACTTTTTAGGATCTGGTTTTGTACATTCCAAAGAGGAATAACAGGGAGATCTCTTTGCAGAACTTTGTTAGCTTCGGCGTAGTAATGCGCTCGTTGTTTAGCGTCTAAGTCACGATTAGCTAGTTCTACTAGCTTATCGTACTCTGGGTTGCTATACATTCCTTGGTTAAATGGTGAGTGCGAAATAAAGAGGTTGTAAAAACTTGAAGCTTGATCAAAGTCTGCACTCCAACTTCCTTGCAGTACTTGGAAATCACCTGAACGATAACGCTGTTGCCAAACTTTAGATTCAAGTGCTTCTTGGCTAAGTTGTACTATCCTTTGAGAGTTTTGTTTAAGCATACCTTGGAGAGCAACAAAGCGTTTCATTGATTCAGAATCGCTTGGCGTTAAGTAAACTAACTTAAACGGATTAGTTGCTGAATAACCTGCTTCAGTAAGAAGTTTAATCGCTTCTGCGTTATTTACTTCTTGTGGACGATAGAAATAGTCAGCTTGAGTAACTTCTTGTCCATCACGAATAGCAGCTGGGCTTACAGCAGTAGTTGGATTATTTGAGCCAATGACATTTTTTGTCATGACTTCACGGTTAATGAGCAGAGATAGAGCTTGACGAACACGTACATCAGGCACATACTTCGGATTTACTGTTAACCAAGCAGTATTTAAAGTAGTAATGTTTGTAAGCTCATCTGGACGCTCTTGACGCATCTTCTCTTTAAATTGTGTTGGAATATTTGCAACTAAATACTCACCTTCAAGATATCTAAAGTAAGCCATGGTTGGATTATTAATAAACTCATGACGGATATCTGTAATAACAATATTAGCAGCGTCCCAATAACCATCCCATTTGCTATAAGTCATGTAGTCATTAACCTGCGCGGCTGTAATCTTGTAAGGACCGTTACCGACAATATTTTCAGGTCTTGTCCAAGCATCACCATACTTTTCAATTAAGTCTTGGCGTACTGGGGCAGTATTTAACCAACCGAGGATTTCAGGTAACCAAGCAGTTGGTTGGGTAAGTTTAATCTCTAAGGTATTATCATCAATAGCTGTTACTCCGAGAGTAGTTGGAGCTAATTTGCCCTCATTGATTTCACGGGCATTAACTACATTAGCTACCGCAAGATAATCACCATAGTGAGCTGCGTTTTTTGGATCAGTGAGGCGTTGCCAAGCATAGACAAAGTCTTGAGCTCTTACAGGGACACCATCCTGCCAAGTTGCACCTTGGCGTAAGTGGAAGATCCAAGTTAAACCATCAGCTGATTGCTCCCATGAGCTTGCAGCTGCTGGAATATACTTCCCTGTGTTATCCAAACGCACTAGAGTATCAAAAACTGGTCGTCCTGTTTGGAACTCAACTCCATAGTACATATAGGTTGGATCTAAAGTATTAGGGTAAGTATTTAAATTAAACGACAGAGTTTGCTTCTGAGCTAACTCAACTCCCTCCGGAATATTTACTGCCTGTGCTCCCAAACCAAAGGTAAAAGCACTAGCTAGCAAAGTCAACTTCAAAGTTGCAGGTAAAGCTAACTTAGTTAAACAAGACTTTGCTAGTAAAGATGAATTTGAAAATGATTTTGTAGTTGGATTAACAATAGATTTTAAAGTTGATTTAAACATTTTTTATCTCCACGGAAAAACGGAAAACAAAAGTGTTAAATCAATAAAACATTCGTGAACTATAAACGTCTAACCCCACAATTTACCATATGCTATTAGCTTGCACTATATACTATTAGCTTGCACTAATAGCTCAACTGGGATATAGACTAGGTTAAAATTGGACAAAACAAAGTAACCAATTCTGTTTTGTCCTTTCTATTTTTACGATTAACCTGAACATTAATCGAGAGAAAATCGTAAAATGTATAAAAAGAAAGAAAATCTAAAAGAAGCAAAGGCTAAAAACTAGAAAACTAGAAGGCTTGAAAAAATAGTAACGTTTAAAAGCTTAAGTACTTTAATAAAGCAAGCTAGTTTTCGTTTGAACTCCTTCTTTCTTGACAAAGTAAACAAGTATTCTTTTAAAGTAATTCTATCTTGCAAAGCAAGTAAGTTTTCTTTGTAACTTACTCTTGCCTTGCAAGTGCTTAGTCACCGTACTTTACTTAGTGACTGTTCATTACTTAGTTAAGTACATATCACGGTAGTAGTTTACCCCTAACCCTGTGTAGTAACCTTGCAGATTAGGTTTTTTGAGCAGTAAAGTTTCAACGTACCAAACTGGAGCAGCTTGTAAACCATTAACTAGAACTTGGTTAGCTTGCGCATATAAAGCTGCACGCTCTGCGTCGTTGATGGTTGAGTTCGCAGTTAAAACTAACTTGTCATACTCTGGAGATAACCATTTTTTATTATTAATTGGGCTATCAGAGAGGAAGATATTGTACAGAGTTGAGGCTTGGGTGTAATCCATGCCGTAACTCGCGATAATTAAATCGTAGTCAGTACGGTTGTACTTGTCAAAGTAAGCTGTTGACTCAACTGCCTCTTGTTTTAACACAACTGTACCGTGAGTTGCACGACGCCAGATATCTGCAAGAGCTACGTAGATTTTGTTATTTTCTGGACTTGCGTTCTGGGTTAGAGTTAGAACTAGAGGGTTAGTTGCTGAGTAACCCGTTTGCTCTAAAAGCTCGTTAGCACGAGCGTTATTCGCTTCTTGAGAGTTGAAGAACCAATCTTGTTGTTTTACATCCTGGAGATCAGATAAGTATGGAGAACCAAATACTGAAGTAGGTGTATTTGAGTGAATAATTTGCTCGGTTAGTAACTGACGATTAGTTAGTAAACTTAAAGCTAAACGTACACGCTCATCTGGAATACGTTGTAAGTTAAATGAGAAGTAAGCTGTACGTCCTGCTGGAATTTTATAAACTTCGTTTGGACGTTCTTGGTTAATTACGTCGCGGTATTGCGCTGGTACTTCACTTAAAGCAAATTCACCCGCAAGGTAACGATAGTAAGCAGCTACTGGATCTTTTTGGTACTCATGAGTTACTTGGGTTAGAGTTACATCTTTTGCACCCCAATATTTATCCCATTTGCTGTACACCATACGATCGTTTACACGATAGTAAGTAACTTTGTACGGTCCATTACCTATAAGGTTAGCTGGATTAGTCCAAGCATCGCCATATTTCGCAATCAGGTCTTGACGAACTGGAGCAGTCATTACTGCAGAGAACATCTGTGGTAACCAAGCTACAGGCGCAGTTAGTTTTACTTCAATGGTGTAATCATCAAGAGCACGTACTCCAAGTTCTTCAGGAGCTTTTTTACCACTAAAGATCTCTTTAGCATTTACGATATTAGCTTGAACTAAATAATCACCGTAAGCTGCGCCTGTTTTTGGATTAGTGAGGCGTTGCCATGAGTAGATAAAATCAGCAGCAGTTACAGGTTTACCATCTTGCCAAGTTGCTTCAGGACGTAATTTAAAAATCCAAGTTAAACCGTCTTCTGATTGTTGCCAAGACTCTGCAGCTACAGGTACATATTCTCCAAGATTATTTAAACGGGTAAGCGTATCAAATACTGGTCGTAGTGTTTTAAAATCAGGTCCAAATTTAAGCATATTTGGATCTAAAGTATCTGGTGATGATGGAAATGCGAGTTTAATGGTTTGTTCTTTAGCTAGGTCTGTTCCTGCTGGTGGCGCAGCTTGAACATTAGTTGCTGTTGTTGCCATTAATGAAACTGAAACTAAAGCTAAAGATAAAGTCGCGAGACGCATATTACGGAAAAACATAGTTAACCTCCAAAATACAATCAGACAAAAAGTTAACTAGTTTACCTAAGTAAGAACTCAGCAGTTACCAGCTTGGAAGTCAGGTGACAAATAATCCATCGCAACCAAACTTACAAGCTCAAAAACTTACAGTCACAAGCTCAAAAACTTACAGTCACAAGCTCAAAACTTATACAAGCTTACTGATTTACAGAATTACTGATTTACAGAATTACAACTTGCAAGTTCATAACTTGTAAAAGTCATGCGACAAAATAAAGCCAAGATTTTAATTCAAATCGAATGCACAATTAGCTAAAGGTTTAAAATCAAATTAGCAGTTAGCTAGAGATTCAAAATAGAATTAGCAATTAGCTAGAGACTTAATAGAGCTAAGAAGACAAAGCTCAAAAGCAAAGCTTGAATTTAATACAGACTAAAATAAAAATTTAAAAAGGAATAAAAAATATAAAGATTTGATAAAACTACCGGTAAAGACCTTAAATCTCCACGGTAAAAGATTAGGTAGTGAGCTACCTAGACAAATTAAAATAAAAAACAGATTTAACCCTGCTATTGTCTCTAATTTTTCTTGGCTAAGTAATTCTTGTTGCTGACGTAACTGTCTTGAATTTTACTTAGTTAAACTAGAAGAACGAGAATTAACATCGTTTAT
This sequence comes from Psittacicella hinzii, assembly GCF_003585885.1. GTDB lineage: Bacteria > Pseudomonadota > Gammaproteobacteria > Enterobacterales > Psittacicellaceae > Psittacicella. Next base: position 305 of record NZ_NRHC01000047.1, on the reverse strand, counting down.
CAATTTAATTTAAGATGAGTAAATTGGAATGAAATTAAGCACCGCAACCACGCGATGTTGTTACAAGCCACCACAGCTTGAAACCAAATAATATACTTTTTTATATTAGCGTAAATTTTTCTCGTTGACTAGAGATTTTTTAAGTTGAGAGCAAAAATTAAAACTATTGAGTTGATTTTTAAGGTAAAAAAGTTTAGCTTAGGAAAGGTCTTTGGAGGTTCATGTACTCATGTACTCATGTACTCATGTACTTTTATGCTCCTATTCTCCTCTGCTCCAAACTTACAGTTCACAGATTCCAGTTC
>NZ_NRHC01000046.1 GCF_003585885.1 Psittacicella hinzii | reverse complement strand
AAAGAAAACGCAAAGCAAAATAACTCAAGAATATATTCAAATAGAAGTTTGTTATTAAATTAGCCGATTTTGGCGACATTAGCACGATGGTACCACCTGATCCCATGCCGAACTCAGAAGTGAAACGTCGTAGCGCCGATGGTAGTGTGGGGTCTCCCCATGTGAGAGTAGGTCATCGCCAAATTAATTTTTTCTAAGATGGGCGGTTAGCTCAGTTGGGAGAGCACCTGCCTTACAAGCAGGGGGTCACTGGTTCGAGCCCAGTACCGCCCACCATTTTAGTATTCAAGGAAGTAAAGTTACTAACTTTACTTCTATTTTTTTTGTCTAAATTTTGTCTTTGACGGTTTTGTAAGAAAAAGCAAAGATTATCATTAAAGCAAAGATAATCGTAAAAGCAAAGATATTAGTTTCAGATCAAGATATACAAAGATAGCCTGCTGTAAAAGCAGGCTTCTTTTTTGTGCAAATTTTCACGTTAATTATTTTGTTCTTCCGTAGATTTAAATTTCTATTGCTATTACTTCTTCTTACTTACTTCTCCTTACTACGATCTTATTCCTTTCAGTTCTCTAACTTTTAATTGCAAATAAACTTGTCCATTACCTCAAAAATCAGCTGATTTTGCGTTTTGTTTCCGTTTTGTTTCTTTATTTGCAAAAATTTTTTGTTGTTTTGTGATCTAAGTCAGATTTTTATGAGTAAATAAGTAAGATTTTACTTAATCCTTATTTTAAAATAAAAATCAATAGCATACATATTTTGCTAGAAAATGACCATGCAAATTGAAAAAAGGTTCCTCCCCTAATTTTCAATCTGCCTATTTAAAAAACTGTTTAGCATTGTCAGTAGTTGAGGACCTACTTCCTCTACATTTGCGTATCTCCTAACTTTGCAATGCTTTAACAGTTTTGTTACAGATTAACTTAATTATATGACGTGAGGTTATTATGCCTGTTGAATCTGATTTAATCTTTTTAGATCAATCTTTTCAAGATTGTTATTCTTGTGTTTCCTTTATTGGTGATGAAATGATTAAAGCAAGAATTGCTAACGAGCAGTATAAGGAAGCCATGCTAGACTTTTTAGCAGAATACAAAGGTGTGCTGGTAATTGATGATGGCATTGCTTTAGTGCATGCTGCACCAGAGACTGGCGTTGCTAAAACGGGTTTAGTCTTTGTGCAACTGACTGATGAGTTGGATTTTTTTAGTAAGAGTTTTGCGCCAGTGAAGTTTGTCATAGGTTTAGCTTCTACTGGTTCTTATCAACACATTTCTTTAATGCAACAAATTACTCAACTTATTGAACATGGTATCCAACATCAAAACTTTACTTCAAAAGATGAGCTGAGAAGCTTTATTAGAGAGTACTCAAATAAAGACTAAGCTCATACTGTAAAATAGAGTAAACTCAAATGTTGAGAACTGAATTTAAGCGTTACGAAGTTAATTCAAACGTTGAGAAGTAAACGTAAAAAGTTTAGAAGTAAACGTAAAAAGCTTAGATGTAAATGAACCAAGCATAGAAGTAAATGAACCAAGCAGGCATAGAAGTAAGAGTAAAAGCTGTGAAGTAAAACATCGAGAATAAACATAGTTGAGGTACACATGCTAGATCAAATAACTGAATACATAGTATCTGCTTACAATTACACCTATGATTATCTTCATAATTACTTTGCAACAGTGACTCCAAAGGAGTTAATTCAAGATACAATCAATAACGTTCTCTTTTTTACATGGTTGTATTTTCTAATTAAGTCTCCTAAGGATGTGGTTAGTTTTACCTTGCTCTTTCTGTTTGTAGTATGTGTCTATACCATTTATTCTTTAATGTTTCATCAAGAAGTAATGTCTAACATTTTATATGGTGATGGAAATCCTAGTGAACGACCATTCTTAAAGTATATAGGATATGGATATTTAAAAGAGTTCTATACTCTTATGTTTGGTATTGCTATGCTATGTTATGCTTTTAGACATCCATTTCAAGCTGCTTTTTGGATAGTTATCTTTGGGTTACCTATGTTGGCTCTTAAGTAATTAAGTGCTTAAGAGTTACTAATTATTTTAAAGTTGTTAGCTTTAAAGTTGTACAGAGGTATATAGGATTGTACAAGGATTGATTACTAAGCTGTCAATTTCGATTGCTTGATTACTAACCTGCAAACTTTGATTGCTTTGATTGTTAACCTGTAAACTTTGATAGCTTTGGTTGCTAGCCTGTAAATTTTGATTGCTTTAATTACTCAATTACAAATTTAGCTTGAGTTGTAGTTATTTAATCCACCTCCTAGAAATAATGACTACTTTAAATGACTACATTTAACGACTATTTTATCTTTCACTGATGGTTAATCAGAGAAAGTTAGCTGGATAGTCAATTACTCAAGCACGCACTTAAGTGTATAAAGTAATCGGAAAATAGAGTAATCAAGTAGTAGAGCAATCAGTTAGTAATGTAATCTGGTAGCATAGTAATCAGTTACTAGAGTTCTCAACTAATCTAATTGGCAGTTATATACCAGTAAGGTTCAAGTTAATTTTACATTCTCCGAATTTTCTATATAGGACGGAGTTTACCCGCTTTTTAAAAAGCGGGTTTTTAGTTTGAGGAATTTAACCCCTCATTAGAAGAATTTACCACTTCAATTAGATTAATCCATTAATGAGAGCTCTAAGCTCTATAAGGTCAAGATATGTTTGAGGATAAAGCAATTTTGTAAAGTATGGTTATTGTGTAAAGTTAGGTAATTACTTTAATGAAGGTAACTCTTCAATGAAATAAATATTTACCAATTTTTATTTGTATTTACAAAGGAAATACCTCAATTTATTCATGATTTGATCAACTTGATCAAAATTTTTTCTGTTTTGTGACATAGGTCAAATTTTTACGAGCAAATAAGTAAGATTTTGCATTTTGCTTACTTTAAAATAAAAATAGCTTAAGCACATTACTAAAAAAACTGACTAACTGACTGTAAATTTGGTGAGTTTTGTCAGGCAAAACTCCTGTTTGGAGTAAAAAGTTTAACAGCAAAAAGTCTTACTTACAGAGGTAAGACTAGCTTTTTAAAAGCTATTTTTATTAACTACAACAATAAGGAAAACACTTATGTTAAAAATTAGAACTGTATGTGGTAATGGAATTGGTTCTTCTCTAATGTGTGCTGGGATAATCAGAGAGATCCTTGCTGAAAATAACTTACAAGCTGATGTTGAATCAGTTGATTTTAGTTCAGCTGCTGCACAAAAAGCAGATCTTTATGTGACCGTAAAAGAATTAGCTGATCAATTTCCTGAAAATGTAAAAGTTGTTACCATTCGCTCTTACGTTAGTAAAAAGAAAATCACTGAAGACGTTCTTCCTACAATCAAAGAATTGTTAGCTCAATAGAGTGTTTTGTTTTATAGCTTAATGTCTTAATAGCTTAGGCTTAATAGCTTAGACTTAATGGCTTAATTGATAGCTTCTGCAAGCAATACCTCCCTTAAGATTGCTTGCCTTAAATTTCTTGTCTTAAACTGCTTGATGAGTTCAAGTAAGTTAAAGTCAAGCTAGCTAAATTCAGTAAGCTAAATTCAGTAAGCTAAATTCAGTAAGCTAAATTTATTTGTTGTCAAAACCAAGATCTCAAGATGCATATCTTTTAATTGACCTTGTGGATTGTCAAAATAAGCGCAAATACTTAGTACTTAATACTACTTAATACTTAACTTTTTTAACTGACTAGTTAAACATGATTTGTTTCTTTTTGCGACACTTTACATAGATTTTGACCACAAATTAAAAAATTGGAAGCTTTAGTTTAGATAGAGATACAAAGTTAGAGATAACTAAAGCTTTTTATCAGTATGAGGAAATGAATTATGCTGTCATTTTTTAAAGATGTATTTAGCCAACCCGCATTTCTCATGGGGATTATGGCTTTTATTGGCTTAGTATTATTAAAAAGTCCAGTAAATAAAATTTTAACCGGTACGTTAAAACCAATTATGGGTTATTTAATGTTAGGAGCAGGGGCAAGTGTAATTGTTGCTGAACTAACACCTCTGGGTAAAATTATTGAAGCCGGTTTTAACATTAAAGGGGTAGTACCAAATAACGAAGCGATTGTTTCTATTGCTCAACAAGTGCTTGGGGTAGAAACTATGTCAATCCTGTTACTAGGATTTGTCTTTAATCTCGTAATTGCTAAGGTAACTAAGTACAAATATATCTTCTTAACTGGACACCATTCGTTCTTTATGGCTTGTCTATTATCAGCAGTATTACAAGCTTCTGGTTTAAGAGGAACTGAACTAGTTGTCTTTGGTGGTTTCTTCTTAGGTGCTTGGTCAGCGATTTCTCCAGCGATTGGTCAACGTTTAACCAAAGTAGTTTCTGACGATGATGGTATTGCCATGGGGCACTTTAGTTCGATCCAATACTATATCTCTGGCTACTTAGCAAAAAAACTATCGCAGTTTGGTCTTAGTAACCCAAACAATACCTTTGCTAATGTACAAATTTCAGAAAAATGGGGCTTTTTAAGAGATACAACCGTAACTACGGGTGTGGTAATGGTGGTTATTTATCTCTTTACCAGTATTGCAGCAGGTTCAGAGTTTATGAAAACTATTTCTGACCAAAACCTTGTAATCTATGCAGTACTTGCTGGTTTAAAATTTGCTGTAGGTGTTGCAATTGTGTATGCAGGGGTTAAATTGATCCTTGGTGACTTAGTACCAGCTTTCCAAGGTATTAGCCGTAAACTAATCCCAAATGCTATCCCAGCAGTAGACTGTGCGGTATTTTTCACTTACTCACAAACTGCGGTAGTGGTTGGGTTTATCACTTCATTTATCGGTGGGTTAATTGGTATGGGGATTTTAGGTATTCTTTCTTTACCATTAATCATTCCGGGAATGGTGCCACACTTTTTCTGTGGAGCAACTGCAGGTATTTATGGGGATAAACTTGGTGGTAAACTAGGTTGTATTGTTGGAGCTTTCATCGGTGGTTTAATGCTTGCGTTCTTACCAGCGTTTTTATTACCAGCATTAGGTAATCTAGGCTTTGAATCAACAACTTTCTCTGATATTGACTTTACAGTTCTAGGAATTGTACTAAGTAATGTACATACTTTCTTAGGAATTAACGGTATCTACTTACTAACAGCTGTATTTGTTGTAGTACTTGTAGTACCTAGCTTTATTAAGTCTATTAAAGTAGTTGGTGATACTAAACCATACGAAGAGTTAGCTCGAGAAATCAATTTAAAAAATGATTAAGAGTTGAGTTAGGTTGAGTTTTGAGGTACAGCTCAGTTTAAGTTGTACAACCTAGATAAAATTAACTTAATTAACCTAATTAACCTAATTAACCTAATAAACTTTAATTTAGAGATAACCAACCACTCAAGTTAATACCTTAACTTCGAGTGGTTGGTTAATCTTATATTAGCTAGGTAAAAGTAAGGAAGAACGAAATAATACTCAAACTTTCACATTAGGCTTATCTTCTTCTAAGTATGGCTAATTAAACCTAGTAAATCACAATCTATTAATTACCAACTCAATAAAGCAATCCAAATAAAAAAACTATCCAGCAAACTGCTGGTATAGGAGGTAAGTTATGGCAATATTAAGCATTGGGCTTTCTTGTTGTGACCAGTTCTTTTTTATTAACAAGTTTATTGTTGAGAACAAAAAAGAGTTCTCAACTGACTTTATCCAAAGTGGTGGCGGACCTTGTGGTAACGCCAGTTATCTCTTAGGTAAATGGGGAGTTAAGCATTACCACATTACAAGTTTAAAAAATGATGCACAAGGTAACTTCCTATTGCAGGATTTAAATGAAGTAGGAGTAGATACTTCCTACGCTTTACTTGATGAACATCAAGTAACACCTCTATCAGCAGTAATCATTAACAACGATAACGCTTCCCGTTCAATCATCACTTACAAAAACCAAAAAGACAAAGTTATCTCTCCAGAGTACTTGGTAAAACTCGATCAGCTAATTAGCGAACTTAATCAAGCTGGACAAACTGAACAAGCTGGGCAAACAGAACAAGCTGGACAAACAGATCCTCATCTAGTGTTAGTTGACGGGCATGAGTTAGAACTTAGTGAGTACATCATTCCTAGACTAAACCACAAAGTAGTTGTAATGGACGGTGGTAACTTAAGAGACAGTAATTTAAAACTTGCTAAATACACTGACTACCTAGTTGCTAGTGAAAACTTTGCCCAAGATTTAATTAAAGCAAATCTTGATAATCCACAAAATCAACTTCATGCGTTAGAGGAAATTGCTAAACTGTGCCAAACAGACAATACTCCGGTAATCACTTTAGGTGATAGAGGTTGTATTTATTTAAAAGAGGGAGAGTTGTGCTCTCTACCTGCGTATCAATGCTCACCGCTTGATACTACAGGAGCGGGAGATATCTTCCACGGAGCTTTTGTCTATGGTTTACTCCAAGGTTGGGATTTAGTTAAGATTTTAAAAGTAGCTAGTTTAACCTCTGCTATGTCAGTAGAACAAAAAGGGGTTAGACAGGCAATGCCTGAACTGCAAGAAGTGTTACATAACTATGAGAATAACGTTTACCCAGTTAGGCAGTAAACTTAGAAGATATCATACTGCCGTACGCTAGTTAATTGCAGAGAATATAAAGGAGAATTACTAAAAATTACGGAGAATAGAGAGGTGAGGTGAATTGTAAAGATAAGTAACTTAGCAATGCAAACTTTTGTTTTAGGTCAGTCAATATTTACTGGGTAAGGTGAGTAAAGCTCGCTTACTATTTAACCATTTTATTCATTTTAGTCATGTTAGCTATTTTAACCATTTTAGCCATATAATTAATTTTAACCATCATTTTATCCATATAACCGCTTGCTTAAAATTTCGTATATAATGAGTAGTCTTAGTTACAGAGTTACATATAAACGCGATTAATATGCAAACAAAATTTACTTCAATAGAGCTCTTTGCCGGAGCTGGAGGTCTTGCTCTTGGACTTGAACAAGCTGGTTTTGCTCACCTTGGCTTAGTAGAGCTAGACAAAGATGCAGTTAATACTTTACGCACTAACCGTCCGCAGTGGAAAGTAGTGGCTGAAGATATTGCCGAAATAGCAAGTCGTGACCTAGAACAAGAGTTTGGTATTGCTAAATATGAGCTTGATGTTCTTTCTGGAGGCTCACCTTGTCAATCATTTTCATATGCAGGTAAACGTTTAGGTCTTGAAGATGTGAGAGGTACATTATTCTATCACTATGCTACCTTTCTTAAAAAACTCCAACCGAAGATGTTCCTCTTTGAAAATGTTCGTGGTCTACTAAGCCATGACAAAGGGAGAACTTTCCAAACTATCCTAGATATATTTTCTGAACAAGGTTACCAAGTTGTTTACCAAGTTCTCAATGCTTGGGACTATGGTGTTGCTCAAAAACGTGAACGTTTAATTGTCATTGGTATACGTAATGATCTAGCTGATAAAATCAGTTTTACTTACCCCTCTAAACATGACTATAAACCTGTTTTAGGTGATATCTTACAAGACGTACCTCTTAGTTTAGGTGCTAAGTACACTCCTAAAAAAGCTTCAATCTATGCACTAGTCCCTCCTGGTGGTTACTGGCGAGATATCCCTGAAGATATAGCCAAAGACTACATGAAATCATGTTGGGATATGGAGGGAGGACGTACGGGAATTTTACGTCGTTTAAGTATGGAAGAGCCAGCTCTAACAGTGCTTACTTCTCCACAAATGAAACAAACTGACAGATGTCACCCAGTTGAAGTTAGACCATTTACCGTAAGAGAAAACGCACGCATTCAATCATTTCCAGATGATTGGCAGTTTACTGGTTCTATGGCGGCACAATATCGTCAAGTTGGTAATGCTGTTCCTTGTAACCTTGCCAAAGAAGTGGGGTTAAGTTTAATCGACACATTAAAACAAGCAGCCTCTAGTAAGGCTTAAGTCTTAAGGATTAAGACTTAAGCTTAACTCTTAAAACTAACTTAATAAGATATCCCCTCGAGAAAATCTTTTAGAGATTAACTCGAGGGGATATTGCTTATGTTTATGCTTAGTTTCGCTTGTGTTATCTTTGCTTTTACGCTTAGGACAGCTTTGCTTAGTTTAGCTTTATGCTTAACTTTGCTTTTGTAAAAGCTAATCTTATAACCATGCTAATAGTTAGTGATGAGAACTTCTTTGGTAGTTTGCTCTCTATCTTTTTTCTGGTAGTTGGAGTTACGATAATCAAAATCTAAGTAGTTAATGTTAAAAGAGTTCTCTAAACACCAATCTAGTAAGATTTGATTAACTTGTCCTTTATGTTGCAGAACATTGGAAAGAGCAAAGCGTACGCCTTTGCTGTGGCAAGCCTGTAAGAACTCCAGAAGATCCTTTTCATCATTGACTGTCCAGCCATTGTTTTCATTGTACGAAGCTGTGGCAAGAAGATAAGGTGGATCTAAGTAGAGAAAAGCTTTTTCTTGGGCTAGTTGCTCTATGTCGAGTTCTCTAAAGTCTTTGCATTGGAACTCTAAATTACTTTGTTGCAATTTAGCAACAAAGAGTTCGAGTTTTTTACGCAAGCTAGCATTGAAGTCACGTTTACCAACAGGGAGGTTGAACTCCTTGGCACGATTAAAGCGGATCTGATTGTTAAACGAGTAGATGATGAGTAAGAAAAAGAGTAAGTTTTCTTGATCATTACTCACTTGATCATTACTCAATGAACTAACTACTTTACTTTGGTTATAGTCATGCTTTAACTTAGTAAAGGCTTGCTTATTAAAACTTCCTAAGCCATTGCCACTATTACATTGGTAGAACTCATAACCATTTCTAAAAGAGTCACTCAAGCCGTATTCTCTGATTTTGTTCTCGAGTTGGTTAACAAGCTCTTGGTAATTAACCGTTTGGAAATACTTCAGTAAGTTGATTACAGCTTGATTGTTGTCGACACAGTAAACTTTTTGTGCTTCAATGTTAACCCCAACATTTGCTCCTCCACTAAAGATATCGTAGAAGACTTCGATATCAGTTGGAAGTTTACTTTGGATTTGCGGGAGGAGTTTACTCTTCCCTCCAATGTAATTTAATGGAGACTTGATAACTTGAGGAGAGTTTTGCTCTTTTACTTGCTCTAATTGGTTTAGCTGTAGTTGCTTTGCTTGTTTTACCTGTTCTTGTTTTAGCTTGGAAAGTTCAACTTCAGAGCCTTCAGGTTTTGTTGGACTACTGATATTTGTTTCTTTAGTAACTTCACAGACAAATAAGCGCTCTTTATGATCACTAATCTCAGATTTACCAGTAGTGTAAGCATTAAAGTCTTGTTCATAGACAAAGACTTTACCTTTACGCTCCAAGATTTCGATAATTTGCTTATCAGAAATCTTGGCATTGGAGCGGGAGTTTATTTTGTTGCCGGTATTGTTGTAGGAAACTAAGATGTACTTTGCTTGAATGTTTTCAATTAGCTCTTTAAAAGTTATTACCGCTTTGTTGGTACAGTAATTACTTTTTAAATGAGAACGATCAAACTTTTTAGCAACGCCAGTTACTTGAGACTTTTTGTTTTCCGCAAGGTTCTCAAGAAAGTGATAGGAATCACAGTACTGCCTAGAGTTGTACGGCGGATCAATGTAGACTATGTCACTCCTAACTTCTTTTACCAATTGATTAGCATCCATTTGGTAAATACGATTGTTTTGCTTTGCTTGAGAATTGATAGCAGGTAAACCTAGAACTAGTTCTTTGTTTAACTCTCCTGATTTACGAAAAGCATCATAATGCCCAACTGTATTGGCAATACGGTCAATTGCATAGATTAGTGAAGTTAGTAAAACCGAACGTTCACGTTGGTTGATTTCACCTTGGTCAAACTTAGCTTCAACATTATCACGGATAACTCCTACTTTACGCATATTGCTTTTACTTAGATAAGTATCAGCAAAGTTTTGTGAGTAGTAGTTGTCAGGATATAGAGAAGGATTAAGTTGATTATAGTCTGCAATGATAGCTTCTAACTTAGTTAGGTTTACTGGTTCATTTCCAAAAAAACATTGGTAAACTAAGTTATTTGAAGTCAAAATGTCGTTGATGATGAGATCGTACTTCTTGTTAAAGTAAGCACCAACTACACCTGTACCTCCAAATAGATCTAAAAAGCTAGTACAATCAAGACAGTGCTTTTCGACAGCTTGATTGATAAAGTTGAGAAGTTTATATTTACTTCCAAGGTAACGGCGATTGTTTATGTCGAACATTGTAATATTTCCAATTTAGGCAACTAAGGCATCGTTATCTATTATATAAGATTAGACTGTCAGTTGCAAAAATAGGACTTTATTTTTTTTTATTGACTGGCTTTAGACACCTAGCTTACTGAAACTTACTACAACTTAGATATTAACTGATTCATTATTTCTTCATGCCATCGACTATAAATTGGGCTTGGGATTTGCATTAGAGTACTCTGTAAAGTTTGTAAAATGTGCTTATCTTTAATATCTTTTTTGAGGATATCAATTAAGTTTCTAGTGGTCAACGGGAAGATGTTTAAACCAGAAACTTTTTGTTTAGTAGAAGTTCCATAAAGTTCTACAAACTGCATAGCTCTAAAGATATTAGCTACATTTGTATCAACTTCATTTGAGATAAAGATAGTTTGGCAGTATTTAGGTTGTTGAGATATTTTGAAGTTAGTTGAATGTCTAATTACAGGTTCAAGTTCTCCTCGCTTTTGTACATAACGAGACATTAAAGTAGCTTCAATTAGTAAAGCATATTGTGAGGTAATTATTTCAATATCACCTACTCCAGCTCCTCTATGAGTTAGAGGAAGTTTATCTCCATCTAAAGTAAGTTTAAATGATTGAGATACTGGGTAATCTTTATTTTGAGAAATATGATACCAAGCTATTGTGAGTATGTACTCGAAGATAGTAGGGATAGTTGTGTTTTCAGTAACTAATTGATACACCTTACTATCATCACGATCTTCAATAGCTTCTAAGATACTTATTACTTTCTCTTTAGGGAAGTTCTCATCAATAAAGTTTTTATACTCAATTTCAGTTTGATCATTAAAGTACTGTTCAATAGAGGTGCTATCATCTAGGGCAAATTGAGCTCTAACTTTTTGTAAAATTTCTTTTACTTCTTCTGGATTGAGAGAAAATATTTCTGTTAAAGAAATATCCTTAAACCAACTACTGTCGTGGTTAAGCTCATAATCTTCGTAACTATCGTTTCCTCTAAGAGAAAAGCGATTAGCGAGATGGTCATTTAAAATTTGAAATAACCATTTTTGGTTTAGGTTAACTAAGTTATTGTTAAAGTTAAAAAGACCTGTTAGTTGCAAAGAACTTTTACAAATTGAAGAGTATTCTCTAATAAGGTCGAAACGCTTACACAAGATAAATTGTTGATAGATTTTAAAGTGATCATCTTCCAACAGTAGGTTATCTTGGTTTTTATTAAAGAATTCTTCAATGTTATCTTTTGGATTAACGATAAAAGGGGATTTATTGAAGCCAAAGGCTTTTTTAATTTTAGGTGATTTGCAGAGTTCTTTGATAGATTCTAATGCCAGACCGCTTTTACGATCTTTGAGTTCTATTAGATTTACAACAAACTCTTTGTATTGAGGTTGGTTGGAAGATTTGCTATTTGTGAAGCATTTGTAGAAAAGATCAGAGGTAAAGTTGTTTGAAGCGAACATACTTTGAGCTTGAGATACTTCCTCTTCACTTACTAAATTTTGTTCAAAGTTATTAAAATAGTAGTCAGAGAAAGAAGAGCTATTGTTTGATACATTGTGGTAGTTTGCAATAATTTCTTCAAGCTTTTCATCACTGTAATTAGGAGATATTGATTCTAGAATACTAAAGAATTCTTTACTTGGCACATTATCATGACGAAGTAAAAACTTAATAGCAAAGCGTAGGTTGTAAAAGTAATTATCAGAATCTGCAGAATATACTCTTTGCTTTAGAAATTGTCGTATGTATACAAGTTTGTTTATGTCTGTAGTTATTAAACTTTCAATTTCATCGGCTACTTTAGTTTTGTAGTCTAAAAAATTTTTCCCAGCTTCTGATAGTAATCTGTCACTAGTAAGTAATCCAGTTTTAACTAATGCGTTTGTCCAAGTACGAGCTCTTTTACCAATATCATTATTAGTTGGGGTTTTGTAAGTTCTACTAAAGTGTTCGAAGATTTTAACCCCTCTTTCCTCGAGGTTAATAATTTCTTTAAAAATTGATTTGTAAAACTCTTCTTGAAAGTTTTTGTCCTGCCAAGTTAGATCAGCATAACTAAAGTTTGCTAAGTGTTGGAGGATTAGATAGTTAGCATCAGCTAATTTCTTTAATCTGAGAGAAGTATCTCCCATGTTGAAAATACTATTGTTATCTTTTAGTTTCATTTTCTTATATAAGTATAAAGGTTTACGTTAGAGAGCTAGTTAAAGGGAGGAGTGCTCTATAGTCTAGTATAACGTATTATCAGCGAGTTATGATCTATTTTTAGATGCCCTAGATTTGATATTAGTATAGTAAGCAAACTCTGAATTATTAATGTTAGAAATTGAGTGTTTTCAAGAAAATATTAAAGGTAATTATTTTAATTAAATTACTTAAATTCATTTTTAACCCCGACTAAAAGGTTGTTTTTCAGTCCTTTTTTGTCGGGGTTAAAGTTGTTTTTGCCAAAGAAGTTGTAATTTTTCTTAAACTTTTTTGCCTTATTTCAAAATAAGATATAGCATTAGGCTGAATAATTTTAATTTTATATCTAGAATTTATTTCAAATATCGATTATAGTACTATTTAAATATATGGTAGTAAGTAGAAGAAAATAAATTTTTTAATGTTGGTCAAAAAAATTTAGACTGTTTGCTTTCTTGGATTTGTTAGTGGGGTTAAGAAATATAAGGTTTCATGTTTTGGCTATTTTTATTAGAATATACCCATTTTATACCCTTTTATACCCAAAATATACCCTTTTTAGGGGATTTGCATGGAATGGTAATAGAAAAGTACACTTTGGGGTAATACAAAATACACACTTTGGTACTGCAAACGGGTAAATTTATGTATATTTTTAATAAAAAATCATTAAATTGATCAAATATTTAGAAGAAATCATTAATTTGGCTAAAAAAATTTCATTAATTTGGCTAAAAAAAATCATTTATTTGTCCAATTGATCACGTTTTTGGGCAAAAGAAAATGCTGATTTTACCTAGGTTTTAGACAAAACTTGTATTTAATTCAAATGGCTAATCATGTTTTGGGGATGCTTGAATAGTTGTTAGGAGGCAAACTTCTCCTTTTCATTAGTACTGGTTAGCGTTGATCTAACCTTGAATTAGCATTGGGTTAGCGTTGAATTAGTAGTTGGTTAGCACTGAATTAGTGTTGAATTAGCGTTGGCTTAATGTTTAATTAGCTTTGGGGGCGTCTTAAGAAGCGAAGCTAACGTTAAGTTAACTTCTAATTGAGGTTAATTGAAAAGGTAAATTTAGCAAACTAACAATTTTTTACTCTGCTATCTTTGTGAAGATCTAAGGGAAGAGTGCAGTTCTAGTTAAAGTAGATCTTAATTTGGACAACATCTATTTCTCAGTGCTGGCAGAAATAGTTTTGCTTATTGCTCCCTAAATTTTTAATATTATG
>NZ_NRHC01000045.1 GCF_003585885.1 Psittacicella hinzii | reverse complement strand
AAAAATCTAAAAATTTAGGATGACAAAGAGTAAATTAAATTTTTTCTAATTAAAAAGGATCTTAATCAATTGATTAAGATCCTTTTTTCTTTAATTTACATTTGGCGTAAATTTAACAATTTCAAAAGTATAGATTTTAAATACACGAATAAATAAGAAGTGTACTAAACTTGCTACCGCAAATGGGATAACTATATATGCAATTATTAATTTACTAATAGCGCTACCAGTAGAAACTCCTTGAGTAACAAAAGCATCATAAGCAGCTAATGGACCAACTAAACCACTATAACCAAAACCAGCAGTGAAGGCTGTTCCGTGTACACCTAATAAGTAAGCAGCTAAACCACAGATTGCTCCAGAAACCGCTAGAGGTAAAGCTAAAATTGGGTATTTTAATAAATTACCTACTAGCATTTTAACAATACCTAAACCTACAGTAACTGAAACCCCTGGTTTATTTACAAATACAGAGCCAATTAACACGGCAATCATAGTTGAAGAACAACCTAAATTTGCAATTCCAGAGTTAACTGCGTTTAGTTTAATCGCTAGAGCAACAACTACTGAAGAGATAGGAGAAATAATTAGAATTGCAAAAGTTGCACCAATTAACATTGACATTAAAATTGGATTTAAAGTAGTAAAATACTCAACCGCGTCAGCAACACCTGTAGTTATATAGCCAACGATCGGTAAAGATACTTCACGACCAAAATGCGCTAATGCAACTCCTAAAATAGGTAATAAAATAATCTCTAAAGAACGGAAAAGATTATTGATTTTTAAAATAATCGCAGAACTTACTGCTCCCATAAAAATCGCATTAACTAAATCTCCTAGTCCTTTTAGTTGTAGAACATTTACCGCACTACCTTGCTCTGTAAATAGTTGTACTACACTAAGATTTCCCGAAGAAAGAAAAGAAACAAAGCTTACTACCCCTGCACGTAAAGGATTTAAACCAACAAAAGTTGCAATTAAAAATCCTATAAGAATTGGGGCAATACTTTGTACTTGTTGACAGTAATTAATGAAATTAGCAATTAATTGACTATCTGTAGCAAATGGACGTAATAATGTTCCTAGAATGGCATAAGGAATTAATGGAATTACAATTCCTAAGCCTCCGGCATTGAGGGCTTTAATCGAAAAATCTTTAATTGACATATAGTTAACCTTAAAAGAAATTGTTAAGTTATCACTAGTTATTTAGTTATCTCTAGTTGTTTAGTTATTGCTAAAAAGATCGTTACCGGCAAGTAAGTTTCTCTTTGGATTTGCCTGACGAGCAAACTCTTTATCTTTAGCTATTTGCGCTTTAAGCTCATCTACTGAAGAGAATTTCTTTTCCGCACGAATGAATTGAGTTGGGGTTACTTTTACTTCTTTGCCGTATAAGTCTCCAGTAAAATCAAATAAATGAACTTCAACAAGCCACTGTTTCTCATCAGAGTTCACCGTAGGTTTAAAACCTACATTACATACCCCATCATAAATCTTATTATCTCCCTCTAATTTCACAAGACAAACATATGTGCCATGCAGAGGTGAAAGAATGCGATTGATTGGAATATTTGCGGTTGGAGTATCTAAGGTACGAGCTAATTGCTTACCTTTTTCTACAATCCCCGTAAAACTAAAAGGTTCAGCTAATAAACTATTTGCGGTTTTTAATTGATTGTCTGCTAATAATTGACGGATTAGAGTAGAGCTTACTCTTTGTTCCTTGTCATTTAAAATGGTACCAATAACATCTACCTTGTATCCGTAAACGCTAGAAAACTCTTGCAGTTTTGCTAAGTTGCCTCCTCTATTTTTACCAAAATGAAAATCATCGCCAATAAAAATAGTGTTTACTTGCATACTTGTACAAAGTTGCTTAACAAAGTCATCAGCTTCTGTATTCGCTAACTCTAAGTCAAACTTTAGCACTAATAAATTATCTACTAATTTAAATTTATCTAAAGCGCTAATTTTATCTTGTAAAGTAAAAAGTCTTGAGATCTTTTTAGTAAAAAGCTCAAGAGGTTGCGGTTCAAATACAATCAGCAAAGTTGTACCATTATCTTTAGCCGCTAGATTGTCTAGTTCTTTTAAAATTGCACGGTGTCCTAAATGTACACCATCAAAATTACCAATCGAAACAAAAACGTTTTCTAGCTTAGCTTCTCTTAGCTGATCAAAGGATGTAAATACTTGCATACTTGTTAAATAATTTACCTATTTGATTATTTTATTTAGCAATTTTAATTATAGCATAGTACTGAAAAAGTCCAAATTAAGCTTACTTTTTCTTCGAGAGTTTTATGATAAAATAGGAACGCCGTTTATTAATTTTTTAGATAAACCAAAATTTTATATTTTTCCCTAATTTTTATATTTTTACATAGTTTTTACTTATGCTGAAAAGACTTACTCCAGCGGAGTTAGATCTTGAACTGATACTTGCTAATTATGCACGTAATCTTTCTTCTCAAGATTTAATAACTTTAGATAAACTTGTTGAGCTTCCTTTACAAAGTAATCTCAACAATTTTATTGCCCAATACTTTACTTTGCAATTTAACGAAAGTGCAAAATCTCATCAGCAATTAGATGTAGATATTAACTTAAATGAACCTGCAAAGTTTACCCCTCAAGCCTTAAAAGAGTTTTTCCTAAAAAAAGAAAATACCCCTCTAAGTGAAGACGATTACTCTTATATTCGTAGTTACTTACTTTACCAATGGTTACTTTTTGATGATCTTGAAGTGAAGTTAGCTGATTTAATTTCTGCTAAAGCAAGCATACTTGCAGTTGAGCAATCTCGTAGTTTACACTCTGCACAATCGCAATTATTTCAAGCTTTTCTTGCCGAGGTAAATAGAAGTATCAAACCTGAAATCTCTATAAGTAATGAAGAAGTTTGGCAAATAAAAGCTAACTTTGCTTACCAACAAATCAATGGTTTACTTAAGGACAAAAGCAAAAACGCTGGAACTAGCACTAGCGCTTTAGCTCAAGATCAGGAACTAAAAGAAACAAATCCGGCGATCAATGCTTTAAGTTATAAACTTATTACTGACCTTAATCGTGCCGAGATTTTTGGTTGTTATAACCACGAAAATAAAGAAAATCCTTTTACTCTTGGCTATTTAAACTATCCTAATACTATCTTAGCTATTACGGCTGAAAAAATGGCAGAAGATCCTGAATTAGTAATTGAGTTAATTAATGCAATTACTAACCAACAGTATAATCTGCACCAAGTAACTGGGATTGATAAATTTAAGCATTTACCGTCGCTTACTCTGGCTAGCAACTGTAAGCTAATTATTTTAGCTAATGCCCAAGAAAGAGAGGAAGTTAACTCTTATCTTGAGATGTACGATAAGTATAGTATCTTAGGCGCATATAGTTATCACGCGACAGATACAGAGTTTATGCTCAACAGTGCCAAAATTTATCGCGATGCTTATCTACTAGGCTTTGGTGAAGCAATCGAGCGTAATCTTACTGAAGAAGAAATTGAAAAGCTAGTGCAAAAGTATCTACGTGATCCAGACAATAAAGATACCTATAATCTAGTAAATGATATTCACCTACAAGCTAACTTAAAAACTGAGTTTTATGAGGATCTTCCTTATCAAACTCAATTAGTTTATGCTCCTGAACATCTTGAGCAAGGTAAAGAAGATAGTGATGAAAACTCACTTGAGTATTCGTTTAATTACACTTACAACTTAAAGTTGCTAGATTACAAGTTTGAGTACTTTACAATTCTTTGTCGTTTAGTAATGTTAAAACAGCTCCTTGGTTTCCCTGGTAAGATCGATACTAGTTATTTAAACAAAATTTTAGTAACTTTATTTGATCTTAATGAAACTAAAAATCGCCTCTACTGGGCAACTGACCGTATCAATTACATCTTTACGCGAGCTGGCAATAGCGAAAATAAATTTATCCATTTAAAGGCAAGTGAAGCTCGCCAAAATAATAAAGACTACCAAGCTTTCCTCCATTACGTTCTTGATGATTATCAACATATTGAAACCTCAGGAATTCGTATTGGTACCGCTAACGGTCTAGCTTATATTGATGAAAACCAATATAGTCATGATCCGCGTGGGGTAGTTTTCCGTCTTTCTTGCATTCTTCCTGGAGAATCTGGCTCGTTTGTCGATGTAGATGCAGAGTTAAATCTTGCAGGTAAATTTGCTCGTCGTGCTAATATTATTAGCTACTCTTACATTAAGTCACTCTTTACCGATGGTATAGACTTTAGTGCAAATTTACTGACTGAACAACTCTATGAAAAGACCGATGGAGATAGTGCTTCTGTTTGTAGCTTTATCACTATAGCCTCTGCTATTTCAAAATGTTACGTACGTCAAGATCTAGCTGTAACAGGAAATATGGATCAGTTTGGTAACATTCTCGCAGTTGGAGGTGTTAGCCAAAAGATTGAAGCCTTCTATGATCTATGTAAGGCTCGCACTCTTACAGGCTTACAAGGGGTTATCATCCCTGAAGTAAATGTAAAAAACTTAGTTTTACGTGACGATATTATGGAAGAGGTTGCTAAAGGTCGTTTTAAAATCTTTAGCGCTAGCCATGTCTATGAAGTGTTTGAATTAATGACTGAAGTTGCTTTTGCTGACCCGTCAGACAATACTACTTTAAATCAAGAGAAAAACTGGCAGTATGACAGCGTAATTGCAATTAAAGATCGCCACAACACATTTATTAGCCGAGTTTTATACCAATTAACCGGACAAAAGAAAAAAGTACCACTAAGTCCATGGAAGAAATTTTTAATTCCTTGGTGGTATCGTAAATTAAAAGGAATGTAACTTTAGTGATATAATACTAGCGTTACAGTTTATGAAAAATTTATAAAGGATTTTATGAGTAGACCTACTTCTTATACATATGAAGATTTAATTAAATCTTCAAAAGGTGAACTTTGGGAAAATGGCCCTCAATTACCAGCTCCTAACATGTTAATGATCGATGCTATCGATGTTATTGATGAAAAAGGTGGAGCAAATAACTGCGGTTATATTGAAGCTACTTTAAATATTAAACCTGATTTATGGTTCTTTGGTTGTCACTTTATTGGTGACCCAGTAATGCCGGGTTGTTTAGGTTTGGATGCTATGTGGCAACTAGTAGGCTTCTACTTAGGTCATTTAGGTCACAAAGGTAAAGGACGTGCTTTAGGTGTAGGTGAAGTTAAATTCACTGGACAAATTTTACCAATTGCACAAAAAGTTCAATATCGTATTACTTTAAAACGTGTAATTGCTCGTGGTTTAGTAATGGGTATTGCTGATGGTGAAGTTGTTTGTGATGGCAAAGTTATCTACGAAGCAAAAAATCTAAAAGTTGGTCTATTCCAAGACACTAACTCATTCTAATAACAATGGCAAGATTTAAAAAAGATTTTGATTGGGATCAGATTGAACGTGATAATAAAGAAGCTGAAGAAATTATTTACGTAAGTAAATCAGAGATTAAACGTGATGCTAAAGATTATCGCAAAATCACAGCCCAATTAGTTGAGTTAAATATCAACAAGATCGTTCCTCTTGGTTTTAGTCAAAACGTTGTTGACGCAATTATTAAAACTAAAGAAATGAAAAACATGGAAGCAAAACGCCGTCAAATTAACTTTGTTGCTAAGCTTCTAAGAAAATACGATCTTGAAGAATTACATCTACTTTTAAAAGAAACAGATCCTACGGGACAAGTGGCTGCTGGTTCAGATGTACAGCTTGATAAAAAAATCAGAGTAACAATTGAACGTTTACAACAGCCAGAGTTTCGTGAGCGAGCTTTAGATACTTTAGCTCGTCAAGATGCTGAATTTGATCGTGCTAAAGTAGTTGAACTTCTTGAACAAACTCAAGTAGATCAAGATCCATTAAATACTGAGTTATGGAATTATTTCTATCAATTCTTCCGTAAAAGTATTAGTAAATAACAAAAAAATAGCAGGTTTATAAAAAACCTGCTATTTTTTTAAACTATTTTTTTCGGCGAGTAATAGTGTTGACTCGCTATAACAAAGAAATACATAAAGTTTACTCCACTTAAACGGTAAAATGGAGATACTAAAATATGCGGTGACTCTGGAATAAGCATACGATAATTAAAGGCGTCAGAATCTGAATCTGTGCCATAATAATAACCAACTGCATAAGAGTAGATATTAAAAAGATTACGTAAAACTGTATTTAAGTAATCGTACATTTGTTCTAGTACCTTATCGACCAAAGCAAGATCATGACGAGATACAAACTTATCTAAATGAATCTGTTCGTTTGC
Source organism: Psittacicella hinzii (assembly GCF_003585885.1). GTDB lineage: Bacteria > Pseudomonadota > Gammaproteobacteria > Enterobacterales > Psittacicellaceae > Psittacicella. The sequence goes on along the minus strand of NZ_NRHC01000045.1, from coordinate 1,544 downwards.
CCAGTCTCTTGTTGAGTAAAGATAACTATATACTTCATCAAGATCGACATAAAGTTTTAACAAGCGAGAATCACCGTCAACAAAATTACTTGCAAAGGTAGATAAAGGGTTTAATAAAATCCCATATTTAAGATTCTTATAGACTCCCTCGGAAATCTTTACACGATCATCACCGTATTCGTTATTGATATTTTTTATAAATACTCTTACTCGCGGAATCAGTTCACGATAATAATTAACTAGAGCATTTACTTGTGCTTGATGCTGAACAACATGCTCTTTATCATCAACTCTATAGTCCTGTACTAGTTGTTTAACACGTTGTTCATCAATTTTATCTAGGTTGTGTTTTTTCATGTGTTGTTTTGTTCGTTTAGATATTCTTCAAAAATTAAATTACCCTATTGCAAATCAAGATCAAATTATTGATTTAAATGAGCTCTCTCCCCTATTTACTTTACAAGAAAACGCAAAAGATCTGAACATAACTTCTTCTCTCTTAAATCAATATCTCTACCTAGAAGACCATGAAATTATTAGCCAGATTGCAACACTTCTTGAAAAGGACTATCTCTATCAACCAAGAAAATTAGATTTAACCTTTTTACAAAAAATAGGTAAGTTTATTAAGCAAATTACTAACTTGCGCACCCTAGGCTATAGTAAACCAACAACTAACTTACAAAAGCAAATACTTACTTTTCTTAAAAGCAAGCAAAAGCAAATACAATTACCTAAGAATCCAACTAACATCAATCTTCTGCTACAAATTCTACAAAGCCTTACCTTAAGTTACCTATTAAAACAGCCTTTACCATTAGCTGTATTTATCGACGGTCAACTTGAAAATTACGAGGCTTACAGCTTTGTATTTAATTTAGAGCAAGGAAGTATCAGTTTTGCTGACCTAATTTTACAAGAAGAGCATCCTAATCTTGAGGTTTATCATCAGTTAGGAGATACTTTAGCGCAATTACAGGCTGACAATACTTTTATCTTCGCTCAACAACTTGATTCTTTAGTGTATAGCAATAAACAATGGTTTTGTTTAGATTTTACGCAAGTAAAAATACATCCTTTTACCCAAGAGATAGCTGGTAAGGATTTGCAAACTCTACTAGATACCATTAATATTTTTAATCAAAAATACCAAGGATACTTCTTTTTAGAAGACTGGCAAGCAATTATCCATGGGTATGAAAATGATTAAAAGATTAAAATAGGTTGCGTAGTATCCTGTTATATAGTGCAAGCAATAATGAAATAAAGTAAAAAGCATACAGCTACACAGCTATACAGTGCAATAAAAGCAAAACTGCAATAAAATCATTACTGCGTCTTGTACCGGTAATCTTAATTTGCAAAAAGAGGAGCATTATTTAAATAAGCTCCTCTTTTAATTTTAAAATAAGAAAAAAGAGAAAGTTTTTAAACTCTCTCTTTTTAAAAATAATGGCGGAGGAAGTGAGATTCGAACTCACGGATGGCTACAAACCATCGCCGGTTTTCAAGACCGGTGCCTTAAACCACTCGACCATTCCTCC
>NZ_NRHC01000044.1 GCF_003585885.1 Psittacicella hinzii | reverse complement strand
AGAAGGGCAGTCTGCCCTGCTAGAAATCGACGTAACCTAATGTTATTTAGTAATTTATTTAGGAGAAAATGATCAATTTCGGGAATCCCTAAATTACAAGACACTAGCAAATCATTTAAAGAACGTTTATGGAACGGCATGTACTTTGCTGCAGAAGATATCGGTGCTGGTTACCACGAAATTCCAATCAACTTCAAAAGCCCAGCAGACTTCGGTTTTGACATGGAAGTGTACAACAACAGCTATGTAGGTACAAAAGGTACAACAATTAGCTCTGTTGCTAATGGAGGTATGATCCGTCTATGTCACTACATTCGTCCAGCTTTAGATGGTTCAAATGCGGTTGAAGTATTTAGCCGTTTCTGGATTGCTAAAGAAGCTAATGTTAGCCCAGAAGCTCTTAAAGGTCTAAACTACCACGGTTTAGAAGAGTTCACTCAACTAGGTGCAGTATTACCTACTCTTTACCGTGACTACGCTAAAGACACTATCTAATTCTTAAACTAAATTTAGATTAAATCTATCAAGAACTAAAACCAAAAAATACAAATCTAGCTAATTTCAACTAAGTTAGCTACCTATAACTTAAATGACTAGAGAGGGCTTAAAGCCCTCTCTATTTTATTGTTTAATTTACTACTGACCATAATTGTAGATCATGATCAATTAACAATTGTCTAAGCTTTCTAAGCCAACTAAGCAACCTAGCAAACTAACAAAGCATTTGTTGCACTAAGCCTTTTCTTAAAGTACGCGTTAAGTCTAACTGATCTTTAAGTAAGTCTAGCATTCTATCCACTTTCGAAGTGAGTTCAGTAATTTTCGCTTGCTCTTCAGGAGTAGTTAAAGGAACAACAAAGTTTTTAACTTGTGTTTTGGTGACAGAGTTAAAGGTAGTTCCTTTACATTCTCTAAGAGCTTGCTCTGTGATCATAGGAATAAGGGTATAGATGTAGTAAGTACTTACTTTATCTTCTTTAGGAATAAAGCTTTGAAAACCTTGGTTAGTTGAAGCTTCAGTAGCAAGAATCGCAGCATTACCAATAGTTGCTCTACTTGAGAAAAGAACCGTTCCCACTGGCATCATTTTGGCAGAAGAACATGCTTTATATCCAGCTTCTGTTAGCTTACGTTCACTTGAGTAGACATAAGTTCTATCACCAACTTCTGCTGGCGTGAACCAGTTTATATCCCCACCAAAATATTCTTTTACTTTGGTGCTTGGTGTACCACCAGAAACAACTTCTACTAGATCTGATAGTCTATGCCAAGTCCATTGATGAGTAAAACCTTTAAAACGCATTATTGGGAGTCTTTTATGTACACCTTTATAAATGTATTTAGGAATTAGTCGCTGGAAAAGCCCTAGTTTGATTTTTTCGTAAAGTCTAATGCGTTCTTCTAATGCTATGATCTGCTTATCCACATCTTCAAATAGCTTGCTGATTTTTTGTTGCTCTTCAAGCTCTTCAGGAAATGAAAACAATACATTTCCCATCTGCTTAGTATTTAGCCTTAAGTATGCCTTATGAAGAGAAACATGAACATAAAGATGTGTAACTTTATTTATGGCTTCAACCATACAATTGTTACAAAAACCAGAGTTTGAAATCAGTATTCCGCAGGTATCGATTGGATAAAACTTACCCGTAATAAATTTTACTCTACCAGCATATCCAGCTACAGTCCAACCTAATACATTTTCATATAAGTAATGATTATAGTAACCAGCAATACCATAGTTTGCTGTTTGAGCAGAGTAAACTGGATGGCAGTACTCTTCGTCAGGCTCACTTTTAGTTTGAGCCATAAGAATACGTTTACCAATCGTAATCTTATCGAAGACATTTTTAACGCGATCAGTAACCCAAGGCTTAGTAAAATCTGGGAATCTTAATGGTGGTCTTAAGACAGATCTTTGTCTTAGTAATTCTTTTTCTTCTAGCGTTAAACCTGTGTAATCTGGTAGGGTCATTTTTATAAACTCTCCAACTTTGCTAATAATCTTAATTTTTAACGGTAAGTAAAGTAAGTAAACATTGCTTTCTATATTATATAACGAGTAGTTTGTTAATCCTCAATCATTTTTATGGAGAATGCAGAGAATGCGAGAATGTAAAAAATAAGAACGGGTAACAGGGAATAACCTAACACAAATCCTAGCGTGGGGTTAATTTCTTCCCATAAGAAAAGGCATAGGAATTTTACTTCCTATACCTTTTTGTCTATCTAGATTTTAATCTTATAAGCTATCTCTTTTGTGTTTAGCGATTAAGCCATCGATATCGATACCTAATTCTTTTAATTGTGAATTAATAGAATTTTCTAAATGGAAGATATCTTCACGGTTAGCTTGTAAATCATCTAACACGTCGTCTAGGCTAACATAATCTTCGCTAGAGAAAGCATCAACATAACGAGGTACGTATAGACTGTAGTCGTTGATTTTGCTCTTAATCTCATCGATGCTTACTACACGTGAGAATTGTGGCACGTCTTTACGTTCAACATAAGATTCAACAACACGCTCTACTTGGTCCATCGTTAAGTAGTTTTGTTTCTTATCTTTTTCAACACCTACTGAAGCATCGATAAAGATTACGTTGTTACGGTCTTTACTGTCTTGTAACTCACGATCCTTTCTTAAGATCATAACTACAGTTTCTATACCTGTACCGTAGAATAGACCTTCAGGTAAACGGATAACCGCATCGATATAGTTCTCGTCTACTAAAGTACGACGAATGATCTCTTCAGAACCACCACGGAATAACACACCACGCGGAAGAACAATACCCATAGTACCGTGATCATTTAAGTGGTGAAGACCGTGTAATAAGAATGAGAAGTCAGCTTTAGTTTTTGGAGCTAAAGCACCATAACGTTTAAAACGTTCATCTTCTAACTTACCTTCAGTTTCCCAGTGAGTTGAGTATGGAGGGTTAGATACGATTACGTCAACTTTTAAAGGTGAAGCTTCATCAGCACCTTTAACTAAAGGCCAGTCACCATCTAACGTATCAGCATTTTTTAAGTTCATATCTCTTAAGTCAACGCCGTGCATTAATAAGTTCATTCGAGCAAGGTTATACGTTGTGAAGTTTAACTCTTGACCGTAGAAAGTAATGTTACGTTCTGCTTTAACTTTTTTCGAGATATTAGTGTTTTCAATTTCTTTACGGTACGCATTACTTAAAGTTAATAGTAATGAACCCGAACCACACGTAGGGTCAAGTACGTTTAAAGAGAAACGTTGCGCTTCTGCATCTGATAAAGTTTTTAAATGATCAACAGTTCTGCTTGCAACGATTTTAGAAATCATCACACTCACTTCGTGTGGAGTATAGAACTCACCACCTGTTTTACCTGCGTTTGCCGCGAACTTACCGATTAAGTTTTCGTAAATCGCACCTAAAATGTCACGACCACTTTCGTCTTTAACAACAGCGCTCATGTCATTTACTTTTAGACAGATAGTAAATAAGAATTTAGATCTAGAATCACTATCTTCACCTAGACGGTTAGCTTCTAAGTTTACGTCATCAAAGATATTCGCGAAGTCGATATATACTTGTTTATCTAGTCCAGTGTTGCTTGAATCTAAATAGTTATTCGCGTAAGTTGTTAAGTCATCTTTGAAGCATTTTAACGCATTAGATAATAACTGTGAGTTTGCAGTTTCATCATTGATTTTATCAATGATGTTTGACCATAAGTACTCTGGACGAATAATAAAGTTGAAAGTAGAAATTACTTGACGTACTTGTTGCTCAATAGCTTCTTTTTCTGTTTTACCAGCTTTTACAGCATTAGCAACTTCTCTTAAGAACCAAGTTTTATAAATATTTGTGCGTGGTCCGTTTAATAATTCATCGTTTCTTCTTTCTAAGTATTTGATGGTATCTTCATCTAATCTTTTGCTTAAGTAAGCATAGAATAGGAAACCTAAGATATAGTTCTTATACTCAGATGCATCCATATTTCCGCGCAGATCATTTGCCATATCCCAAATATTGGCGAAAAGAGTATCTTTATTTACTACTGGTTCTGTCATAGATGTTTCTCTACTTAATTTTTATAAAAAGTTCGTATTTAAAATTGACATAGAATAAACTAGGCAAGCTTTTTCTTAATCTAAATAAATTAAATCAAGAGTAAGGCTTGCTAAGTTTTTTAAAAAATTGGAGTTTTGCTTGAAGCTCTTTGCCTTGGAGTATTTTTGCAACAAGTTTGTATATTTGCATAAATATACAAAGTACTTAACTTATCCACAAATTCCCAAGACTAACTAAAACTAACCCAAAACTCTATGGGTGATAGTAAAATTTTATCCTGCCCTATTATACTATAGTTTACTGTTTTTAAAGCAGTTATTACTTTCAAAATTACATAAATTAGCTTAAGCTTATTTGCTTTGCCATTTCGGGACAAACAATATACTAAAAAGATCGAGTAAACCTCGATCTTTTTAGTAATTAAAAACAAATGCTTCAGGTAAGCAAATACAACTAAGCAGTAAAGATTAGCTTAATCTTTTGTTTTTAGTTAGGAGCACTTGCTCCAGCATTTGCAGTACCAAAGCCACGCAGACCAATTACCTGCACATACTCACGATCACCATCAACAGTACGTACTAATTTATAAGTTGTACCATTTTCCGGAGCAATGTTTTCTGGAGCAGCAATAATTAGTTGCATTTGTTGACGCTGACAAAGCTCAAACAGAGTTGCAATTGACTTAGAGTCTAAACGTGCAGCTTCGTCTAGGAAGAGTAAACGACAAGGTAGTAAGTCTTTAGCACGAATACGTTTTGCTTCCTCCTCCCATGATTGTACTACCATGAGAAGAATTGACATACCTGTACCGATTGCCTCACCAGTTGACAAAGCTCCAGACTCTGCTTTTAACCAACCATCAGAACCACGGAAGACTTCGATACCTAGATCGATATAGTTACGATAGTCTAGTAACTCTTCGCCAATTGTTTGATAGTTACGTGTACCTAGCTCAAAATCAACATTAATTCTTTGATAAAGTTTAGCTAGGGCTTCAGTAAAGCCTAATTCACTATTTTCAAAGAGATCAGCGTGCTTGCTGTTACTTTCACGTAAAGCATTTAATAACAATGCGTGACTTTCACGACAAGTTGCGGTTAAACGCACTGACTTCACTTGACCAAAGGTCATGTTTTGTAAACCTTGGTTTAGTTGCCAGATACGGTTTTGTTCTCTTTGAATAGTTTTATCAAGAATTGAAGCAACATCAACAGCGGAAATACCAAGTGATTTTTCACGTTCAGCTAGTTTGCTACTTAACATATCCAATTGAATTTCCATTTGTTCAATTGCTTCAATTGGGTCGTTGGTTACTAGCACGTCCTGACGAATACGTTCACGTAAGTGTTGGTAAACATCAACAAAGAACTTAACTTTGAGAATTGGACGACGAGTATCTTCAGAAGCTTTTAAGCTATCACGTAAATATTCGTTGTCACTAATTAAGGTACGTAAAGTCCCTAAAGCCAAGTCTGACTTCGAACGAAGTTCACTGTTAGCTAGAGTTAAAAAGTCTGGGTTCATTAGACGATTAACCAGTCCATGCTCGTTTGCCATGCTTTGTAACTCTTGCCATTTAGCTTTGTTATCCGCAACGTTTGCACGCTCAAGCACAAATTGTCTTTGTGCTTGCTCTAACTTCTCTTTTAAATCTTCGAGTTGTTGTAAGCGTTGTTGTTGCTCGGTTTGTCCATGCAGGATTTTCTCTTTAAGCTGATCTACTTGCGTTAGCAGTTGATTAGCTTTAACTTTGGCAGTTTCAACAGCTTGCTCATTAACATTTGTACCAGTAGCACTTAACTCTTCACTTAACTGCGCAAGGTTTTGCTCAGCAGTTTCAAGTTGCGCTTGTGTACGGTATAGGGCTTGACGAGCTTGTTCAAAATCAGCAGTTACAACTTTTAACTGCGCTTTGTTTTTATTCCAAGCGTCTTCAAGCTCTGCTAGTTGTAAACGTAAATTATCGGCAAGTTCATCACCCTCAAGTTCACCTAAATCTTTGTAATTAAAGTGCTCTTGGCGGTTTACAACCTCTAGCGCTAAATGTTGTAAGTTAGTTAAAGTACGTTGTAGTTCTTTAACTTGAGCAATCTCTGCGGTTAAATCTTGACTAGCATCAACTTGGTACTGTAATAAGTTATAACCATTTTCCAAGATTTCTAAAGCTTCAGCATGTTGCTCAATATATCTTTGTCCCTCTTTAGCTTGGTTAAGCTCATTACGTACGCGTTGGTAGTCGTCTTCTAAAGAATCTACTGGTGCCGTAAAAACATTTAATAAGCGATTTAGTAAATTGTTTTTACGAGTAAACTCAGCAATTTGTCCATTGTAAGTCTCAAGACTACGACGAAGATTATTGATTTCACGCTCTAAACTATTTACTTGGCGATTAGCTTGCGCTAATTGCTCTTCAGGATTCGCTTTGAAGGCTACGTTAAAGTACTGCGCTAAGAACGAAGTTAAACTATCAGCAATAGCTTTATTGCTATAGTAAGCAGTTTCAACTTCATTTAATTGGTAAAGAATTTCTTTAATCTCTTCTTTACTATCAGCAATAAACTTCTCACGCGCAGCACGACCAAAGGTCGTCATCTCTTGAATTGATGATAAACGAATTTGATGTTCATTTAAACGAACAATCACCGATTTTTCATCAATTAGAGTACTGTCAAACATCCCCTCGTTGAAGTTATTAAAATCTGCTTCAATTAAGTAAAGATCTTCAGGTAAATCTTCGATCTTACTTAACTTATCTTCAATCCCTTCAAAACTTGGAACAACGATGGCATTACGTGCAGGTCCATATAAAGCAGAGTAGAAGCAAGCGTCTTCGAGACTAATCTCATCATAGATCTCAGCTAACATTACCCCGTTTAAATCTTGGGCAATATATTGCAACTGCTGATCAATTCCCATCCCCTGTTTTTCAACTTGATAGAGTTTATCTTGTAACTCATCACGTTTGGTAGTTAGATTCTGCAGTTGTAGACCTTGCTGGTTACTTAACCCCATGTAATGGTCAAGGGCTGCACGAGCTTCTTGCTCATTACGTAATGGTTGCTCAAGTTTGCTATTAAGCTTATTGAGCTCTTCTTGCGCTTTTAAGTAAGGAACTCGTTGTTGCTCAAGCATACTTTGCTGATTGCGGGCAACACTTAGTTGAGTAGTTAAATCAGCTAGTTGATCTTTAAGCTCTTCTCTTTGTCCATCAACTTGACTAAAAGCTTCTTGGTTAGCTTCAAAGAACTCTACTAGCTCTTGACGCGAACTAAAACTTTCGCCAAGTTGCTCTTGTAACTGTGCAATTTGATTACTACTTGCTTGGGCTTGTTCACGACGAGCATGTAAGCTTTGATACTCACGTTCAAGTTGTGGAATACGCTCTGCAAGATTACGTTTAAGGATTGCACCTTTAACTAAGCTTTGCGCTAGAGAATACGCTTGTTTCCCCTCAACTTCACGTCCTGCTAAGCGATTTAACGCTTGTTGTACTTGTAAGCGTTTTTCACCTGAACTTTGATTAAGCTTTTGCGCCATATCAAGTTCGTAAAACTGCTGGTTAACTTGACTTAAAGGCTGGGCAAACTTCGGAGCAAGCTCAAGTACTTGCGCCAGCTCAAGTGCTTGTCCATTATGCACTTGTAAAGCAGTTTCAAGTTGTGGATAAGCAACTTGGTAAGCTTGGTTAAACTCTGTAAGTTTTAACTGTGCTTGCTTATACTGCACTTGACGGGTAGCTTGTTGGTCAAGGGCTGCTTGAGTATCACTTAATTGACGACGCAAGTTGTCAATTTGGCTTTCTTGCGCAATAATCTTTTCACTTAACTCTTCACGATCAATTGCTAAGTCTTCAGATTTTAAGCTTTCAACTTCAAACTCTTCACGTAAAGCACTTACTTTAGCAAGGCTTTCATTGTACTGCCCTTGGAGACGGAAAGCAGAAGTTAAAAGATTGTAATACTCATTAGCTTGTTGGTATTGCTGTTGCAATTCTTGCAACTGCCCTTGTTGCTTAGCTTGTCCTTGGGCAAAACTTTCGCTACTTAGAGTAAGTTGCTCTTGTTTACTTTCAAGAGCTTGCTTGTGCTTGCGCACTTCAAGCAGTTTTAAAACTAAATCTTTACGTTGGTTACGTTGATAGATGTAATCAGCTGCGACATAATCAACGGTTGCATCTACTAACCCACGGAAGAAATTACGATCTGCACGCGTTTGTTCAATTTTATGTAACGTCATGCGATTTTCTAAAATCGCAGCTTCCATATCTTGGAATGCGCGTTTTACACTGCCGTTTTCTGGTAGTAAGTATTCACGTAAAGATTTAGTAATTGTTGATGAAATCCCACCGTAGAGCGACGCTTCAATTAAACGGTAAAAACGTGATCTGTCTTGTGGTGTACGTAAACGTTTTGGTAAAAAACCATAATCAAACATTTGTGCATGATAGTCACCAAGTGAATGATAGGTTTTTAACACTAGTCCTTGCTGTTCACAGACAGCTTTTACGTCATTTAAAGGCAGGATTTTGGCACGTTTATCATCAAGTTGCTGTAAGAAGAGACTTGTTACTTCTTGACCATTTAGTCCCATGATCGAAAAGAGTTTTAAATCAACTTTTTTGTCACGTCCCGCAACTTGCTGTAATCTTACCCCAAAAACTAGCGTTTCGCCTCTTGAGTTTTCACACTCAAGCGCAGCATAACACACGCCACTTTTTAGTTTACCGTGTAAACCACGGTCTCTTGAACTTGAAGTAGAACCCGCTTCGGTTGTATTTCTAAAATGTAATAGACTTAGATCTGGAATCAGCGCGGTAATAAAAGCTGCCATGGTGGTTGATTTACCAGCTCCGTTACCACCTGATAAAGTAGTAACTAGCTCGTCAAGGTCATACTTTCTGGCAAAAAAACCATTCCAGTTCATCATGATTAAGGATTTAAACTTTCCTCGTTTGAGCATCTTTTTTACCTATCTATTTTTTTGCAAAAGAGGGATTATCCCCATATAGTTCATCATCTTCGTCTTGCTCGTCATCTTCATAAAGATCATCATCTTCGGCAAAATAATCATCTTCATCGTCATCATAATCTTCATCTTGGTCATCATATAACCAATCATCAAGATCATCATCTTGTGACGCGTCAGCAAAGTCCTCGTTAGTAAACTCTTCATCAGCTTCAGCAAAGTCCTCATCAGCCTCAGCTGCAAGATCATCAGCAGCATTATTATACTTGCCCTCAAAAGCAGGAGAATTTGAGCTTAGATCAGTGTCTAGACTTGAGTCTGTAGTTAGAGCTCCTAGCTCCTCTTCAGTCTCATCTGTGTCTACTTCTTGATCTAACTCTTGAGCTAATGTATGTTTGTTAGAGTACGCTTGCTCACTTGGATCTTGTTCATCTTGCTCTTGTCCAGTAAAACCTGAACTAGTTTCTGGTGTAACTTGGTCTAAACCAAAGTCTTGACCATTTTCTCTTGCTAGCTGACGCTCTTTAGCTTGTTGAGCTTGCTCTGCAAGCTTGATTGACGCTGGAGTTACAGCTTCACCAGAACGTACTAGTTTTTCTTGTGCTGCAATTGCATCTTCGCCACTACGTACTTCTGCCCCAAAACGGAAACAAGCATTACGAATTAAAAATCTATCACGTTTATCTCGCCCTAAAAAGCTAATAATGCCAATACGAGCTAAACGGTTTAAAGAAGAACGAATTTTTTCAAATAACTTAGCTTTATCTAAGTCTGAACCAGTTGAACGTGGGTTAATAATTTTTACTAAACGTTCTACGTCAACTAACGAAGTTAGTTCGTCGTATACTTCTTGAGCGGTAAAAATACCTTGTTGCGCTAATCTTTCAGGAGAAAGGTACAGCAAGCACAGAACTTTACCTACCATCATTTCCAGTTCTGTTAGTTGCGAACTGCCAATAATACTCGTACTCTTAGTACGAAGGTAGTAAAAGTCTTCAGGGGCATGAATTAACTCAACATTGTAACGACGATAAAAATTATCGAGCTCGGTAAAGTAAGTGTGAATAAAGCCATGTCTTTCCATGTCTTCACTACAAATGTGCTTACCAGCTCTTAGTTGCGTATCGATTTCCGGAAACAATGAGCTACTTAAAGCTTCAATTAATTTGTTTGATAAGCTCGCACGATTGTTATTCATTGATCAAAGTCCTCAAATTACTGCGTTTTATAACGATTAATTACATGCGCCTGTACTTGAGCGTGACGCTCATTTACATCTTGCCATGTAGCTTGCACCCCAGCTAATTCATCACTTGAAAGCCCGAGGCGCATTGCTTGTTCAACAAAGATACGCGCGACATCAAAGTGGATAGCTAATGGATTGTCTCGCAAGATATTACGTAAGATTAAAGCAATATCAAGAGGTTCATGTTTTTGTTTAAAAGGTGTTAACACCATTTGCATTGCTGTGGCAATTTGATCTTGGATATTGTCGTAGGTTTCGTAAGCAATAGCGTCTGGGATATCCCCAACTTCTTCACCTTCAACTAAATCTTGCGCTTCTGCGCGCATATCTAGAATTCTTTCCTGCTCAACTAGAGTTAAGAAGAAAGGTTGATTGAGAAACTCACTCACAGAACGACGTAAACGCGTTGAGAAAACGCGGTTCTTATCCAAGTCAATGGTATTACGAATAAATTTGTGAATGTGACGATCAAAACCAATCCACAGGTCAATGCTTTGTTGTCCCCAAGAGATAATACGATCTAGTTTGGTCTGTAAATGGCCAATTAGTTCGTTAATGAGGATAAACATTTGCATGAGCTCAACACGCTCTTGCTCGTCATAGTTGTTTTGTAAATGGTCGATTAAGTTTAAAAGATCCTGATCATCACCAAACAGAGTTTGACGTAAACTAGGATCAGCTGTCAACATTTGTAAAGTTTGTAAAGCTTCAATTTGACGGTTAACTGCGTAGTAGATAGTTAATAATTGACTTTGTAATTTGTCCCCTGCTGAACTTAAAGTGTCTTGGAGTTCACGTAGGGTATCTCCGGTTGAAGAAAGAAGATTTTTACAATTGTCAATGGCAGCAGCCCAGTCTTTGGATAAAAGATCTGCAATTTGCTGTTTGATTTGATGTTGCTCTTCATCAAGCTCACGCTGACGATAGTCAATTAAATCAAAGACTTCAGCTACAGAGTAACGTAAAGGCGCATATACATTAGTACGCCAAAAACTATAGTCACCATTACCCTGGCTTACTTTAGTGATCTCGTGCATCTCTTTAGCTACCATAGCTAACTGTACACTTAAACCAACTTGAGAAAATTCTTTTTGACGAAGATAGTTATCGGCAATGCCGATAGCTAGAGGAGAGAGACGATAAATTGAAGATTGGTTCGCAATTTCTGCATCTTCAAAAAAGTCCAAACTAAAACGATTGAGTAACTTTTGCGTTACCATGTCATTGATGATTTTATTAGCTCTAGCTGCTGAAGTAGCATCGGTAAGATCAGCTTGGTTTTGCTGAGCTAGAACCTGACGATACAAGTCGATAAGAATTTCTTCGGAAAGTTCGGTCGTACTTGTTCTCTGAAAAGAATGGATCGCTAAAAGAAAACCAATGCGATCACTTGAAAGGTTTATTGAAAACCCATTGGTATTCACCCATTCTAAAATATCATTAAGGTGAAAGGATGGTTGTGAGCTTTCCATAAAAAGTTCCGATAGAGAGAAGAAATTTATTTTACTTTTTCAATCCTATAGATTATCAAAAAAGACGTTTTTGCGCTTGAAAATCGCACCTATATGCTCGTTTTTTCTTAGTTTTTCCTTTAAAGAGTTATGAATGCGCAAGGAAAAAGAATTTTTACCAGTTTTTTATAAGTAAGGCTGTAATTAAGGTGAGAATCAAAGTCAGAATTAAGGAAGAAATTGAGGTAAGAATTTAAGAAGAGAATAGGGGTAAGAACTTAAGCTGAAAATTGTGTTAAGAACCTAAGCAGGAAATTAAATTAAGAGCTTAAGATGAAAAATGAGTTAAGGCTTAAGCTGGAAACTCAGTTAAGAATTTAATGTAGGAGCAGAAGCATAAATTAAGATCAAGATAGATTTAGTCAAAAGCAACTACCAAGGCATGAACCCCGAGAAGAAAACTTCTCGGGGTTCAGAGTAAATTAAAAAAGAGGTTAATTCAACCTTGAATTGACAGCAATAGACCATCAATTACCTAAGTAATTCACTAATGAGACTGCTCATTTAAACGTTGTAAACCTTGGTTGGCTAGGTTGTTACCTAAACTAGCTGATTTTTGATAATAGCTTTTAGCTTTAGCTAGGTTTTTGGTAACTCCTTCGCCTCGCTCATAAGCACGACCTACATAGTAAAGAGAAACTGCATCATTTGCTTTAGCTGCTTGGTAAAAATAGTTAAAAGCAACTCTAGCATTGCGAGTTACTCCTTCACCATTAATGTACATTAAACCAAGATAACGTTTAGCAATAACATGTCCTTGTTTACTTGCTTGTAAAAAATGCTGACGAGCTGTTGCAAAATCTTTATTGTTGTATGCTTTTACTCCAAGATTATAAACCTTAGCTAACTCATCGTTGTAACCAGTTTTATCATTGGTTGCATTTGATTGACTTGCTGGTTGTTTTGCTTTGTGTGTTTGTGGTTGCTGTGTTTGTTGTGTTTGTTGTGTTATTTTATTTGTCTGTGAATGCTGTTCTTTATTAGTGTGTACTTGCACTAGTAGAGGCTGACTTTGAGCTGCAGACAAATAGTACTGTGTACTATTTGCTTGCGCAAAGTTACTACTTAAACTTAATAAAGGTAAGCATAAAATTGCAAGAATACGCATAGAGATCCTTATCAAAAGTATTTACTACAGTTATATAGTATCTCTAACAAAAATCAAGCTTAGCTAACAATAACTGCTAACAACAATAACTACTAAAAATTTAAAAATTTAATATCATCTCAAAGTTTCGTCTTAAAGTTTCATTTGTGTCACTAATTTTTACAATTCTCCAAAAGTTCTGCATACATTTTTTAAATTGTTCGAATGACTTTTGTAACACTCTCAGTTCTTCTATTTTTAGATCTTCATTCAATAGCAACTTTAATAAGTTAAGAGGCAATTAGGATTTTAGCAAAAATTTTGCATAAAAAAAAATCTTACTTATTGGCGATAAGTAAGATCTTTAAATCATGATAAAAAACTTCTAGATTTTGTGTCAATAAAGATAAAGTTAATTAATAAACTAACTTGAGTAAGACTTGGCGAAAGATTTAAGTTGGCGCTTAAATCTAATTTCTTTACTCACTTTATTGTGAAAATAAAAAAATATGAGAAAAAAGTATAGTCTTTAAAAAATGACAATATTTTATATCGTTTTCAGCCTGTAATTAATCAGGCAATTATTTTTACTCATTCTGTTATTCAAGCCATTAAGAATATCTTAACGGTTGCTTTTTTATTTGGGAAAACCCAAAAATATAAAATTCTTTTTTCTTAACGCTTAATTAGACAGTGCTAAATTAAAAAAGTTTTAAAAAAATTAAAAAAATTTTAAAATTATTTTTAATTCGTTGTAAATTAAGCTAAATTTGTTTCAAAATTCTTTTAACAAAAAAGAAATTTAATTAAAACAAAATCATTTTTTTAAATGAAAATAAACTTTTTTTCTAGCTTCCTCATTGGAAGCACTTACTTAGACACGAGCATTAATTAAAAGTTTTAAGAAAAATTAAAAAATTTTTCAAACAACCGCTAACTTGTTATAAATTAAGCAAATAAATTTTAAAATTTTTTCAAAACTAATTATTAATTTAGGCAAAATTCCGGTAATTAATTCTATTTTTTTATTAAAATTACAGTTATTTTTTGTTTAATTTCGAATTAATATCGAACTGTTTTTTTTAGTTAATTTAATTTCGAATTAT
>NZ_NRHC01000043.1 GCF_003585885.1 Psittacicella hinzii | reverse complement strand
AGAAGGGCAGTCTGCCCTGCTAGAAATCGACGTAACCTAATGTTATTTAGTAATTTATTTAGGAGAAAATGATCAATTTCGGGAATCCCTATATTTAAGTCCGGAGTTCCTTAAATCTAGGGTTCCTTAAATCTAGGGTTCCTTAGCTCCCTAGCTCATGGTCTCCTAGGCTCTTGAGGCTCTTGGGCTCTTGAGGCTCTTGGGCTCCTAGGTATCAAATTATCCCCTTAACTTCCTTTACTCTTCTTACACCTCTTGCCAAGAAACCTCTCCTTACTCCATTTTTACCTTGGTACTTAGTAACATTTCAGCATTTCCTCTAGTTAAATTCTAGAGCTAACTTGGCATATTTCATAACTGTAAATCATAGGTAACCTTATCCCCACAACTGTAAAACAAGTAAATTTCTCATAAAAAAGCTCTAATTTTACTACCTCGTAACAAGGGGTTAAAGCTACTGATGATCTTCTGCTTACTATTTTGTAATATTTGAAAAATAACCATAAAAATCTTTAAATGAACCAACAAATATTCCTTTTTTGAATGCAAAAATATTGCCAAAACTTTCTTAATACCACACTATAAGGTAAGTTATTACCGTTTCAGATAAAAATAAAGTAACCTAAATATCAACAATTTCGGGGGGGGGGTATAGATAACTGCATATAACCCCTATATTTTTGTGCGATCTTTGTATATACTCTATTTATTAAAGATTATTTTTTCGAGAATATCTTTAAAAATTCCATACTTACTCTTTTATAAACTAAGCACTGCTTCGTTTTACAGTTTACTTTTAATTTTTAAATTAAGAAGCAAAAATGCTCTAGGGCCTATGTGCCGTTTAAACTTTTCAAACAGAGATTAGATTCAAAACTATGGCAAGTAAAAATAAATTTCAGCGTACGCAACGTGTTCCTGGCTGGATTCATATTGCGCTAATTATTCTGCTATCAATCAGTTTTTATGCTACAGGTGAAGGTTATTCAGCTGTCTTACCAGCATTTGCTTCATATGCTTTTGCTTTAGCGGTGATTATTCTTATCTATGCTTCAACTATTGATTTAGGTAATCGTATTATCCGTAATCAAAGTATCGGGCGTCCAGTGATCTTT
Organism: Psittacicella hinzii; assembly: GCF_003585885.1. Classification (GTDB taxonomy): domain Bacteria; phylum Pseudomonadota; class Gammaproteobacteria; order Enterobacterales; family Psittacicellaceae; genus Psittacicella. Next base: position 67,553 of record NZ_NRHC01000043.1, on the reverse strand, counting down.
ATTGTTCTCGCTAGTTTAATTACTTTTAGCGGTAACTTTAATGCTTTCTTCACAAAATTCCAAACAGAAACAATTTATCGTCAAGAGTTAACTCTTCACAAAAACGAACTTAATGAGCTACAAAGCAATACTACTAAAGCTATCGCGACTATTATTGCTCCTGAAGTAGCATTAGAGAATGAAGTTAACAAACTTTACAAACAACTTGAAACTCAAGTACTAGACCCACAACGTAGTGGTTTTGGTCAACGTGCTAAAGCTCTATTAGCTGAGATTAGCAATACTTTAGGTCAACCTCTAACTGAGTTATCAACTACTAAACCACAAGTAGCTTTAGACGGTTATAAAAAACAAATCGATGAAATCTTAAAAGCTCGTAAAAACGATACAGCTTACCGCTTAGCGTTAAACTTAGCTGCTACAGTTACTCAAGAAACAAAAGAGCAAATTGAACAAATCGATAGCGTTCTATTAAGTGGTTCAAGCAAACGTATTAAAGACGAAGGTTATGGTTTAATCCAAAAATCAGTTGACGTTTACAATAAATTACGTACTGATGTAGATACTTTTGTTAATGACAAAAAACTATTCAACATGCAACCAACAACCTTTGCTGCAGAAGAGATTGGTAAAATCGACTACTCATTAAAAACAGGTTTCCGTGATTACCTATCAACTTCACTGTTTATTACTTTCTTTAGCTTCTTTATTGACTTAGCGGCAGCTCTTTACCTGATCTTTATGTTCAGAAGTAAAATCCAAAGCTTAACTGAAGAAGATCATATTGCCCAATACCAAAAAACTAAAGGTCGTTCTAGCTTAGATTAAGGGACTTAAAGTATGAGTGATAAAGATAATAAAAATTTATTTGATGATTTTGGGTCGAATTACTCTTCGACACAAACTTCAAGCAGTGATTTTAGTTTTGGTGAAAACATCTTTGGGGATAGCTCGTCTTCCTCAAAGAGTCCTGACTTTAGTAGTAACTTTGGATCGTCTTTTGACAACAGCTCATTTTCAAGTAGCTCAAGTTCAACGTCTAGTTCAAACATCGATCTTGAAAGCTTTTTAAATGGTAATACAGATCTTTCTGGCAATACCGATTCTGATCGTAACCAACCAAAACGTTCTGAGACTAAAGACGCTAAAACTATTTTAAGTCGTACCGAATACTTAAAACGTTTAAGTGAACTTAATAAAGACGCAGAGCACAAAAACTACGTTCTAATCTTTGGTTCACCAAATACTGGTAAAACTTTCTTCATGTCGAACATCATTAACTATGCTATGTCAAAGTTAAACGCTAATGTTCGTCTTGCAGTTACCGCTTCAAGTGAATCTCAACAATTATTCAACCAGTTCTTAGAGTCATACAACAATCCGTATGCTGAAAAGTACAAACTAGCACGTACCTCTACTACTGAAATCTTTGAATTCCCTGTAGAGATTGAACCTAAGAACCGTAAAAAACCAACAGTTGAATTTACCTTTGTTGACGTTTCAGGGGAAAACTTTGAAAAAGCTTATAAATCTCCTTTAGGTGCTGATGACTACCGTGGAGAGATCCCTGATTCTGTACGTGTAATCTTAGATTCTTACGTAAATAAATTCTTCTTGTTCCTATGGGATCCAACTTTTGATACCAAGGAAAATGCAGAACGTGCTCCACAAGTTGGGGTAATCCAAGCATTCTTTGATCAAATCTGTTCGATCCAAAATCGTAATGGACAAAACTACAACAAACTATTAATTATTTCTAAGTCAGACTTAATCCCAGAAAAGATCAAAGCTCAATATGGCTATGACTCACGTCTATTCTTAGAAGACTCCACTGTAACTGAACGTCGTGCTATCTCGACTTTTACTAAAAACTTCTTCTCTGAAAACGAACATACTAACTCTTGCATCTTCTACTCGGCAGGTAAAAATGTTGGAGATATGTTTGAAGAGAACCACGAAAGTGCGGAAAAAGTTTTTAAATGGCTATACCAAAGAGCTACTGGAGTGTCTATCGTTGATCGCCCTACTTTTGGTGATCGCCTAAGACGTTGGTTTGCTGGAGAATAATCTCTAACTAATTTTTAGGCAACTTAGGAAAAGTTGCCTTTCTTTTTACTTTAGTCTTGGCATAAACTCTCTCTTGCAAGGTTTTATAATGGCAGATGTTCTATATAACCTCGGAGCTTTTGGGACTCCCAATGGCTTTGACATCAATTCAAAATACCCTGAACAACTCAAAAAGCAAATAGTTGAACACCTAGACCTCCCACTTATTGGCAAACTCTTGCCTAATCCAAAAGTAACCCCAGATCCAGCAATCTATACCCTTTCTTCGTTCTCGTTTAACGAAAAGATTTACTTTGGAATAACTCTTTTTAACTCTATTAAACAAATCCAAGGAAATCGTCCTGGTAACTTTTATGGTAGTTTTTTCTGTTGCCAAGGCAGTCTTGCGGGAGCAAGTTACCGCAAAGCATTCTATGCTTTAGAAAAGATTAGCGCTGCTTTCCTTGAACAAGAAATTGTCGTTGGGGAACGTTATGCCTCTAACCTTAAAAGCCTTGATCTTAATCAACTAAATCAAGAGCTCTTTACTAACTACCAGTTAAACCAAACTACCTACGCTAGCTCTTTAAAGAGCAATGTGCAACACAAGCTAGTTATTTTGCTTAACGAACAAGCTTCAATTGAAGAGCGTTGTATTACCCTCGCAAACCTCAGCCAAGCTCTAGAAATAAGTAATGCGCTAAATATTTTTCCTCTAATTATTTTGACCGCAAACCAAGAAGTAATTACGGAAATTAAAAACCATGATAAAGGATATCTCCTTGTCCACCAAGATACTATTCTTCAAGGTTTAAAACGCGAAGGAAATAGTGGGAACTTCTTTAGCTACATCCAGTCTTTTATTGAAGACCTAACCAAAAGAAGCATGCTTTCTTTAGTTAGTGAAACTAAGAGCAAAGCAGAAAAACTTATTGAGGAAAAAGATGCTTTTTGTAAAGCAGCTTTAGAAAAATCTCAAGAACTCCTCAATGAAGAAAAAGCTAAGTTTGAGAAGTTACAAAATAACTTCAACAATCAACTTGATCGAGGAATTAAAGAAGCTTTACGCTTACAAAATGAGGATTTTGAGCGTAAGTTAGACAAAGAGAGACAAAGCTTAAAGAAAAGTCAGCAAGCTTTACATAATGCGGAAAAATCTCTTAGTGAAGTGCGTGATCAAGTCGCAAACAAATTACGCGTATCTAACGATACTATTCAAGCCTTACAAAAAGAAAAGGATAAAGGTGCTCAAGAGCTCAACAACTGCAAAAAAATTAACGAGCAATTAACTCGTAGCTACCAAGAAGTAAAAAATAAACTTGATCGTCTTGAAAGTACTCATCAAGAAGAAATACAAAAACTAAAAAACTCTTATAAAAACTTTGACGATATCCTGACTAAACTCAATCAAGAAAACACTGGGCTTAAAAAAGAACTTGAACATAAAGGAATTGAGCTCAATGAACACAAACGTGAACTTGAGAAACAGTTTAGAGATAAAAAGGATCGTGAAGTAGAGCAAATTAAAAGTTATTTTAATGAACGCTCTAGTGAGTTACGTAACTCTTTTGAGGCACAGCTTCGTCAGCAAGAGCACAATCATGAAAAGCAACTCAAAGCTAAAGAAGCAAATATCTACACTATTGAGCAACGCATCAATCACCTCACTACAGCTTTAAGTGAGCTTGAGAAAAAACACAAAGCGTTAATCAAAGAGCAAGAAGAAAGCATCAAACAAAGAAAACGTACTATTGAAGATTTCCAAGCTAGCCGTCAACAGATAGTAACCCTCAATAGTCGTATTGAAAGCTTACAAAAAGAAAATCACATTCTTAGTGTTGACAAACAAGCAGCCTCCAAAGAGCTGTTACAGAGCAAAAAAGAAGTTGAGAGCTTAAAGTCTCTACTGCACAATCACAAATCTAACTCTGACTTAGAAAACAAAAAGTTAAGAGAGAAGATTACTCGCTATAAAGATGAACTTCGTCAAGCACTAGGACGAGTACCTACTTTAACCGCACAACCTAGTACGACACCACCAAGTGTTGAAGAGCCAACTCTTGATAGCGCTTATACCTATGTTCTTGCTCTTGCAAATAAAAGTCAAGAAGCTAAAGCTTTTGATTTAACTAAGTTTAATAGCAATCCAGAAGCAAAAAACTTTTTTACTAAAGTTGAACAAACTCTACTTTCAGGTAACTACGATAGTAGACAAGTACAAGAAAAACTTTTTGGGCGTTTAAACTTTGCGAGTGAACTTCCTGGGGTTTTAGCTCAAGTAAACCGTACGTTTACTTTTACCCATGGTTTAGCTAACGCTGATCTTGGTTACTACTTCAATCAAGTACCTAAGAAAAACCAATTTTTACAGGCTTTAGCTTTAAATAGCTACTTTACATTTAAAGATTTTATCACGGTTGACGTGCTTACCCAGTTAGAGGGAGATAGCAGTGATCAACTGGCAATGCGTAAGCAAATAGAGCAAGCACTCGTTGCCTCAGATTATGGTAAAAAGATCTTACCTCTGTTAAATCAATTACCTGAATCTAATTTAAAGCGTTTAATTTCTAGCTCTCCAGGGCAAATTTTTACTGCGATTAGTGAGAAAAGTAAAAATGTAGAAAATGACAGCCAAGCATTCTACTTATACCGTGCTCATTGTGCCCTTAGCTTATTAAACCTATTTATCAACATCCACAAGAATTTACAATAATTTTTTATGTCGACATCAAATATTTTTAGAAATTTTAACTGGGGTTTTAATGTTGCTAACCAAGGACATCAGATTCTTGTAGATGATGATTTTCGTTCTTTTATTAGCAATAACGCTAATTTAGAAATCAAATCTAACATGGACGCTCCACCACAAAATAATATTACTAAGCTACTAGCCGATCCAAATCGTCTAGCTAGTAAAGGTTTTTTACGTGTGAGTGTTAAGCTAGCGCCTTACGCAACTAAACAAGAACCTACAAGTAAAATCATTGAATATAAAGATGTACGTTACTTCCTAGGTATCTACCAACCTACTTTACAAACAGAAGGTGATCGTCCAGGTAACTACGGTGGTTCATTTATCTTTACCAAACCTAATATCAAGTTAAACAATGAAGTTGCTAACGACCTTATCTTACGTCAACTGTATGAGTTCAATAACTTCTTACGTGAAAAACTTGTAAAAGAAGACAATGGTAAAGATCGTTTTACCGGTAACCTCTCACAACTTGCAGGTTTACCAAGCGAAGAATTTGCAACTAAACTTGAGCAACTTGATAGTCTATTTGATCGTATCAAGCAAACTGAAATTGGCGTAATGGCTGATTTAAGTCAAAGTAAACTACTTAACTCTTGGCCAGCAGGAAAACCATTAATTGTTGACGCTAGTCAAGACAATAATGCAATTGCTCGTGCGCTAGCTGTACTTGTGAACTCTGATCTAATGTTCAAGTTCCAAGAAGTGTACTTTGTTTTTGACCAAGCTGCCTTTACCGATTATGTTGATGGTCCACGTGTACCAATTAATGTATTAACCTCTACTTTAGTTGGTGAAACTTTTGTTGAGAACAAGAAAAAAACTATTGCCTTAGGGGTTAGCTTAAATCGCTTAGATCAAGAAAGAAAAGAAGAAATTAAAAACCTTAACGCTAACGCCTCGCAACAAATTGCAGAGCGTGATAGCAAGATCAATGATCTAACTGAGAAAAATAGCACGCAAAGTTTAAACATCCAACGTCTTGAACAGACAAAAGCAGAACTTGAAGCATTAAGTAAACAAAATCAAAACACTATTGAGCTGCAAGAAAATAAATTTGCTTCTTTAAATAAAAATTACAGACTCATATTAAATAAACTTGCCGAAGTACAAATCGCAGCTGCTGAAAAGCAAGATATTTTTGCCGTTCAAGAAGCTTTTACAAAGCTAGAGGCTTTTGTTGTTGATGGTAAATTTAACGAGAAAGACTTGTTAAATAAACTTGAACAAGAGCATAGATCTTTTGAGCAAAGTAAAAAAGAGCTTGAACAAGCCAAATATAAGCTTGAACAAAATATAAGCCGATTTACTGCTCAAAATAATTTTATCCAAGTGCTATCTGATAAAAATATTATCCGAAGCAAAACTGATCCAAAGCTTAATGATATAGAAAACTACATTGAAGAACAAAGTAAAGGATCTGCTGGCATTGTAGACCTAATTCTGAGTTTTATCATTGGGGTTTTAATTACAGCATTAGCATTTTTAGCTTACTGGTTCTTCTTTATGGATCAAGGCTCTAGTCCAAAAACTACAACTTCTTCAACTGAACAAGTTAGTCAAGTACAAGAAATCAAAAACCTTGAGACTCCAGCTGTACAAAAGCATACTTTAGACAAGAATACGGTCGACGAATTCAAAAGAAATTATGCGGATTTCGAACAAAACAAAGAAAAACTACTAGCTTTTAGTTTCCCTGGGGATAAGGAATATAACCTAACTGATTTTAAAGCAAGAGTAAATGCTGTCTACAACCAACTTACAAAAATAAAAAATAGCATCTCTAGTGTTGCTGAAGATGGTCTTAGTATGACACCAACAAGTGAGCTTGTTGATGATAACCAGCTACTAGAAATTTATTCAGCATTACATACTTTAAACGATGGTTCATTATTTGATCGTACAAAATATATGGATCCACAAGGTGCAAGTTCTAAAACTATAAATCAAGTTAAAGATCAGTTAGAAAGCTTAGAGAGATTACTAAACACTGCTCTTTCTAATTAAGAAATTGAATAGCAATTAACTAGTTATTGATCAAATCTTCTAAATTCTCATTAGGGTAAATCAACCCTTACCTCTAATGCAGTAAACAAAGTTTAGTTAAAGAGCTCCTATAGCTCTTTAACTAGCTTTTTATTTACCCATAGTAATGGTTTTAACTCTTTTTATTTACCTCAGGTAAAGTTTTACGATCTTTATTGAGATAAGAGAGATAAAAACTTAAGAGTCCTCCATACAATTAAGACTTATCCATAAAATTAAGAGTTATCCGTAAAAAATCTTAGGTCTGCTAACCTTAATTTAATTGCCCTAGTTAACCGTTTAAAGTTAAAACAAAAACTTTTCTCTAAATTACCATTACCATATGGATGGTTTATATGAAATCCCAGATAGATCAGCTTGAACATGCTTATGAGCAAATCCAACAAGCTACTCAACAACAATACCATGAACTTTGTCAACAATACTTTCAAGCTACGCAAAGATTTACCCAGCTAGCTAACAAAGTTAATTTAAAAGTTCCACCGGTAAATCAAGACAAAGACAATCTTTTACAAGAGCTAACGCAAACTGAACGCCAGTTTGCACAGCACCAACAGGAGATCGTACAAAGAGCTTCTAACCTAGAATCATCTCCTGCGACAAACACCAAAGTTCGTGAACTCCAAACTTTACTTTCACAATATCATTTACCAAATGATAATCCTGAAAAACTTATAGCTACTCTAAAGCAACACAAGCTTATTAGAAAAAGAACCTTTATTACTGCGGGGATAATTATTATCCTAGGATTTTTCTTAGCCTTTATGCTTTCGGCTTTATTGTTCTAACTTTTATCTTCAAACTAAACTATGACACAATCTGTCTCGACAATTCAACAAGATTTAGAAAAGCTCTATACTCATATCTATGAGATTAAAACTTCATTACAAGCTGTAGTGGAACGTACAAACAGCTCTACCGATCTCACTAGCTCAACAAGTTCAATTAACTCAACAAAATCATCTAATTCTACTTTAACTGCAAAAGAGCAAAATGAGTTAGAAACTCTTATTGAAGAAAGCTTAAATGAATTTAATCAACTTTTACTTCTAAGCAAAGTAAACAATAAACATAACTCTGACTTAATTGATACTTTAGTACGTAGTCACTTAGCAGAGAAGAAAGAACTAGCTCTAGCTACCAAGAACGTAGATGAGTTAAAAGAAACAATCAAGCAGTTAAATGCTGAAATCTATGACCTAAAAATGAGAACTGAAGAGTTATCTCGTGATTATGTCAAGCAAATGCTTGTAGAGCAAACCCCACAAACTTCATCTGCAGACAAAGAAAAAATCACTCTACTTGAAAAACAACTAGCATATGAACAGGCTAAGGTTAAAGATTTAATGCAAAAAATCATATTTCTAACCTCAAAACATAATGGTTTAGCTGTAAGTACTGAGAAAGCTGAAAGTATTGAGAAAGATAAGCAAGTTGCTACTGCAGATGTAGCCAAAGTTGAAGAAGATACAGCAGCTGATACAAGTTCTCATACAACAGAAACAACAAAACCAAGAGTTGAGCAACAGCTTTCAGAACAAAATACAGAAACTGCATCTCAAAAAGACGACTCTGTAATTAATAGTGCGCAGCAATCTTCTACACAATCTGAAGAAGAAAAAACTCAATCAGCTGTAGAGAGCGCTAATGACGAAAGTAACCAACGTGTTGGCAAGATATTACTTCTTATAATATTTGCTATATTCTTATTTGGAATAATTTATTCGTAGTATAAACGTTCTCCTTACTATTAGTTAACTTGGGGATAATTTTCTTAATAACAAAATTCTCCTTTTATAGTAAGCAATTTTTTAACCTAACATGATCCACTCAGAGCAAATTTATCAACATCTTGATCTTCTTTTAGAAAGAAATAAAGCTCTTCGAAATCAAATTAAAGATCCAACTAATACTTCGTTAACTACTCAAGAGAAAGTTGAGATCTTAGAGAATTTAATTCTTTTTGAAGACAAAGTCGAGAACTTTAAAGAACAATACCAGCAAAAAACTAAAATCTTTACTGCAGGTTTTGGAGAAAAGTTTCGTACGATTGTAGAAAACACTACCAAGATCTTGCAAAAGAAGCAAGATAAAACCTTAGTAGCAGAATTTAAAGATCTGTTACAACCACAAAATGAATTTTATACAAAGTACCTAGAGCAATTAAGACAGCTTAACGAGGCACAACTTGAAAATGAGTATGCCAAGGATACTGTAACTAAACAAGAACAAAGAGTTGCAAAAGTTCAAGAAATTCTGAAAGAGCAAAAGTTCAATCTTGAAGATTTTACTGAATTAAATAAACAGTTTAAAAGAACAACTAAGCATATAAAGCGAAGAGGCTTGTTTATGCTAGGTTTATTTACCACAAGTACTTTGCTTAGTCTCTTTATTACTAACCCAATATATAAAAAGTTAGCTAAAGCTTACAACACCTACACTGATGTATATTACGACTCCTCTTTAGGTTCATTATATGGTAAAGACATTGCAAATATGGGCAAGACCTTTGTCTTTACAGATAAATTTATTTTGAGAGAGTTTATCAAAAACTATGTTTCTCAATTTGAAAATGAGCCAGATAAGATCATTGACTTGAATTTTATTGATGTTTCAAATATCACAGATTTAAGTTATGTATTAGCTGGAGAATTTGATGTACTCAGATCCTCTGAATTCGATCAATTAGGTATTTATTACAGTGATGGGGAAAAGAAAATTAAATACTATTACCTATCAGGTTTTGGTTATATACATTGTTTAGCAGATCAACAATACATTCCTAAAAAAATTGATATCTCTAAATGGAATGTTAGCAATGTACAGAATCTAAACATGACATTTATTTGTGGGGGATATGAGCCTGATGTTAGCAACTGGGACGTCGCTAATTTAAAAGAAATGCAATATACTTTTGCGCTTCACCCTACATTCAATAGTGATCTATCAAAATGGAATGTAAGTAATGTTACTACAATGAGAGGGGCTTTTGATAGTGCTACTAAATTTAACCAAGACATATCTAATTGGAATGTCGGTAATGTTAGAGACATGTCTTACATGTTCTACTCTGCTGTAGAGTTTAATGCTGACATTAGTCGCTGGAATGTAAGCAAAGTACAAAATACCTTCGCTATGTTTATGGGTGCGCGTAGCTTTAAACAAGATTTAAATACTTGGGATATAGCTTCATTACGTAATTCTTTTGCAATGTTCAAATCTTCGGCAATGAGCTTTAATGAAGTTTATAGCTGGAAAGATAAACTTTCATTCAAAAATTACAATGAATTATTTATTAATGAAGTAATTAATAAATAACTATCTTTATTAAACTTTGGTTTATTAATACTCACCATAGACTTAAACTACCTTAATTTAAAACTCTCATCAACTACTTAATCTATACGTATGGCAACAAAAATCAAAACTATAGTTACCACTGTAGCAGTTACCCTAGCTTTATCTGCAGGCGGATTATATGCTTATGATAAAGCTAGTAACGTTTACACAGATGCTACTTATGATTCTTCCCTTGGTGAATTGTATGGGAAAAATCTTGCTTATACCGGAAAGAAATTTGTATTTACCTCTAGTAGTTCTTTAAAGAAATTTATTGAAGCTTACGTCAAATACCACGGTAATAAAAAAGCTAGTCTTGATCTAAATTTTATCGATACTTCTAAATTAACTGATTTAAATTTTGTTTTCGCAGGAGATTATTCTCAAATTACTGAAAAGGAATATGAAGCTCTTACAAAAGAGGAACAATCTTCTTATTCTGATTTTGGAGAATTAGGCTTTTTAAAATGTGATAGAAGTAAAAAGCAACAAATATATAACATAGACATTTCATTATGGGATTTAAGTAAAGTAGAAAAGTTAAATGGTACTTTTATGTGCCAGAGATTCTTTATCAATCTTAGTCAATTAGATGTATCAAATGTAAAAGAAATGCAAGCTACTTTTGCTTTTAACTTACTTGTTCCTGAAGGAATTAATTATTGGGATGTTGGCAATGTAACAAATACGTCTTACATGTTTAAAATGACCTTAAATACAAGTAATAGTATAGAAAGTTGGAATGTTTCTAAACTAGAACATGCAGACTATATGTTTAGCTCAAGTTTATTTTTTGATCAGAATTTAAATGACTGGAATCTATCTTCTTTAAAAAGTGCAAAAGGTATCTTTTCTCTTACATCTATGAAAGAAAGTAACTACCAAACTTGGAAAGCTAAAATTTCCCCTAATATATACAAAAGTTTATTCAAATTCCAGTAAATCTCACATAATTACAATAACAAAAATAAGACAGAATAATGGTAAAGAATTATGTCCTACAATTTAAAAACTATTATTGCTAGCGCTTTAATTACTGCTACTTTATCAATCGGAAGTTATTTTGCTTACAAAAATAAACCTAAAACTTTTATAAACCCGATCTATAGCAAAGAACAAATAGGTGAGCTGTATGGTACAAACCTTAGCCAAGCTAAAGAAAAATTTGTCTTTACTAACTCTCAAGCCCTCAAATCCTTTATTAAACAATACTTAGAAGACAATAAATTAAGACAGGTAGTAGATCTAAACTTTATAGATATATCAAATATTAAAGATTTAAATTTCGTATTTTCAGGAGATGTCTCTGGTTTCACTGAAGAGGAATTAAAAAAAGAAGGTCTTCAAGATTTACCAAAAATTAAAAATGGAGATAAGTATTCAGTATGTAAATCTACATTCAATCATAAAGTTGATATCTCCCGTTGGGATACTAGTAATGTAACTGACCTAAGAAGTACCTTTGCATGCTCATCTGTTGATTTTGGTATTAGCAAATGGAATACATCTCAAGTTACAAATATGCAAGGTACTTTCATGTTAGCTCTTAAATTTAATGGAGACATTTCAAATTGGAATACAAGTAAAGTCACAGATCTATTTTCAGCTTTTGCCGGAGCAAGATCATTTGCTGGTGACCTAAGTAAATGGGATGTATCAAATGTTGAATATCTTGATTATACATTTTTCATGGCAACAGTATTCAATTCTGACCTAAGCAATTGGAATGTTTCTAACGTTAAAAATATGAAATTTACTTTTGCTATTGCTGAAAAATTTACTTCTGACCTTAGCAGATGGAACGTATCCAATGTAAGAAGTTTCTTAGCTACATTTTATGGCGCTTCTAGTTTTTACTCTAATTTAAGTCTATGGAATACTTCTAAAGCTTATACTATTAGCTGGATGTTTGCATTTACTAACTTCAGAACTGACTTAAATTTTTGGAATCTATCCTCTGTTGAATATGCTGAGAAAACATTCTTCAATTCCCAATTTCGAGAATTTGATATATATAATTGGAAAAATAAAATTCCAAGCTTATACAATAAGCTAGAATTTAATAAAAACTATTCAGAAGATGATTTATATAAATATGAAGCTAACCCTAAAAAACGATAGGTAGATTGGATACTTTTTTAGACGACAACTATCATTTTAAATTATTTATATATGTTTATAGTTGAATAATTTTGGAGTTAGACGCTGAATTAACCTATTAAATGTAGGAATTACTTACCTCTAATTTTTTTAGGGAGCGGTTCTATTAGGTGTGCATGAACTGTCTCCATAAATGTGCAACAAAAATCTAAGCTTACATTTGTAAGTTTTTAACTCATGAATTTGTCTTATTTTAAAAAAATTGATTACATTCTCCACATATAGATAGCTCCTTAAAAAGATTTTATAAAGTCTCTTTATAAATGTTGCTCAAAACTTACAAGTAATCACATATCGTTATATATAACTTTTAAGTAGACTTAAACTGCTCAACCATAAAACTAAAACACTCATTAACTATCTAAATACACACATGACAACAAAAACTATAGCAACAACTATAGCAATTTCATTAGCTTTATCAGTTGGTGGATTGTATGCCTACGACAACATTAGCAATGTTTATACAGATGTAACCTACGATTCTTCTCTAGGTGAATTATATGGAAAAAATCTTGCTTACGAAGGTAAAAAATTTGTTTTTACTAACAGCAAATCATTAAAAAAATTCATAGATTCCTACGTTAAATACCATGATAACGAAAAGGCTAGACTTGACCTAAATTTTATTGACATTTCTAAATTAACAGATCTAAACTACGTTTTTTCTGGAGAAAATAATTATATATCTAAAGAAGAATATGAACTTCTTCCCAGTAATGAACAATATAAGTACACTTACTACAAGGGTTTAGGTTACTTTAACTGTAATAATACTGTAGACAAGATACACAAAATAAGTATTAGTACATGGAAACTAAGCAAGATAGAAAAATTAAACGGAACTTTTGCATGTGGAAATTTTGATATTGATGTAAGTCAATGGGATGTATCTGGTGTTAAAGAAATGAAGGGAACTTTTTTAGGAAACGAAATGGCTCCTTATGAAATTACGTATTGGGATGTGGGTAATGTTACCAATATGTCTTTTATGTTTGCAGGGACGCTCGCTACATATGCTAATTTAAGAGACTGGAACGTATCTAAATTAGAACATTCTGATTTTATGTTTGCTGGACAAATAGGTTTCTCTGTATATTTAAATAATTGGAATCTTATTTCTATAAAAAGCGTAACTGGAATGCTTAGAAATACCATGGCAGACGAAAAGTATTTCTATAAATTAAAGGATAAAATTTCACCAAAACTTTACGAAGAATTACTAGAAGATAGGTTTTATTTTTTAATAAATTAAAATTTCTACATTAATTATTTCGTTCTCTCATCTTGAGGTTACCTAATTATAGTAATAATCCTATGTCAAAAAAACTAAAAACAATACTTACCAGTACTTTTATTACTGTAACTTTATCAATCGGAAGTTACTTTGTATATAAACATTTTGAAAAGAGTAAGCCTAAAACTTTTATAAATCCCATTTATAGCAGAGAACAATTGGGTGAACTTTATGGTAAAGATCTTAGCAAGGTGAAAGAAAAATTTATCTTTACTAAATCAAGCGATCTTAAGCTGTTTATATCTGATTACCTAGATTACAATAAACTAAGAGATAGAATTGATCTAAATTTTATAGATGTCTCACAGATCAAAGATCTAAATCATGTTTTTTCTGGTGAATTTGATGTAATTGAAAAAGATAAGTTCAAAGAAGAAGATTTTAAAAATCTAAATGTGGTTCAAATTGACTCTAACTATTCAGTATGTAAATCTCCATTTAGCTACAATATTGACATTTCTCGTTGGGACACTAGAAATGTAACAACCTTAGGGTACACTTTTGCCTGCTCCTTAGTTGATTTTAATATTAGCAACTGGAACACCTCCAACGTTACAAATATGCATGGTGCCTTTATGCTAGCAATAAATTTCAACTCTGACATTTCAAATTGGAATACAGAGAGGGTTACTAGTTTGAATTCAACATTTGCAGGAGCAAAATCATTTGCCGGTGATTTAAGCAAATGGAATGTATCTAATGTTGAAGATCTTAACTACACATTTTTTCAAGCTAGAGAGTTCAATTCTGATTTAAGTAATTGGGACGTTTCTAATGTTACTAATATGAGATTTACTTTTGCTTTAGCAGAAAAATTTACTTCAGATTTAAGTAAATGGAAAGTATCTAATGTGCGAAGCTTCTTTGCCACATTTGCATGGGCCTATAATTTTTACTCTGATTTAAGCCAATGGAATGTTTCTAATGCCGTAATTCTCAACTATATGTTTGCATTTACTCATTTTTCAACTAATCTTAATGACTGGAACTTATCTTCTGTTAAATATGCTCAAGGTACTTTCTTAAATTCTGAATTTAGAGAAAGTGATTTTGTTACATGGAAAAATAAAGTTCCAAGTTTATATAGTAAACTAAGACTATTTGAAGAATAGTTTTATTCCTGGCATAAAAATAAAAATAGAAGTTTACATTCTCCGTTTTTATAGGGTAATTATAAATAAGATATTGAGTTACTTATTTGTACAAATTATTTGTACAAAATGGTTGCTTATTTTATGTTTTAAAACGCGTTTTAACTTTTTAGTTAAGGAAAAATGATATGAATCTTTTTAAAAAAGTTTTATTAGCTACATTGATATCATTGGCTTCTGTTAATTTAGCGACAGCTAAATTTGATAAGTTTCACTGGGAGCCTGTTATTGGTAGTTCTCAGAATCAACAAGTTACTTTAGGAAGTCTATCAGATAGTCAATTACAGCAGGTAATTAACGACTACTCTCAGAGTGGCAATGTAAGAAGTGCTGCGGTATTACTTTTAACTATAAGATATATTGATCGTTCAAATTATTCACAAGCAAAATATACATTGAGTTCTTTTAATCCTTACTCTGCTACTCCTAGTCAAGTAGAAACTTACAATATCTTAAAAAAGTTTTTAGCTGACTATTAACAACTTTCACTATAAAAATACCTATATTGACAACTCCTCTATTAAACCTAATTTACCGTTTATCTTATTCACTCACAAATATTTAACTTTTAATATCATTAATAAATAATTATATTAATTTAAGACAGATAGTGTACGAAAAAACTCATAAATTAGAATTAAATTAAATAAGTTATATGCTTTCATATTTTAAATAACCAAAACGGTTTATCCCCCTCGACCAATATGTTGAGGGGATTTTAGAATAAAAGACAAGCATTACTACAGAAAGAGGAAACTTTTAAAGGCATTTGCTTTTAAAACCTAGAGTATTAATAACCAGCAATATATTTTTATATGGGTAAGTACTTAACACTTTTTAAGTAAAGTATTTTATCGCTCAACATTATTCTCTTAAAACTCAACAAACAAAAATAGCTTAATTTTTCACGTTCATTATTTAATTTTCTATATTTCCCATCATTTTATTTCAAATAGATTATGGACCTATAACAATATCTGCTCTATTCTATCTCGCGCATTAATTATTTCAGCTATATCAAATTAAAAATATCCACTGTGTTCACACTACTTTAAGTTTAAAAAACTTTAATTTTTTTCACTATATGTAGGGATTCCCGAACAAAGAAGAAGCTAATGATTAAAGATCATTAAATTTCTTACTTTTACATTAAGTCAACAATCGATTTCTAGCAGGGCAGTCTGCCCTGCTAGAAATCGAGGTAACCTAATGTTATTTAGTAATTTATTTAGAAGAAAATGATCAATTTCGGGAATCCCTATATATGAATATTTTCAAAAAAGTTTTATTAGTTACATTAGTAACTTTAGCTTCTGTTAGTTTAGCCACTGCGAAACTCGATAGTTCCTTATCTTTAAATACATATACTATCAAACCAGCTATTGGCAAAACAACATCAGACACCTATCAAAATAATATTCAAAAGGTTAGTCTATCAGATTCTGAACTAGAATCAATGATGCGTGACTATTCTTTAGATGCTTATACAAGAAATAAAGCTGTTCTAGTTTTAGCAATGAGATATGTTGATCGCTCAAATTATGGGCATGCAAGAAGAGTACTAACTTATTTTAATCACTCTGGTGCGGACTCTGATCAATTAAGAGCTTACGATACCTTAAGAAAGCTTGCATATAGTAACTAATTTTAGTTAATAATTTTTACCGAAGATTATACAAAATACGAAAGATTGTTTTACATTACTGCTGAACCTTCGGGGTAACGGCTAAACTATCAATCAAATCATATAAAAAAATATTGTAAAATCCTTCACGCTTATTAGCATGAAGGATTTTACAATATTTAATAGACATTGTGATCAAGCTCTTTTACCACTTGATACACTCTCTCACAACATCGCCCATCCCTAAACGGAAAAGTCTCTTCTATGCGACTAGCATAAACTTCTTCAACTTCTCCACCTCTAGCTATGGTTGCTTGTAACTCTTGTAAGAGTTGCTCAAGATTATAAACCACTGGTCCAAAACCATCCTTTTCATAAGAAAAATACCCCGCGCTTAAATGCAAGCCACTAAAGAATTCTTCTTGATCAAATTGATAGTAAAGCACCGGTTTTTCTAGTAAAGCAAAATCAAATGCTACCGAAGAATAGTCTGTGATTAAAATCTGTGCTTCTTGCATCAGTTGCTGGATTTTAACCTTACTGGTACGAATATCCCAAGCTTGGATATACTCCGGTAAAGCAAACTCTTCCAAGTAAGGTGCAATATTGATATGCGGAGCAAAAATAACTTTGTATCCTTGGTCTACAGCTAACTCTTTTAACTGCTTGCTATGCAAGAAGTTACGCCAGCATTGCGCAAATTGACTTTGCGCAAACTCTTGGTTTACCGTACGTTCTTGTCTACCTTTAAAGCTGGTACCAACTATTTTTTGACGCCAAGTTGGCATAATTAAAATAGTTTTCTTGCCTCTTTGATTACCTTTAAGCAGACTATCATGACGAGGAAAACCTGTAAGTTTGACTTCTTTGTCTGTAAAGAAAAAGCGTCCATAGTCTTTAACTAAGTAATCATACTCGGCAGGTGTAGCTGCAGTTATACAAGCAATCCCTTTCTTGCTATTGAGCCACTTGGACAAGTTATTATGGGTTACCCCGTGCTGTAAGAATACAAGTTTTTTACTTAAGTTGTAGTTATCCCCAAAGTAATCACTAATGTAACCATCAATGTTACTACTTATTATCTTGTCCGCTTGCGCTAATTTTTGTTTAAAAGCATTTGAACCAAAAGCCAAGAGGTTAAAACCCTCTGCTTCTAATCTCTGCCAATCTGGAGTATCTTTTTCTAAAGCAAAGTAGTACTCTTGCTCTCGATGATGCTCTTTTACATAACGACAAAGATGTTCTGCATTATCATCAGCATTACTGTGACGATCAATAAAGATCCAAATGTCTTTATTAGCATAACGCGCATGTGGTTTTAATTCCGTTAAAATCTCTTGCACTGTTACTAGAGCATGGTAATGCTTACCTTTAATAACTAGCACAGCAGGTTTACCATTAACCGTAACTTGTAACTCTTGCTCTTGGATCTGCTCTTGGATCTGCTCTTGTCTACTAGCATGAGCTAATTCGCTTTTAAGCTCTTTTTGCTCTTTTGGCTCTTTTGGCTCTCCTACCGCTTGCTCCAATTGCGCATAAGGTAACCAAAAACGCTTTTCATAGACAAAAGGTTGATCGAGCAACATATGCGTTACAGTTTTACTGTGTAATGGTAAAACCGTTCTTTGCTCTTGCTGGCAAAAACTAAAGCTAACTTGCTCTTGCGGAAAGTAAGTAAAGTAAGTTAGTTGCAATTGCTCTTTGGCACGATCTACTTTTTCTACATAAACATAAGTTTGCGGTAACTGCGCTTGCTTAAACTTCCCAAGAATACCACTTTTGAAAAAGTAAAAGAGATTGTTAATTTCAAAACTAACAATCGTTTGATAGTCTATGTAAGTAAAGATCTGCTCTAACAAAGACAAGCTTCTCTCTTTTTCTGCTTGACTAAGAAACTTTACTCTTTCATCAGAGTTATACAGCGCTTTAAAAAACCAAGAGAGGTTGTAAAGTACCATACGCTGAACAAACTTAGGGACATAGCCAAGTTTGTCTTGGTAGGTTTGTAACAAAGCTAAATCACCAAACTCTAAACAGTCACCAAACTTCTCTTTCTTTGTCCAAGTTGTGTCAATAAGTGAACTACCGTCAGCTCTTTTACGATAAAAATAAATAGCGTCACGTAAGAACGCTACTTTATCATCATTTGTACAGTGAAGTAAAAACTCTCCAACAAACTTACTATCTTCAAACGTTGGTTTAACGCGAGGATCAAACTGTAGTTTTTCTTCTTTAATGATCCTACTTGCAAAAACTCCAGTGTTTACTCCCATAGTAAAAAAGTTATCTAGCTCATGCCCCCTAAACTCACTTACTGCTTCTTTAAAACGAAACTTTAAAGGGTGGCTGTCACTGGTAATCCCATCTTTTTCATAGAAAAAATGAAGGTTGTTAACCACTAACGCGGTATTACTGTGAGTACGTAAGTAATCATCCACACATTTAAAGTAATTTGGATGAAAAAAGTCATCAGGATCAGCAAAGGTAACAAAAGGATGGATTACTTGCTCGATCCCTAGATTACGCGCAGAAGCTACTCCCCCATTTTCTTTATGGTAGTAAAAAATGTTTTTTGGGTAGAGTTTGCTCCACTTTTGAATAATACTGGCAGTGTTATCAGTAGAGCCATCGTCAACACAAATAACTTGGAGATGACGTTTAAAGTCCAGTCTTTGCTCTTTGAGGCTTGTAAAAAAGCTATCTAAATACTTTTCAACATTGTAACAAGCAACGACTAGAGAGTACTTGTACTTACCTCTTGCTTTGTATGGCAAAAGTTTTAACAATTGTCTCGAATGCTTTTGCCATGCGTCACTAAGAAAGAGCTTGGGATCTCTTAGAAGTTTTCTAAATTTTTTTCTCAGTTTAACCATCTTAATCTTTATGATAGAATTTCTTTAACATCGCGAGCAAGTTCTCTCTATAGTTCGGGATTTCTTCTTTACTATGAAAATCATTAGCACAAAATGAGTGTGGTAAAATCCCTGTACGTTTACCATTGAGGAGTTTTTGATAAATAAACAAACTATGGTTTGAGCGGATATTAAAATAGTAACACGCATCAAAACCAATACTCGCTTTGCCCTCTAAATACATTAACCAAGGTACTAAGAAAGTAGCCATATTGAGATCTTGTTTGGATCTAATTTTTGCTGGGAGAAACTTTCTAATCTCATCACCATATTTTTGCCAAGCTAACTCATACATACTCTTTTTTAATGGGAAATAAGTATGTACAGTTGGGGAGTCAATACTGATCTCGTAGTCCCCTTGTAAAAGTTGTAAGCTATTGTATGAAGCTTCAAGCGTAGCTGTGAGTTTCCCACGAGCACGCATCTGTTTTAAACTTTTATCAGTCAGAAAAAGTGAAGCTAAACCATTTGGCTGGAAAAAGTGAGACTTGTTAAGTTCACGAGCAACAAAAACATCATCGTTAAAATAGATAAAGTTTTCATTGAGATCTGGGATCTTATATAAAAAAGCTTCAATTACATGCGAATTAAAGGTTGGCAGATATTGGGTAGGAATAATATCCTGATGATCCACAAGTACTACCTTATCTTTATAAGGATATGAGCTATTGTACCAACTTGGTATTTGCCCATCTGTAACAATAAAAATCTTTCTCACCCAAGGTAAGAATTTTAAAACACTTTGCACTGAAAAATAGATTTCGTTATGATCTTCAAAACGAGCTTGATCAGCAGCAAATAGTGCCGGTGCATTAATACTTACACCTGAATATAAACTAAACTTATCTTTCCAAAATGAGTCATTACCATCTACCCATGTAAACACTACATCTACATTGGTTTGTTCAACTAGGTTCTTCTCAATAATGGTTTCTAACCTTCTACTAAGGTTTACTACAAGAGGCTCTTCACTTTCAACAAATGGTTGTTCAATATTTTTTATGGGAAACTTCTTAAGTAAATAATCCCTAAAAAAGATATTAGGTTTAGTTAAGAGCTTTTTAGTTTTTTTTAACATCTTCTAATAGATAAATGTATAGCAATATGTAATCTTAAACGTGGGAGTAAGTTACTCTCAACGAATGAGTGTTCTTTAAGCCAAGCAATGCTTTGGCATTAAAACAAATTATAGCAGGGAAAAGAGGATAAGGTAATATTATGCAGTGAAAAAATTCTTTACCACTTTAAATCCACCTTATGCCTTTACCCTGCCAAGCATTCCCTTTTATCTCGGAGAGAATAGCTAATAAGCTGACAAAGGAGATAAAAACTAACTTATCAGTAAAACAGTTTTTACTATTAGTCCTCTTCCTCAGTGAGAAATGAAGTTTATTGCCTCTCAAAATTTTAATAAGCTTCAAATTTATCACGAAACAAACTTTGAAGAGGCTTAAGGTTTATCACTACTTCAAAATTTTAAGAGGCTTAAATAAAGAGAAGCAGAGCTTTGCTCTGCTTTTTATTATTTTTGCTTCATGATTTGGTTGTAGTAATCATAAGCTTTATCAATATTTTCAAACTTGTGAAGTTCACCTTTATCAAGAACTAAAGCATTATCACAATATTGTCTAATTGCGCTTGCGCTGTGAGATACCAGAATCAATGAACGATCTTTACGCTTTTCAAACAGCTCATATTTACATTTTTTTGCAAAGTTTGAATCACCTACGGCAATCACTTCATCGATAAGGTAACAGTCAAAATCAATTGACAAAGATAAAGCAAAGGCTAGACGGGCTTTCATCCCTGAAGAGTAAGACTTAACCGGTTCATAGAGATAATCACCTAGTTCCGCAAACTCTTCGGTAAAGTTTTTTACATACTCTACATCTTTACCGTAGATACGACAGATAAAACGTAAATTATCCATCCCTGTTAAACTACCTTGGAATGCCCCACTAAAAGCTAAAGGCCAAGAAATGCTCATACTTTGTTCTATCTCTCCTGAAGTAGGAGCTTCTACTCCCGAGAGCAAACGAATTAAAGTCGATTTCCCTGTACCATTTCTTCCTAAGATACCTATCTTTTCTCCTTTTTTTAAAGAGAAAGAAACGTCCTTAAGAATTTGCTTGGTTCCAGTACGAGTACGATAACTCTTACTTACATGCGAGACTTTAAGCATTGGTGTAGTTTGCGGATCAAGATCTTCAGCAACTGTTGAAATTTCTCCAGCAGAGACAGCTTTTTCCTCTTTTGCTTTGGCTGTTTCAGCTTTTGTTTTGTCTTTTTCTTCCTTTGCTTTATCTTTTTCTTCTACAGGTTTAGATTTGTCTTCTTTAGACGTGTCCTTGTCTTCTTTGGATTTTGACTTATCCTTATCTTCCTTAGACTTGTCTTTTTCTTCTTTAGGTTTAGACTTGTCTTTGTCTTCTTTGGACTTAGCCTTATCCTCTTTGACTTTATCTTCTTTAGGTTTAGATTTGTCTTTATCTTCTTTAGACTTATCTTTGTCCTCGGAAGTCTTTGCTTCTTTACCTAATTGAAGTTCTTCATCTTTCTCTGCTTTAACTTTTTGTTCAGTTTGGCTTTGCTTGTCTACTGTCGCAGTTGTTGCAGCTGTTGTTACAGTTGCTAGCTCTGTAGTTTCTTCAGATGTCTTAGAAGCTTCTGCAGTTTTAGCTGTTTCTGCTACTTCAGTAGTTTCTTCACTCTTAGCAATAACTTTTTCCTCTACTTGAGGAGTTAAATCTTTTTCACTCATCTAATCACCTCGTTTAAGGATTAATATTACGACTAATAACTCTAATAGCTACTAAACCAAACATTAAGATCACTAAATCACAAAAGAACAGATAGTAAGGATTTTCTAAAGTTATTACACTCGCACCAAAATAACCATGACGGAACATTTCCGTTCCATGAATCATTGGTAACCAAGATAAATAACTTCTAAAGTTCTCTGGAATTGAGTTTAAGAAAAAGAAAACCCCAGACAGTGGCATCAGTAAAAAACTAAAAGTACTCCAAATCTTACCAAAAGCTTCAAACTTATTTGCAATCGAAGTAATAATTAATCCCAGACCAATTGCAAACATTGCCATTAAGAACCATGCCAATAACATGTAGAAAATGTCATCAGGATAGCCAATTACCCCCAGAGTGATTAGAGCAACCATAATTACTATTTGCGCAATTGTCGCTCCACAAAGCTCAAGGATCATACGAGCTAACACTGTATCTACCACTTTTACATTACGGTGGTAAAGCAAACTGATATTAGCATCAATAGAACCGACTGCACGATTAGCAGCATTACGCCACATCATCATTAGCGGGTAACCAGTGATCGTAAAGGCAATAATGTTTAAATTGGAAAAACTTCCAGCTCGCAACTCACCCCATAATAACGCAATTAACAGCGTCATTATGAGAGGTTCAACAAAGAGCCACATAAAACCTATGTTTTTACGTCCATAACGAGTAATTATTTCACGTAAAATCAGGGCTTTTAACACGCGACCTTGAATGACAAAGCTTTGCGCTAGAGTAGTTTTATTACCATAGTTCATAATTAATTTTTATGTTCTCTTACACTTGCAATAATTAAACTGGTTAAACCGTAAAGTAATAGACCAATAATAAAGGTTGCAAGAATGTTATAGAAACGATTAGGTAATTCAGCTTCATCTGGATTACTTGCTGGAGAAATTACTTCAAGATAAAGCTGCTTACGCATAGCTTCATCTTGAGCAGCTTGTAAAGATGAAATCGCACTTGTTAGTTGCTCAACTGCCATAGAGTTTTCTAGGCTTAGTCTTTGATAAACTACGCTTTGCCCTACTAAAGAAGAATCGTCACCGACAATCTTTTGCATTTGCACTTCAATTTCATGTTCAAGTGAACGGTTACGACTTTCAAGGGTTTTAATTTGTAAGCTATCAGGACTTGAAGCTTTTAGCTGACTAATTTGTGCTTGGTTTTTCACAATATCAGCTTGTAAACTTTCGATTAGTTGTAGTAAAGCTTGGGTTTGCGCATTAACATCAAAGATTTTGTTGGCAATACGAAAATCCATTAAAGCTTTGGCTGTTTGTAGCGAATACTCTTGAGCACGCTCAACGTTGTTTTTAGCAAAGGTAATAGCGTCATTTAACGCACGAGTATTTAACTCATTTACGCGGTTTTCAGCAATTGAGATTAAGCGAGAGTTAATCTCTTGTCCTTCTTCAGGCTTATATGCTTTTACACGTAAAGTCGCAATACCCGAAACTGGATCTACTCTAATACTTACTTTTTCACGGAAGTATTGGTAGAAAGCTTCCTGACTGTTGTTTAAACGCAAGGTGTTAAAACGACTAAACCAATCGCCTTGCTTGCTATAGTAATCCCTTACATCAACGGTACCCTCTAAAGTATGTAAAGCAGCACGTGAAGTAATGTAGCTCTGTACACTATAAGCATCGTCAATTGATTTATTAACCCCTACACTCGACAACAAAGAACCCATAGTGCTAATGGTAGCTTGGTTGTTGGCAGAGCGAACAACAAAAGTTGATTCTGACACATACACTTTGGAAGCAATAATTCCAAAGTAGATTACCGAAATCGTTGTTGGTAAAACAACGAGAAATACAAAAAGAGGCTTAAGTTTTTTAAATCTAGTGACAGCTAGATTAAGCCATTTTTTTATCATAAAAAACTCACTTAGTCTTGCACCGCTCTCACTGTATTTACTGCCGGGCTTACTACGTAGTAAATTGCACGAACAAATTTGGTAAATTCAGCAAATGGTGCATTAGAGATATAAATAATATCTTGGTTGTGTACTGGGAATTTTTGTAACCAGAACAACGCTTGCGGATTTTTTAAATTGATACGATAAACTGTTGGTACTGAACTTTGCAGGTTATACCCTTGTTGTAACCAACTTTGTTGTTCTTTAGCTGGTAAGTCAGCTAAAGTTAAGTAACGGAAAACAAATAGACCTTGTGGATCTGCACGATTGTCATCTAAACCTTCAACTCGACCTAAAGCTTGAGCGAGGTTTAAACCTTGCGCAGAGAAATTAACCTCTTGGTTTTTCCCTACTGCACCCATAGCTGTAAAGCTTAATGGGTTAGTCATTAAGTACACCACATCACCAGGTTGTAAAGCAATATTTTGTTTTGGATCGCTAACTAAGCTCGCAAGGGAAATAGCTTTTACTTCATTGCCACGAGTAATTTGTACCGAAATGTTTTGCACTTCAGTATCTACTCCACCTACAGCTGCAACAGCATCAAGTACTCTTTCGCCATGTGCGGTTAAAGGCATTTTTACACTATTACCTTGACGTAAAACCGTAACATTTTCAGAGTTATTTGATTTTACTTGGACAAGCACTTGTGGCTGGTTAGCCATATTGCTTAAACGTTGTGTAACTACGCGCTGGATTTGTAAAGGCGTTAACCCCGCTACTTTTAAATTACCTACAAATGGTACCGTTAAGTAACCATTTTTGTCGACCATTTGTTCTGGCAGAGCAACGGTTTTAACTCCATTACCATTAGCATTGATACTTGCATCAGCAAAAAGAATTGCTGGAGATGCTTCCCAAATAGTAATACTTAAAATATCACCAGCTCCAACTTTACCAGAAACTTCGCTTTGCTGTTTAAACGAGCTAAATGCTTGTTGTTGCTCTGCGGTAAAAAGCTGGTTTACAACTTGGTTATCTACTTCAATTAGTGTTATTGGCAAATCACTTGCATTCACTACTTCGCCAGTAGTTGGTCCTGATTTAGGGGTAATAGAGCAAGATGATAGCAATAAAGTGCTCACTAATACCAAGCTAGTCTTGTTAAATACAAAATTCATAAATCAATCTCTTCAAAAATAAAACGCAGGTTTCCCTGCGTATTATACTCTTATTATCAAGATTATTCAGGACTTTGGGTGCGCTGGGTTAAGCCTTGATAGTGTTCTTCTAAACTACGACTGTAGATTAAGTTGATACGTTTTTTAGTGAACCCAGTAACAACTTGGATATAGAGACGACCATCTACTACCTGAATAGCTTCAGCTTCGTAATGGTTGTACTGAATCGCCAAGTCACGTCCTACTGTGATAAACTCACGTCCAACTAATTCCCCGTCAAAGGTATAAGTCAGTAGTAATAGAGGGTGCTCAACACTTGATAGTCCTAAATATAAATAAACGTACTTACTATCACTAGCAATCCCTTGTAAAGGATATTCTGGATCTGTAGTAATTTCGTCTACTAAAAACTCTTTTAAGTAAGATTTGGAAATATCTGTCTTTTTAATGGCAGCTAAATCCCAAATACGAATGTACGAACGTTTACCTTTATAACCACGAGCTATTAAATACTTTTGGTCTGCAGAAATTCCAGGAGTTACACTTCCTTTACTATTAAACTCTTTACCAAAGAGCGTATAGGCTTTAGCATTGGCTATATCATTATAGTCAAACTTAATTGCCTTACGTCCATAACTACCAAAGTGGCGACCTGCCGATGTCCATAACCAGATTTTGCCATCAACAGTTTGAGCTGCAAGTCCTTGGTGACCAACGATAAATGAGCCCTTACTTGCGTCTATGCCATTAATGGCATAGTAGCCTGGTTTAAACACATATCTACTAATGCAGTAACCGTAAGCATTACCACAGTGTCTTAAAGAAAAAGCGAGCTTTTCTTCAGGTAGTAAAACAAAAGACTGCTCTACATTTCCTTTATATGAGCCCTCTGGTAAAAGCTGGTAATTTAATTGCCAATTATCTTGACGTACCGTTTGTTCTTGGCTCGTCATTAGCGTTAAAGGCGTAGTTACTGTTTGGCTATTGGTTTCAACTGCTGGGTTATTGTTGTTAGCAAGCACCTCGGTGCCATAGAACAAGCTTGGTAGTAAACTAATTAGAGTGATCAATTTTTTCATTGTCAGTGCCTCCATATAGCTTTGTTAGTAAAAAAGCAATACGATCTTTGCTAGCGCAATGATGCAGGCTTGGATCGATATATAGTTGTTGCAATGTGTGGAAATATGCTAGCTCTTGCGCAGAGAAAGCTTTTAACTCTCGCACATCTTGGTCTAGCATAATTAAGTGATTGAGATAATCTTGCTGTTGTAGACTTTGAGGTAACAAAGCAAGATTATCTTGGTAGAAAAAGAGATAATGCGGGATATTTTCATTTAACAACTGCGTTTCAATTGCCGATAAATCACAAAAAGCAATTCTTGCCTGATAGCCCTTAAGTTCACTAATTACCTTAACGCCCAGACGTTTGAGCTTAAATTTTTGCCAAAATCCTAGCTCAACGTTCTTTAGGTATACTTCTAGCGCAATGCCTTGCGCTTTAAGCAGAGGGTATACTTGGGTGAGAAAATCCAGCAGGATTTCTTTTACCCTAAAACCGGCGTTAGGGTGAGGTTGCATTACAACTTTAGATAAGCCATAAAGCTTACAAGCCTGAATTAAAGTAGTCGCTACTTTTACAGGCTCTTGCAAACTTGAGTAGTTCTCTCTCGCAATTCCTCCTTCCCAAGTTGGAGCGTAAAAACAAATATCTCCTTCAGGACTAGCAAAATCTGCACGAGGCTTTAATTGGGTTTGCCCAATAAAAGTATTACCCATGGTAAAGGCACGCTGTTGACTA
The DNA here is from genome assembly GCF_003585885.1 of Psittacicella hinzii. Lineage (GTDB taxonomy): Bacteria > Pseudomonadota > Gammaproteobacteria > Enterobacterales > Psittacicellaceae > Psittacicella. Next base: position 40,572 of record NZ_NRHC01000043.1, on the reverse strand, counting down.
AGGTCGTAAGAGCTCAAAATCTTACTCTCTACTAATCTTTGTAGTCCTAATTGTCCAGCGGTAATAATATGATCATAGATACGTAAAATAGGTTTTACCGAAGAGATCTTATTACTTTCCCCATGGGTAATAAATACATGCTTGAGACGTCTATTAGCTACGGCACGACAATTTGATTGCGCGTTAAAAGGGTAAAGTATTACCCCTTCTTCTAATTGGTCTAATTCGTCATAGCTCACGAAACGAAAAATTATCTGGTGCTGAACAAAGATTTGTTCAATTAAACGACTACTTTTATGTTTGTAGCGTTTAACTAGCACTACAGTTTTGTCTTTATCTAATACTTGATCGGTAAAGAAGTTAACAATCTGCTTAGCTGCTCCGACAATTTTTGTATCTAAATAAAGATAAATCATCTTTTTTTATGCATTAATTTGTTCTAAAGCGGGATCAATGTAGTCTTTATCGCCTTTAACAACATCAACTATATTGCCACTTTCTTCACTTGCAAGAATAAATAGAGAAGCTAAAGCAACTACTTGCGGATCTAATAAACTATCTTCTGGCTCTAACCCAAAAGCTTGCACGCGCATTGGGGTTTTTGTGCGCTCTGGATTAATACAGTTGATCTTAATTCCTTTATCAGCCCATTCTTCTGCAATTGCTTGAGTAAAGTTAACAATTGCCGCTTTAGCAGCTGAATAAATAGAATAGAATGCACGTCCACGTGTATATGAGCTCGAAGTGTAGTTTAGTAAACCACCTTTAGTTTTTTCTAAATATGGATAAGCAGCTGTTGCTACATTTACTACTCCAGTAAAGTTCACATTAATGTTTTGCGCTATCTCTTCTGGAGTCATGCTGTTTAAAGCACAGTGCACTAAAGACGCAGCTGTATTTATAACAAAATCAATACGTTTTTCTTTGCTGTAAATTTCTTTAAATGCTTTTTCTAGAGAAGCATGTTCAGCTACATTTACATTATTAGAGCGACTTAAACTGTAAGTTTTGATATTTAAGTTTAGTTTTTGGGCTAGGGCAATGATTTCAGCACCAATACCATAGCTTCCGCCAACAACGACAATAACTTTGTCACGTAAACTTTCTAAACTATCTAAACTTGAAATGTTTTTTAAAGAGAATTGACTTCTACTTTGGAAAAGTTTATCGGCAATAAAAAGGTCTACTGGACGAGTTAACTTAATGTTAGTTTCCGAACCTTCAACTACATAAACTTTTTCTTCTGGCAGAGTTTTTAATACTATGCCACAATCACAAGTAGCTACCATTCCTGGAGTATTGTGGTAGATGTCGTAAGCTTTGATAATTGTTCCCAGTTTAAAAGCTTGAGGGGTTTGCCCTTGATAATACTCACTACGCTTAGGAATTTCACTAATCGTTTTTGTGTTATTATCAACTTTTACAATAGTATCAGTTGCTGGGATACAAACATCTACAGCGTTATAAGTATCTAAAGCTTCAATACATTTACTAATTATCTCAGACGCAAGTAAGGGTCTTACTGCGTCATGGATAATAACTTTAGTATCTGGGCTTTCTTTTTCTAGAGATCTAATTGCTGATAAAGTTGAATCAGTTCTTTCTTTACCACCAAAAAGAATTTTTCTTACTTTATGGAAATTGCTTTGAATAACTAGCTGTTGAATTTTGTCGTAGCTATTAGCTTCGGCAACAATTACAATCTCGTCAATCTCTTGATGATCTTCAAAAATTTGGATTGTATGTTCTAAAGCAGTTCTTCCGGCAATTTTTGAGAATTGTTTAGGATAATTTAGCTTCATGCGGCTACCTACGCCACCCGCTAAAATCACACCTACATTTTTTGACATAAATTATTCCTAATTTTTATTGCCTAATTTTTATCAGTAGCAGACACACTCTCTTCTAACTTTTTATAAAACTCTCTGTTTAAAGTTTGTTCTTTACCGATTAAATAGTTTCTCGCTTCTTCACGACGCTCTGCTTTATAGTCATTACCATTTAACACTTCTCTTAGCTGTGCTAATAGTTCTTCTAGATTACTAAAAGTATAAGCGTAGTAGTCGTAGCTCATCTTACTAGGGGCAATTCTGATATCTCTATCTTGAGGAACGAAAACAAAGATTGGACCGTTAGCAGCAATACACTCTGATACCACTCCAGAAATATCACAAATAAAGATGTTTGAGTTAATGGTGATATCTTCAACTGGTAGATCTTTATCTACAATTAAAGTATCCACACCTTCATCTAATAACACTGCTCTTACATCGCTTGAGATATTTTTTAATAACGGATTTCTAATCCCTGAAGATGGGTGGAATTTAGTTACAACTGGAACATTAAATTCCTTGGTAATGCTCGCAATAATATCTTTAGAGAAGTTAATTGATGAGTAGTTAGTTTCTTCGAACACCCCTTCCCATGTAGGTAAGTATAAAATCTTATTAGGACGTTCTGTCCAAGGAGCTTCTGTTTGTTTAATCACATTAAATAGTTGAGGACGACCAACTTTAACAAATTCTACATTAGAAATATTAAAGCCTGCGTTTTCAAATCTATCAATATGCGCTTGACCTGCTGTCCAAATTTGGTCATAAACACGGAAGAATTTTTGTGCACTTGAAGTTTTATCACTATCACCGTGCCCTAAGAAAATATGCTCGTATTTGTTGAAACGTAAACTATGGATTAAGTTTCCTGTATTTGATAAGTAAAGTACAGCTTTTAAGTAAGGAAGACTGTTGAAAAGGTTTTCAATATCATCGATCTTTTTAGTATAAGCTACACTAATATATGGGTATTCTTTTGCAACCCATTTAAATAGCTCTACATTTCTTACCATAACAATAAAGTCATATCCAGATTGACAAAGGTAAGGAATCCATTGGCTTAAGTGTGCAGCTCCGCTCACACAGTTTTCCCCTGTATGAACAACAAAGTTAACATTTTTATAAGGATTAAGATTATGAGTTAAAAAAGTATCTGCTACTTTTTTAGCTTTTGCGCTTTTTGCTTTACCACTAGCTTTGCCATTTGTCGAGCTATTTGATGACTGTAAACGAGTATTTAAGTTTTTTACAGCATCTTTAAAGAAAAGAGAGGGATTCTTAAATAATTTAGTTAATTTGCTCATACTATTTTTATTCTTATTTTATCTTGTACTTTATACCTATAATTATATATATAACGCGTTAAATTTAATTGACTTTTTATCAATTTGTTGCTTTTTATATCAGCATTTTCGCCATTTTCTTAGAAAAGATCTAGGCTTTTAATGAGATTAAATATCTTTAAAAAAGTATCCTGCTCAGCTTTTAAGTCACAGACTTCCTCATATATCTTTATACGGGTAAATTACCCATAAACAAATCATATTAAGCAAGCAGTAAAAAATAACAGAGCTTTAGACAAGAAAATTTTATTTTTGGCTTAGAAAAAGTGAACCTTTTTTCCCGATGTCTTTACCGACTAAAGCTCAACTCTCCAAAACCTACCCAAACTCTAGACAAAATATTCTTATCTCTCACCAAATATTAGCGTACAAATAAGCAAAATTGAAAAAACTTTTGACCACCTAGGAAAAGATCTCAAAAAGATCTCAAGGAGATAATAACCTACCTCTCCACTCTAGAACTTTGCTCTCATTAGGCCAAAAACAGTTATTTTAGCATAGATCTCTTTACCTAAGGAATTGTTAAGAACAAGCCAATAAAAAAGACCACGCAGATAAAAGAGAACTTTTATCTTAGCGTGGTCTTTTTCAATTTTCAATTAACGAAATTTGTTTATCAACTACTGGCACTTTCGCTTAGACAGTAAATCAATAGCAGGCAGTAAATCAACAGCTGACAGTAAATCAACTCCCTATTCACTAGATCTAAGCTAAGTTAAAGTAACCCTAAAACAACCATACTTTACTCATTGATCGGTAAAGGAGGCACTAAAGTTGCATTTACCGCAGCTGGTGCAAATACCCATAAGAGTTTTAGAGGCACAAGAGTACGTTCATCTTCTTGGCAAGGAGCCAGAGTAAAATCATCGTAACTAGTACCAGCACTTAAGCACATTTGTGCTCTAACTGATTTAATCTGTACTCCTCCTAAAGTGGTAGGAATTACTTGCCATAATGAACCATTATCGAAAGGATCACAGTTCGCAGAGATTATTCTTCCTTGCAGAGTGTAAAGACAACGAGCTGTTCCTGGTACTTTAAACTGAGTTAACCCCGCAGTTTTACCTTGAGGCATAACCTCACTAATTTGCCAAACGTATTTATCATCACCTGCTAGCACCTGATTATTTAGAGGCACTCCAGTTGCTAAACTACGTAAAGAAATTAATGGGTTAACTTGAGTTTGCTCTAGGATTAAACTTGAACCTGGAGCATTTACTCCTGCTTCAGAGTTAGTTTCTCCTTTAGCAATCCCACTTAAAGCCATTCCACTCAAAGTAACAGCACAAAGAGCAATGTGAGTCCTTACTAATGAAGCTCTTGTGAACGAGGCAATAGTGCTGGTAAGATCTTTTAACTTAAACATGTGAATCTCCTTAACGTGGGGCAAAGAAACCCACTGGTCTGTGATCTGAAAGTAACTGACTCTTAATTTGTCCGAAAAGAATCGAAGCAATTAGTGCCGTACCACCAAAAGTTAAAGAGTTACCAACTACAGCATAGTCTAAAGTACCACCACTTTGTTGAGTTGGAGTCGTTGGAGCAATGATATTTACGTGACGTGCTACTCCTGGTTCAGACATCTCAAGGTTTGCTTGTAACTGCGATGGGGAACGGTTAAAGTCACCCATGATCATCCAATTCACGCCTTGCATGGTTGTACTTCTGTTAAAGAAATCAAACACAGAACGTACGATAGCAGTAGAGTCAATACCACGATTAGCTAAGGCATGAGTATTAAAAAAAGCATCATTACCTATGCGAATACCAATAATTGGACGTGAAACTACTGTCGGTGGAGGTAAAACAAACACCTCGTCAGCACGTATACGACTAACAATTGCTAGGTTTACGCGGTTAGCACCTACATCTACACGTGAGTAGTAGATGTAAACTATGTTTGGACGAGAAGCTGTACCTAAGTTCCAAGTATACTCATGGATAGGAATACCTACGGCAACTGGTTGTACTACACGCTCGGTAATCATTGCACTACTTGGTAGCACTCCTGCTTCTTGTACCGCAAGGATATCGGCAGCGCCGTTACCTGTAATAAGTTGGCGTACACTTACGTTCCACTTATTCTCGTTAGCTGCTGAAGAACCTTGGAGGTTCCAAGTGGCTACACGATAGTCTTCTAGATTTGCTTGAACACTAGTCGAAAGTGTAGCTAAAGACAAAGCTAGGGTTATTGAAGAAATTAATTTCGTGATGTGTCTCATATCTTAACTCGCTAAAGGAATAGGAAATGCTCTTTGAATTGGTGGTGTAATAAACCATTGTTGCTCTTGAGTCATTTGCCCTTGGACAATACAAGGAGCAAAAGTTAAAGACATGTACACAGTTTTACGGAAGAGATCCGTACGTAAACACTGTGAGTTCGAAGCACTCTTAATAGCTACTGCACGGTTAGACAGAGGTAACAGGTCAAACTGTTGCTCTAAACTTTGTGGATTACATTGCACATGAACAATTCCACGGTTGCCATAAGCAGCCATACAGGTTCCAGTAGCAAGGTTACGAAAAGACACAGAACCATTGCTGTTCTTAATAAAGTACCAGTTACGTAAGTCACCAAAACTCTGCGAGTCAAATGGAGAATAACCCCATAACCAGTTATTTGGTGCTGTTGCCCAAACAGTAATTACTCCAGAGGTATGACTCATAATACTCACTAAAGGTTGGTCGGTTAGAGTACGTGAGTTACTGTTAGGCAAAGCGCCAACTATTTTGCTTACCTCTCCTGGAGGAGTAGGAAATTTGCCAAGATTTGAAGAAGAGCCACAAGCTGCAAGAAGTGTCCCTAACATCATAGTGGTCAATAATTTTATCTTCATATTAATCAGTCTATAGCCCCCAATAATGGTGATGAAAATTTATTTTGTAAAGTCTAATCAGTTTGCTTAAGTCTTATTGTCGTTTAATTTTTTATTGATTGATAATGCAACAATTTATTATGTCTTCTTTAACTAGGTATAGACTGTATAGATAGAACTATGAAGCTAAGAGTATGCTCTAGATTGATCATCTATTCCATTAGATAGATCACATCTACACCATTAGATAGGTCATCTACACCATAAAAAAGACAATTTACGATTAAGGAAAGAGGTCAAGCTATCACAGATCAAAGAGTATAGAAAGAGATTTTTCACTACAACTCTTTTAATCAGATAACGGTATGATTTAGTTTAAGAATTCTTACTTCCCTTATATGATATATTTTACTACTTTCTTTCACAAAAAACTGTAAATTTTCGAGAAAAATATTCGTTTCTAGTTCAATAAACTAGAGAGATATTTAGTTTTCCAGAACAAAAAAGGTAGCTTATACCAGTCTAACCCCGCGAATATTTAAACCAAAAATAAATAAATGACTCCTCACTCAAGTAAAAAATTGAAAACTTCAATTGGTCTTGCAATAATTTGTCCTCCTTGTTTTTAAAGTACTTAGAGATAATTTCCATTTAGCATTCATTTGTTTGTCCAACCCTTGAGTTGCCTCAAACAACCATCGCAAACAGCTACAAACTGCTACAAACTGCTACAAACTGCAATACCATAGCAGTAACCAGAATCCTGCAATAAATAAAAAAAAGCTAGAGAACTGTTACCCAACTCTCTAGCTTTTAATTCAACTATTGTTGAACAAACTTAACCCCACTTTAGTAGGATAAGTTTGATTGATGTCTGTACCTTCTCTAGCAATTACTTATCAGAAGCAATACCATATTTTACTAATAAAGCATCTGGAGTAGGTTTACGACCACGGAACTTCTCGTAGTTCTGCATTGTTGGACGTGTACCACCTGTTGCTAAGATATTATCTTTAAAGCTTTGCGCTACTTTTGCAGAGAAAATATCACCCACTTCTTTATAAGCTGCATAAGCATCAGCTGCTAATACATCAGCCCATAAGTAGCTATAGTAACCTGCAGAGTAACCACCTGTAAAGATATGTTCAAAAGTATTTGGGAACCAAGTTTTACGTTCACCAAAGATTAGATCTGTAGTTTGTGTACGTACATCTTTATGTACTTGGTGAACTTTACGATCATCATCTTTACTAAATAATTCCATGTCGAATAAACCATATTCAACTTGGTTAGATAGGAAAATACCACCAGAGTTAAATTTATTTAACTCAAGTAGACGATCAATTTTTTCTTTTGGTAAAGTTTCACCTGTAGTTACGTGACGTGAAATTAAAGCTAATGCTTCTGGTTCATAAACCCAGTTTTCATGGATTTGTGAAGGTAGCTCTACAGCATCCCACTCAACATTAGTACCACATAAAGATTGTAGTTTAGTTTTAGTTAAGATTAAGTGTAACGCATGTCCCATTTCGTGGAATAAAGTCTCTACTTCACCTACGCTTAGTAAAGCAGCCTTACCATTTAATGGTGGGGTAAAGTTACCACATACATAAGCTACTGGTAGTTTTAAACGAGTTGCGGTTTCAAAACGACCAAATGCTTGATTCATCCATGCACCAGCACGTTTAGTTGGACGTGCATATACGTCTAAGTATAGACCGGCAATTAGCTCACCACCTTCATATACACGAATAAATTTTACGTCTTGGTGGTAAGTTTCTACGCTATTATCAACTTCAAAGCTAATACCGTAGAGGCGACTTAAGATTTCAAATAAACCTTTTTGTACTTGGTCTTCTGGGAAGTACTGACGTAACTCTTCTGGATCTAAGTCATATTTTGCTTTAATGTACTTAGTATTGTAGTAAGTAAAGTCCCAAGGCTCAAGTACTTCAATACCATCAGTTTCTTTAGCAAATGCTGTTAAAGATTCTAATTGCTCTTTACCTTTTGGTACAGCTTGTTGGCGAAGCTCTTTTAAGAAAGTAATAACTTCTTCCGGAGTTTCAGCCATCTTAGTTGCTAAACTACGCTCTGCGTGGTTATTAAAACCTAATAGTTTTGCTTGTGCAGTTTTTAACTCATACACTTGCTGAACAAGTTCAGTGTTATCGTACTTACCACCAGTAGTATCATCTGGAGAAGCTAAGTAAGCATAAGCTAGGAAAAACTCTTTACGTAATTCACGGTTATTAGCATAAGCCATTACTTGTGAAATTACTGGTGGAGATAAGGTTAGTAAGTAACCCTCTTTACCTTCAGCTTGCGCTAATGAAGCTAATAACTCTAAACCATTTTCTGATAAACCATCTAATTCAGCTTTATCAGTAATTAATTTTTGCCAAGCTTGGCGCGCTAATAAGTGGTTGTTCGAAATTTTTGTTCCAATTTCATTTAGTTTTACCGCATTCTCTTCGAACTGTTTAGCAGCTTCACCTTCAAGTTCGATACCGTTTAAGCGGTAACCTAACATAGTTAACTCTAAATCACGTTTTACTTCTTCTGGGTAAGAATCATAATCCGGTGAGTTAACTAGTTTTACGTATTGTTTGTATAAATCTTTGTTGCGTGATACTTCTAAAGATAAACGAGCACGATCTTCATTTAACTCATTGTACGCATCAATATATTCCGGTGTTGAAAGAGTTGAAGAAATATGATCAATTGCATCCCAATGCAACTCTTCAGTTAAAGTTTGATCAAAACTTTCTTCTCCGTAAAAGTCTTCTACAGTTGGATTTTCTAAAGCAATAGCTTTAGCTAAATCTTCTTTTACGCGAGCTTTGTGAGCTTCAAATAAAGGTCTTAGATTTTCTGGAGTAAATTGAGAGAAATCAATAGTGTGTAGTTTGGTTTCTTTTTGTGTCATAGGATTCCTTATCCTGGTTGGGATTATTTGCCTAAGGTTGCTTTGTTAACTTAGTTTGCTATATCTCAAAAGCTATAACTAACCTAATCTGTTTACTAAAAAGTTACTAAAACTTAAAAGTAGCTGAAACTTATTCAGTTATGTTAGCAGTTATACAACAATTATACAAAGAAGTAATCGATTATAGTTTGTCAAAACAGTTACCTTACTTTAAGTCCAAGCTTAAAGTTAGGGAGCAGTAACTTTGACTTCGTTTTACTTTATTCAGCCAGCTATATGCTTCTTTTTATCTAGGTTGTTCTGAATAAATCAATCGCGAACTTAGCTTTAACTTAAGGCAAATAAATGTGATTTTTTATTTAGTACTATTTGATTTTAGCATACCATTAGAAAAAAAAGCAAAACTCTACTCTTTACGGAAGATAAGGTTTTGCTTTTCTTATCTTACAACAGCAACAGATGGTTGTTGTTAAATGATGCTATGGCCAAACTAGCTAATAACTTCTTCAGTTTTAACTTCTTCAGCTTTAGCTTCTTCAGCTTTAGCTTCTTCAGCTTTAGCTTCTTCGATTTTAGCCTGTATTTCTTCTAACTTACTATCAAGTAGATATTTTAACTTAGTCATATTTGTAAAGTTAAATACTTTGGAAAAGTTTTCATTAAAGGTTTTACGTAATGAACCATAACGTGGGCACTCTGTTGTATTAAATACTTTGCTACGTAAAGCCTTAGCAACGTCATCATAAAGATAGGTAATTACCTTATCAAGAATTAATTTCTGCCCCTCTTGAAGTCTTTTTTCAGCAGGTAATCTTTCTAAGCCTTTCTCATTTACGAAGAAGTAACCTAGAAGTTTATCTTCTGGTACAGATAATTTAGATAAATCTTCATTTATTGCTTCTCTAAACTCATTCCAAGTTAAGGTAACAGAAATTTTAGTATTGTTATGAACTAAAGATACTTCAAAGTTGAAACCCTTATTCTTACTGTTTCTGCCGTTATCTAGATCTACGTACTCAAAGTTCCAACGACGCTTAAAAGCAGTATCCATAGGGAATACTCCTTGGTCAGCGCTGTTCATAGTTGCCCAGATGTAAAAGTTTTTCGGTAAGTACAGCTGATTTTCAAGCGGATCAAAATCACTAATATGCTTTTGCAGATAGCCCGCCATATCCTCTGGAATAGCTAATCGGTAAACGCTATCTCCTGCTTCATTACGATCTAGCAGTTGAAAAATATCACCAAATACAGCACTTACTTGAGCACGATTAATTTCTTCAATGATTAGTAGATAGTTCTTATCCTCATTGTTGATTGCTTCAACTAAATGCTTCAGAAAGACTCCAGGAACAAACTCATATTTAATATTGCCGTCTTTATCTGTTACCGGTTTATAACTACCAACAAAATGAGCATAACTGTAATTAGGGTGGAAAGTTATTCTGGCGATGCATTGATTTAAGCTTTCATCATAATCATTACCCTCAGAATAAATTCTAGTAAAGCAATCCTTAGCTTCTTTATTTAAACTATAACTTTTACCGGTTCCTGGAGCACCAAAGAAAATTCTTTGATGGGGTTTAAATCTAAGATCCTCATCATTTTGTACTGGTTTAGCAAAAATATCTTCGCTATCTTCCACGTACTCAACGTCTTCAAATCCTTCCGTATCACTTGTTTCTGACAAAATAGCAAGACTATCTTTGAACATACTCGCGTATTTCTTTTTCGTATTAGGTAGATCCTGTAGATTATCAACATTAGTAGCTTCTAAAAAGCTAAAAAGATGTTCTTTGTTTACATAGTAGCGTACAAAATATTCATTGCCATTTCCAGCAGGACCATAAAAGTAAGGTTCATTACTTAATGTATAATCCGTCAATTCATTAAAATTCTCCGGGATCTTGTGCCGGTTCCTTCCTGCTTCTGCTTCTCCATTGGCATTGATATATTTGTAAGTAACAAAGTAAATTTGACGACGTATTTCTTGTTCTTGATCTAACTCCTTATCTTTTCTAATTTCTAGGCAAACTATGTACACTGGTAAAGGATTACCTGACTTTTTCCAATATAAGTATGCTGCACTTCTTTCGTGCATTAACAGGTATGGATAAGAATTTGTAGATGAAGTACTTTCTTTAGTTATTGCTAAATTACTAGTATAGATCAAGTATTTTTCTTCTTCATTAATCTTGATAATTAACCCATTACCATATTCTTGGTAACTGACCTTGTCTTTACTTTTATTGTTTTCAATTAGCTTATCTAAATACTGTGTAAAAGCCTCACGACATCTTAATATCATCTTTTTGTGTCGCAAATAGTCGCCACTAGGAGGAGTAAATTCGAAAAGCTCTTGAGTTAAAACTTGCTTAGCAATGTAAGAGATTAAAAAATAATCTCTATTACCTGAACCATAATTTACTGTTTCCCCCTTATTGAAGTTATCTAAATCTAAATTTAAATTTACATACTCATAAGAAAAGCTAACTTGTACTCCTTCTGCCTCTTCAGTCAACTGTGAGCGGGAAACAACTACATGCTCCCATGGAATAGTATTGTGCAGATAAAGCATTGCTCCTGTATACTTATCTGCATTCACTTGAGCACTTTCTTCGAGATCAAAGAGCAAGAAAAACTTTACATTCTTCTCTAAAGCATATTCTTGTAGATTAGCATGAAGATCTTTTTGCTCAGTTAAGTCAAAAACAAAATTCTCTCCATCAAAATTAAGTTTTACTTTACTAAAAACAAAACTTTGTTCTGGTACTTCGGATTTTACTAAACCATAGTCACCTACTTGCAATTGCGTAGGCAATTGGTCAAACTCATTAATATTATCCATTCTTATGTTCTCGTTCTTTTTTTTATATGACTTAGCACTTTAATAGTGCTTTAAACTTTAAGCTTTAAAATTTGGTAGCCGCAATGGTAGTAGTTTGTATAAGCAAAATAAATCTAGACAAGATCAACCTAATAAGCTTAGACTCGAAATCTTACACTAATCAAGGATAGCTAATAATAAGACTAAACTAATTTTCTAAGGAGAACGTAATGTTATTAAAGAACATCTTGCTCCTCCTAAGAAACCTTGGCTAACCTAGTTAAAAAATTATCCTAGTAGATACAGCTTATACAACTCACTCGCTTCTAAACCATAGCAATAAAGCTCATTCTTTGCTTTACTAGATCTTGCAGTTGCATCAGTTGCAAATCTATCCCCACTTTTGTCTCTTTCAGCATTTTCATCAGCAAAGGCATTAACCTCACTATATAACACAGGCAAAGCAAAGTTCACTTTCGCAAGATAGTAAGCTTTGATTGCATGTTCTTCTAGCATATGCCCTGCATGAAAACCAAAGCAAAGCTTATCTAGCTTATCTAAATAGCTTTCTTCATTATCTCGCTTGCTACTTTTACCATTACTCTGCTTAGCATACTTTGTAATTAAGTCCTTCAAACTATCTATATCTACAGGCATTAAAAAGTGATTAACTTTTACTGCCTCTTGTTCAAAGATACCATGTAAGGCATGGGCATACAGATACTGCTTGGTAATGTCATTAAGAGATAAAGGCTTACTTTCACTTATGATCTCGAGAGAGTTGTAATATTTAGCATCATAAATCTCAATACAACCGGCAGGTAAATCCAACTTGTGTTCTTGTAAGGAGCCATATTTACCTACTTGAACAAAAGGAACATCTTTCTTTGCATTTGCACGAATATGAATAATATCTGGAATAAAAGTTGCTTTTTCACTTTCAGCATTATCCTTGCCAAATAAAGCAAAATGCCAAGTTGGTTTAGGAATTAATTCCTTAAGTTGTTTCTTGAGGTTATGCTCTTTTTTGAGAGTAGAGTTTAATATGTAGCTGGTAGTTGAAGATAGTGCTTGTTGTTTTTCCTGTAGGATACTTTGCTGCAGTTCTGATGTTACTCTTTGCTGAGCTTGCTGTGGAGAGCTTTGTTTAGCTTCTTGTTCTAGTTGTTTTCTGATATACGGAATATCTTTGAGTGAAGTATTACGGTGACAACCTATTACTTGGCGACAAACCTCTTCCCAAACATGATGATAACTGTTGGTACCATATGCACAAACATCTAAATTTTCATTATCTTGTGAGATATTTTCAATGTACATTAACAAGAGTTTGAGAACTTCCAGTTTGTGACTAACAAACTGTTGACTAATTTCTTGGCGTAGTCTATGTCTAATGTATTCCTGTTCTCCAAACTCTTCAGTCAGTATTTTAGTATGGTCAACCAAATCAACAGGACTTAGATCTAAATATTCCAGAGCAAGACTATATTCTTGAGATAAGATTGTTAGAATAAAAGCGTGTAGTCTCGTAAAGTAGTTATCTTCAGGAACGATCACTTGACGATTGTAAGTATCTAGGTAGATAGGTTTATTTTGAATAAATATTGGCTCTAAATGCGCAAAGGTATAGTCCCAATCTACTTCCCCCTCTCCATTGATAGTAAGCATTTGTTCTTCAACATAGTAACCTCCATATTCATGGTACAAACTTAAAAGTTGTACCAAGATATTGAGAGGGTTAAATATTCCATCTGACTGTTCAACTTGTGATAGTTCGAGCTTTATATTACTTTGTACTTTGCGCAGTACAGCCATTACTTCTTTGAACTTATTGTCTAGTTCTTGCTTACCTTGTAGTGCAAGATCTTCAGGGAGAACAATCAAGTTACTATTCTGATTTACCACATTTTGCCGCGCTATTCGCTGGGCTAAACAACGCTGTGATAAATATATAGGTAAGGATAACCTGAACTATTACCTTACCAAACATTAAAATGCCAACAAATTTTAGTTTAAACGTTTTACTTGAGTAAACTTCATTACTCTCTTCTTCAGAGTTATTAATATCACTTAAGAAGCCTGAGGTTTTATTGGTTAGAGCAATAATTTTTAAATCAAGGTACTTATCGAGTAAAGTAAGAATCTGCTCTTTTTCTAATTTCTGTGAATCTTGTGAAGCTGCGGATAGGGCAACAGCAAACTCCTCTTTGTTGTAAGTACAATCTTCTTGTAAAATTAAGATATTCATCGTTAATTATTTCAATAATCTTCTGCATACTATCATAAACGAAAGCCCACGATTGTTGTGAAAAAAGTAAGGGTTAAATTAAACAGATTTAGTTAAGTAGCCAAGAGATTTTTATAAAAATTAGAGTACAGCCTGTTTAGCCTAATCTATCCTATAAGTATCAATAACTGATGCATTAACTGATGCATTAACTGATGCATTAACTGATGCATTAACTGATGCATTAACTTACACATTCACTTATGACTAAAGAGGACTTTAAAAGTCCTCTCTAGTCCATTTTTATTCTTACAGATATTCCTCTACTAATTTTAGTTACCTGTAATTTGTCAGTAACTAAATATTGAGCTGTCGTGTACCTACGCTAACTGTTTACGCTCAACCTAGTTAACCGTAACTATACTTTCTTGATGTGAAACTTGAACTATTAGTCTTAACTTGTAAGCAACTAAACAAACCAACGCATAGACTATGGTCAAATAGTATGACTCTACCGGCATGGGTAAAACATAAACTAATAACCAAGCCCAAGTAACTATAGCTGTTAGGTACACAAATACTGTTTTCTTTAACGGTGAAACATACACGACATGCTCTTGTTGGATCTGGCGACGAGTTTTTAACGCATAGAACAAGGTAAACAGAAAAGGAATGCTTAGATAAATTACCAGAGAGAAGTTTTTTAATCTCTGCCAGAGTAACAGTTGGTAAACATCTAAACTTACCATAAATTCAGCAATCCTTTCTTGTTCTTGGTAGTGTAACCAAGCATACCAATTAGCTGGTAAAGCTAATTGGTTTTGTTGGATAAAACCTACTACTTGCTCCGCACCTACGGTAAAACCGTAGGCATGGAGCAAAGCTCTTAACAAGAGATTACGATCCAACGCAAAGAAAGTAAACACAAAGACCATTAAGATCAAACTCAAAACCATTACCAAAGCAAAACGGTAAAAGTAATTCATTGCTCGCCTCTCCTAGATAATCATAACTTTAATTTTGAATACAATTTTATCCCCACTTTAACTTAAGCCATAAATTAAACATTACCCCAACCAATCAAACATCAGGCGTCAGCCTGATCTTGCAACACCGCTAAACGCCCCTTAATTACTTGTCCACCTGCAACCCTTGCGATGTATTCAAAATTTGGTAATTCGGCAAGGATATCAGGGGTAATTAGTTGCGTGCTTTCATGCTTTACCGCTTCGCTGTAAGAGTTATTGGTAAAAGCATCATGTTGAAGATAACTGTTTTGTTTAACAGAGACACGTGTTTGACGTAAAGACTCGGCTAAGTATTTTTGGGTTTGATAATCAGTTGTACGTAAAGCTAGCCAGTTGTTAAAGTTCCCTAACATCTGTCTAGTTTTATCTTGATCACCTGTCCTTACATTAAAATCAGCAATAGTTTGACAAGCAACAAAACATCTTAACCCCGCTCCACGTCCTTTATTCAAGATTTGAATAAAGGCGTCATTAACAACTTCACCAGCCTCATCGACAAAGATGTTAATTGGACGTTTAAGGTCTTGGTAGTTATAAATACTACCAGCTAGACCTGCAAGATCAGCAAAGAGTAAACTCCCGATGTTACCTGATAAGGTAGCATCGGACAGACTATCTAACCCCACATACAAAATGTAGTTATTAGTAGTTAAACTTTGAAGATTAAAAACTACTCTGTCATGACAGGCTTCAAGCTCGGGACTAATGAGTTCATTCATCGGGCTTGAGGCTAATACTTGTAACCCTGGTAAAAGAGAAGCGATCATCTTATTCAAATGTGCAGGATCATGGTTATACAACTCAATTAAATTTAAAATAGCTTGTTGCTTGATCTGTGGATGATGCACTTTTACATATGTACGTAAGATACCTTTAAAGGTACGAGTATCGATGTTTTCTTGGGAAAGTTGCTCTGCCATTTCTGGGAGGTTGTAGGTATGACAGGCATAGAGCATAACTTCTTGGAGTAAGTTCTTCATTCCCAAGGTCAAGTTAAGGTAAATTTTTCCTAAAGTGATCTTTTGTTGTAACAAGGTCAAAGCTTCAATAATGGTTAACACTGCTTGGTAGGATACTGCTTTAAAAGGAGCAGAGACTGCAGAGTTAGGCATTAGCGCAACAATACGTTGCGCTAAGTCTGAAGTTTTGGAATAGTTACTCAAAAGATCAAGAGATACACTTTGTTGAGCAAATGCGGGACTAAAGGCAAGAAAACGTGAAGCCATGTTCATCTTGTCTGCAGTTGCCAAAGCTTTGTTACGTAAACTATGATCTCCTTTAGGATCAACAATAATCACGCTTTCTTGGCGTAAGATAGCTTGTTGGATAAGTAAATCAAAAGCACGGGTTTTACCCGCCCCCGTGGTACCAAGTAGCAACATATGCCCATTGGTGTGTTCACAATCAAGGTAAAGATTATCTTCGTTGAACTCTAAAGTATGTAACCAACTAGCACCCATCTTGTCATAACTATAGTCAGGATGTTGACTAACTTTATACTTTTGCTGGATAGCTTGTTGTTTAAAGCTATGACTGGCTTGCCAGTAAAAGCCTTTGCCTAACCACCACTTATTGTCAGGGAGTTGGCTTTCAAGTTCTTGGGTAGTTGTAGTTAGTAAAGAACGCTTGTAACGCTTTTCCAGCCACAAACGGTTATATCTTGCTTGAGGGTAGTAAACTAATGCCATTCCTAGTAGAGCTAGTACAAAAATTCCCACTTCAATAAAAAGAAAGGTCAAAAGCAGGTAACCACCAGCCATTGCCAAGCAAAGATTTACCATTGTTTGTTCAAAGTTAGGACGCCAATGAATAGAAACATCTTCCTTGGCGTACTTTTGGCTAAGATGTTCTTGCCAGCTAACTGGCAATATCCTATCTAGCCATGAAGTTTTTCCTTGAAACCATTGCATAAAAACTCCAGATTTGCAGATTGTTCGATAGCCTGGAGAGTGAGAGTTTAAAAATTGGCGTGAATTGTAAAAATTGGAATAAAATTTGGAGAGAGTTATAAAACTTGGAATAAATATTTAGAGAAAGTTATAGAAATTAGAATCAAAATTTGAGGAGAATTATAAAAACCGGAATAAAAATTGAAGAGAGTTATAAAAACTGGAATAAAAATTTAGGAGAGTTGTAAAAATTGGAGAGAAATTCGAATTTATAAGCTAAATTCATTAGCATAAATCCATAACCTTTAAGAGGTGAAAATAGAATTATTAACCCCTCTATAAATTTGGATTAGGTTAGAGCAAAACAAAGAATTGTTAAAGCATTTAGGAAAGTATCTAACCAATCTAACTAACAAATACGTAAATTGTTAAGTTAACATGGGTTCAACTAATCAGCAAACAAGCTATTAAGCTCTTGTTCTTGATATATCTTTACCAGTAGGGGGAGGATTGGTAAATCCACAAAGTAGCTATACTTGATTTGCTGTCTTGCGGCATCATACTGTTGTTCATCATCAGCTTGATAGAGCAAAGCTACTAACTGACGTTCAAGCTTTGACATACGTAAGTAAGCCCAAGTATCTGGATGTAAATAATGTTCTAGATGCATCAGTAGCTTTTCCAAAGGAAGCTCTTGCCAAGAATTGTTACTGTCAGTATTTAAGTTATCCCCACTTATCTCCAAAAGAGGATTATGTTTAGAGAAAACTCTTAACTCTGGTAAATGTGGATTTGCACAAAAAACATTTACTCCACCCTCAAGTCCAAAACTTTGGTGGTCAAGTAAATGAAACTGACAGAGCAAGCTCTCAAGAACTTCTTCATTGAGTTGTCGCTCTAAGTTCGAGGCTAAAAAGTCGTAACTAACAGAAAGAATTTCCATTTGCATTAACTCTTGCGCTGTTAATGGGTAAGTTGCTAATTCATCAATTAGTTCTTTACCCTCAAAGGTATAACACAACTCTTGCTCAAAGACCGCTTGCGTATAAAGCCGCTCACCATCTTCGCTTTGCTTAAACTGCTTATCAGTTTTACCTGTACTTGTGCTTGCTCTTGTACTTGTATTTGTACTGGTAAACTTGGAGTTTGCAGTATACGCACCTCGAGCTTTTTGAGGATTGTTAGCTTGATTGTTAGATTGCTGGCTAGCTTGATAGCTAACTTTGCTAGACTTACTGAACTTACTCGTTCTACCAGAAGAATCTGAATCCTCTGAAAATGCAGAGTTAGCTGAGTTAGCTGAGTTAGCTGAAGAAGCTGAAGAAGCTGAAGAAGCTGAAGAAACAAAATCTAACCCCTCATCTTCTTCCTCATCATAGAAAGCATTAGTTTGTCTTGCTAACTTTGTTTGGGTGCGACGTGCAGCTTGTGCTTGTTCTTTTAAGCTAGAAAGTTCTTTTTTGATTTCGTTTTTGTAATTGGTAAAACGACGTGAGGAACTATCTTGACTTACGGCTTTGCACATAACTTCTACAGGCATTTGTTCAAACTCATTAAAGAGCTCATCTAAACGTATAGCTGTAAACTGTAAAGCAGTAGAGGTTCTCTTTGCACGTGTGCTTCTTTTGCTTTCCTGGTTGAGTTGTGTGGAACGAGATGAACAAGCTATGCTAGTAGGTTTATCAGTGCTGGAGGTTTGATCATGACTAGCTGTGATATCGTCGCGAGCTTTCATATTACTCCCAGTTGTTATATCACTCCTAGCATCTACTTGTTCTTGCTGAACAAGTTGTTCTTGATGTACAAGTTTATCTTGTTGACTTTGCAGTTCTAACCCCTCTGACTGTTCTAGCTGTTCTAGCTGTTCTGATTCTTCAACCTCTTTATCTGAGAACTCTAAGTCTATCTCTGTTGCTAATTTATATTTAGCTTCTGTTTCAAATTCTGATTCAGTTTCAGTTCCATCATCTTGATACACTTGTTGAGCTTTGCAAGGTTCAAGCTTTTCAAAGAGGTCAAGGAGTTCTTCTTTTATACTATTCATCACTTTTTTCCTCTTCAAGATCAACGAGTTTGCTAAACAACTGCCACATAAGCACTAAACGTTCAAGCTTAGCCTGCCAAGTTAAGTTGCTTTCTTGCTGATAAAGTTGTTGAATGAACTCAAGTTTAACTTCAGTAAACTTACTTTGACTAAAGTTAACTTCGTGGGCTTTGGTAAAACTTTGCCAAACTTGACTAGCGTTTAACTGTTGACGCCAATGGATTGGCGTCACAGGAACTTGCTGGTTTTGCAAGCGCAAAGCTTGCAAAGCATTAACTAAGAACAAAGACTTAGCCTTCACCATAAAGTTACGTGGGTTGAAGTTTTGCTTAGCAACAGCTTCAAGCAGAAGTTGGTTCCTTTGCCTAAAACTTTTGGCAAGTTCTCCAGCAAAACCTTGCCCGAGATTTTGTAAACAGTTAAGTTTTTGCTGGAGTTTACGATGCTCTAGGCGTAATAGAGCTTCTTGATGATAGCGCTCTTTGGCTTCTTTATTTGCACGCCAAGCTTGTACGTTCTTTTCTTTACCAGTAAGTACAGGAGTAGCTTCTGTTAACTCTAAGGCAAAGTTTAAATCAGTTACCGAGGTTTGAGGTTCAACATTTTGTTCAAGAAGATATTGGGGAAAAGTTGGGGGAGTACTTCTATCCCCTCTATCTTCTTTACTTACTTGAGATTGATCTTGACAAGGAGCAAGTTCTACTTTCCCAGTGAGTGATTGTCATCCTTGAGGTTTTTATGCTCTTTTCTGTTGTCTGTATGGCTATTGGTCTTCATTGCTCTTGCCCTCATTACTACCATTCACAGAACAGCTACTTTCTTGAGTAGTTTCAACAGTTGGCTTGGTAGCTTCTTCTACCTCACTAGCTACTTCAGTAGCACTTAAGTTTAGGAGCTCACTACTTTGACTTTCGTTAACTGTACTAACAGAATTAACTTCATTAATTTCATTAACCCCACTAGTTTCAATAGCTTGCGCTTGCAGTTTTTCTCTGCATCTTGCACGATAGACTTCAAGTCTTTCTTCTTTAGGTAAGAGTAAGTCTGTGTCTACAAAGAACTCTTGTTCCAGTTCATTAAACTCTGCTTCAAGTTTTTGTTCTTCTGGAGTTAATGGACCTTTTTGTAAACTTTCATGGATATGGATGTCATTATCCATGTAAGTGCCTTTTAAAGATTTTAAATAAGTTTCAGGATCTTTCATTAGGAGATCTAGATCAGATGGTACATAGGTTGGTTTCTTTTTTCTTGCTTTCATCGCAATTCCTCATGATTTTTACATTCGAGTTTATGGTTGATTAAGATGATGTACATTTGGCTAAACTAGCCAAATGTACCCTTAGGAGGGAAAAATAAAAACTCAAGCCTAGCTTCAGCTTTCAGAAATATGCCTAGCGTGATATTAACATACTTAGCTTACACATATATGCCTAACTTACGCGCATATGCTCAGTTTATACCCGTATGCCTAAACTACACGCATATGCTTGGTCTATACTTATACATCTAGCTAATCATCTAAGCATGATTCTGAAGTATAGGTTTTAGCATAGCTGTAATTAGTTATCCTAGTAGGAGCAGAGCGCTTAGGAGGTTCTTTCGGAGAAGTTGGTAAATATTGGTTTACCGGAGCCTCATCAAACTCTAGAGGCAATAGGGTAGCAGAAACAAACTCTTTTTTGCTTCGTTTTGAAGCGTTATTTTGCTTCTTAGTCTGACTGAAGATTTGTTTAGGGGACTGATCCAGCTCTTTAACTTCTTTACTGACTGATGCGCTTTGTTTGGAGGTAGAGATTGAGTTTTGCAGGGTACCGTGGTTTGAGTTTTGCAAGGTACCTTGGCTTAAAGTTTGCAGGACACTCTGGCTTGAAGGTTGCAGAGTAGCCTGACTTGTAGTTTGCTCTGTTCCTTGACCAAAACTTTGCTTAGCTTCCTGACTGTGTTTAGCAGTTGAACTTGACAGATAAGAGGCGCTTGAAGCTAGTTCAGCAGTTTGAGCGGAAGTTTGAGCACAAGCCTCTGCATCAGCTAGATTTACACTGACTTCAAAAGCTTGGTCTGAACTTAGATTACTTAGATTAGAAGATCTATTCGTACCTAGATTAGGAGCCTGTTTGTCTTGCTTGCCTTGTTTGGCTTCTAAACTTGCAAGTCTCACTTGCTCTTGTGCTTCTTCTAACCCCTTACTTAGCTGCGCAAAGCCTTCAGTAAAAGCTTGCTCTTCAAGCTGTTGCCATTGCAAATCTAAATGATCGGCTAGCATTTGCCAACGCAAGATATTAATAATTTGCTTGTAGTTAAAATGCTTGTCATGCAAATGAATTTGCCACAAGGATACTAAATGTTGCAAATAACTTGCTAAATGTTGTTTACCTTGTAGCTTACTTCCTGCGAGCAAAACCTCTTCTAACAATGCTTGACTGTTAAAGCCATAACTTTGTTGCTCTTGTTTATACTGTTCTAGAAGCGCTTGAGTTTTGCTATAACCAAGAGCTTGTTCTTTACCATAGCGTAAGCTTTGGTAAAGTAAACTTTTCTTGTCCTCTTGTTTAAAGAGCGCAAACAGCTCCTGTTGCCAATTCGGCACCAAACACGTCAATGTCTTTTGCACCTCATCTGTCAACAAAAAGTCTCTATATACACCAAACAAAGCTTGATAAGTTGAGGCTTCCTGCACTTTGGGGCTATACCAAGCTATCTCAAGGCTTTGTAGGTCTGGTACTTGGGAAGTGTACCAAGCTTCTAGATCTAAGTTAAACAAGCCAAGCTCTTGCTCTTGGATACAAACCTGTACCCTACTTCTTACCTCCCAAGCTGTCATTAAGAGATTTGCAGCCATAAAGAGCAAGCCACTGCTTAGTCTTTGGTTAACACTATGAGCTTGTAACTGCTTGGGAGTATGAGCAAGATAGTAGGACAATCCTTTTTGACTAGAGTAAAGGAAAAACTCTTGCGCTCCTTGGGCATGAGCAAACTCTCCTTTACGCTGGTAGGGTAAAGTAAATAGGAGCTTATGAGCTTGCTTGAGCATACTCTCTAAGAGAGTAAGCTCAAGCGGTAGCTCCCATGCTAGGGTTCGACGTAACCCCTCAAGAGGAGACTGACGTAAGTAATCACTTTGCTCGGGGGTAAGATAATAAAGACGATTACCATTAAGATAGCTTTGCTCTTGCAAGCATGGGTTTGCTAAATGAAAAAAGTCGGTGTAAGTTACTCTTTGCATAAGAACTATTCCTTAAGATCATTATCGTCTACATATCTGCATTGCAACTCTTCCTCACTCGGCAATTTTGCACAATCGAGAAGCAAATAATTAATCACCTAAGATATCTTCATGCGCAAGTCTTTGCGAACAATATTGAGCAATAAAGTCCTTTCTTGCTTGCATTAACTGCTGGCAAAGCATTGCCTGCTCTTTATCTAGTTGGTAAATACCGTAAGCAGAACAGTAAGTTTGTTGTAGGTCAAACTTACGACTAAATGCCCAGCTAAACTGCATTTTATTAGTCAAGCAAGCATGGTAGTTTTGTAAAGTCACAAAGAGATCACGCCAGTGGAGATAGAAAAGACGACTTTGAGCTAACAGTAGGTTAACGCTGTAGTCAGGAAGATAGTCACTGACATGCAGATCATGAGCAAACAAGTTAGTCGCACAAAGGTTAAACACTTGGTAAACCTTAGTTGGATCCAAGTAAGCATCAGCAATCGGTTGCATAAAATGCTTATTAGCATAACCAAACTGGCGAGTATAACTCGCTTGTCCGTAAAGATAGGTAAAAACTATCTTCTCTCTTAGTTTCAGAGGTAACTCTATGAGAGGCGGTAGCCTCTCTTGAGTTACCAAGGGAGAACTATTGTTACGGATAAAGTCATTGGTTAAAGCAACTAGGGGGAGTTTAGTTCCTTTATTACCAACTAAATCTTGCGTTAACTCTAGTTCAGGATTTTGAGCTAGGTACTTGTCCAAAAGTTGCTCATCTCTTGCTGGTAATGAGCTTACTCTTGTGTAAGTTAGCTCTTGAGGTAAAAGTGAAGTTGCTAAATGTTTATTCAAAGTTACTAAACCTTGTGGACTAGCTACTTGTTTTAGTAACAGACTATTGTTTATTAACCCCACTCCTTTATCGCTTGAACTTTTATCTCTTGAACTTCCATTCATTAAACCCACGATGAAGTTTTTACTTTGTGGAGAACGAGATTGCGAAGTTAGAAGATTTTCATTTGTGAGTTCAGCTATAACAGTTTCATCTGCAAGTCCTGTTACAACTTTTTTATTTGCAAACCTTGAGGGGTTTGCCATTTCATGAGAGTTTATGGTTTCTTTAGTGTAACTATTAGGATTACTACTATTCTTAACCCCTCTCACCTCATGAGTATAGCTATCCCCATAAACCTCACTGCTATTATACAAATAAGAGTTAGATAACTCTTTAAAAAATAGTTCTTCTTTTTCTATCTTACTACTTTCTTGTGTTTTAAGTTGAACTTGTTGTTCATTTTGTGGAATATGTCGCTTTTTTCGTGTAAAAAGAGAAGAAAATTTTGCAGTGGTGGTACTTAGTTTGTGTTTGATTGAGTTTTGAAGTTGTTGTTCATGTTTGCAAACTTGACTGGAGGCTTGGCTTGTACCCTTTGCTTGAACGGAAAACTTGTCTTGGGTTGCAACCTTTGCTTGAGAGGCAAACTTATCTTGAGTTACAAGTCTTTCTGGAGTTGTAGCTTCAGCTTCAGATTTCAACTCAAGGAGAATTTGATCAAGTTGAAGTAAGTACTCATGTCTGGAGTTTAAGAGCTCTTGCCAAAGTTCAGCAAGAACTATATCTGGATTAAACTTTCTTCTTGAGGTAGCTGAACAAGCTATGGAGTTACTAGCATAAAACAAGTCCTCTTCTGACAATACTTGGAGGATTTGCTCGTCTTCTGCCCCTGCCTCTTTAACTTGAACATTTAACCCCACCTTGGTATCTGAATCTATTTGTTTCTCTTCTACTCCTATTGCGGTTTGAGTAATGTCCCCTGTTTGCTCTTGTAGTTCAACAGGATCTACTGGTATTTCTTCACTTTTTCTTCGACCAAAGAAATCTTTTACTCTACGTAAAAGAGTTTGGGGTAGAGTTAAGGTGTTCGGGAGGAGCTCTTGAGAGCTCTCTCCTTGAATTAGATTGTTAGATGTTTGTGGGTTTACCTCCTTGGTATGTTTGGGGGTTAAAGAGAAAGAATAATCTGATTTTAATATAGTGAGTTTGGCTAGAAGAGTTGGATCAACTCTTCTTTTGTAAAGAACAACTAAGGCTTGTTCAAGCCAAGGCTGCTTAACCTCGGTTAAGAAGCCATAGCTTTGCCTAAGTTGCTCAAAAAGGTTTACACTCTCTACCAAGCCGTAGGCTTGGTGAGTTTGCAGTAATTTGTACTTACGGAAAAACTGCCCTTGCAGTAAAGTACGAGAAGCCAATGGTTTTTGCCAGAGAACTTGAGCAACCAGCTCTTGGCTTAGTTCTGCTCTTTCTTGGGCAGGCAAAGTCACCTCTTTACTTTGACTTAAGAAAGTAGTGAGTAAAGTTCGAGGACTTTGACAAGCTTGGCTGGCGCCTAGGCGCCACTGCCATGCTTGCCAAAGATAATTTCCTCTAACTTGCAAATGCTGGTTTGCTTGGATAAGCAAAGCTCCATACTGCAAGTTAGCACTATAATCACAACTATAACTAGAGTTAACAACCAGAGCTTGCTGTCCTTGAGCATGCAAAGCTTGGTGCTTTACTTGCCAAGACTGCTGACGCAGTTGTAGGTTTCTCTGCCACCAGAAGAAGTAGGTTTGTAAATGGTACAGGGCTAGTTCTTCTTTAGTTGCTTCCTGTTTAATTTGTTCTTGTTCTTTATTATCTACTAGGGCATATGCCAAAGGTAGCAAGCTATGCGCATCATAAAGAACCCAACGATAGTTTTTTAATGACAAGGTTTGCATTTGTCCTTGGTTATAAACCAAGGCGTAAAAATCTTTACCTACTTGGAGTTGTAAGTTAGAAGAAACCTCGTCAGTGAAGACAAGAGCAAACAAATCTCGCTCTTCGATAAATGCTAGATAGATTTCACGCCAGAATTCGATCTTGTCAAGCTCGTACTGTGGTAAACAACGACAAAGGTAAGCAAAGAGTTCACTCTTTTGCCACCTTTGCCAGCTAACCTCATTAAAGTCTGCTAAATCCACAGTAACCTCTTCTAGCAAACCTAACTTGAAGTCCTTTAAATGTAAAACCTTATCTTCATCATAAAAACTAGCAAGTATTGCTTCCTGCTGGCTTCTTTTTCCTTTTCCAAGAGAAAGAGAAGAAGAAGGAGAAGTTAATCCCACTTCAGAGGTTACCCCTATTTCTTTGGAGATAGTCTTTAGACTACTAGCAAGATCTTTTTCTAGCTCTTGCTCGAGCCAAGCTTGCTTGGCTTGCGCAAGATAGTCTTCTACCCAACTTATCAACCCCTCTTTACTAAAGATCTTAGCTAGATAATAAACTAGATTCAAAGTTACTTTGTCCATACTTGGAAGTTCATCTTCTACGTCAAACTTATCCCCTCTACTTCCCTTATCCGAACTTGTTTTATTGTCCGAACTAGTTTTATTGTCCGAACTCGTTTTATTGTCCGAACTAGTTTTATTATCCGAACCCGTTCTATTATTCTCTCTAGTATTGTTATTCCCACTAGCGTTATCACTTACTACTTTAGAACTCTTACTTCCCAAACAGAACTTAAGCCAAGTGCTTAAGTTAGGTAAGTCTGTTGCACGTATTTCAAGTTGCAAGGACTGTTGTAAGCTAGCTAAATAGTTTGGATAAGTAGAGCAGGCTTTTGCTAGGTTAAAGATGGGAGTTATATCTGCTTGTTGACTAACCACACAAGTTTTACAAAGATACTGCGCTAGTTGTTCACCTTGAGGTACCAAAGCTTCAGGTGTTTGCCATACTTGATCTTTTACCTGACGGTTAATTCGCTTTTGAGACGGTAATAGCTGTGCAACTCTGTCACCTAAAGCTCTGGCAAAATGCCAAGTGGTTGATTGCGGTAAAGTTAAACGTGCTTTATTCGCGAGGTTACACCAATTGAGATAAAACACTTCTTTGTGCGCTAGTCTTTGACGTAGTTCTTTGGCTTGCTGATAAGAAAAAGGTTGCTTAAGGTAATCACTTTGCCAGATTAAACGTTCTAGTTGAGGTTCAAGCTCTGCAAGTTTAGCAGAGTCTGCGCTGTAACTAGGAAGAACTATTAACCCCTCTTTGGTTATGCCAGTTACTGGTTTAGGATAAGGAGCTCCTTGCTCTAGTTGCTCTATAACAAGTTGCCAACTATAGTTTTGTAGTTTATTATCCCCACTAGTTTCACTTGCACGAGCAAGAAGCTCTTGAGCACAAGCAACAAATAGGTTTACTCTGTCAATTGCTTCAGCTTTAGGGAAGTAGCAGTTTTGGGTTAAGAGGAGTTCAAGTTGTTTACCAGCAAAGTGAAGTTCAGATTTTATAGAGGCATAGATTGCTAGAAGTTCTAGTCCAAGGTGGTAGAATTTACTTTGCAGTTCTAGAGAACGGCTAACTGCCTCTGGCGTTAGACGCTGACGTAAATGAGGATTTAACCAAGAGAACTTTGCCAGTAAATGAAAGTATGGTTCATCTGCTAAACTTGCGTCTAACTCCAGCCCCCAGCTCTTTGCGACTAAATGGCGTTTAAAACGGTTCCACACAGCCCCAAAGAGATCAACAAGTTGATCTTTGTTAATACGCGTTTGGTCGCAAGTAGAAGAGTAAGTTTGTTTGAGCAACTGATCTAACCAGTCCTCCAGAGGAAAAAGTAAACATTTACTTGGTAAGTAAATACGTAGTTGTTTCCACGCAGGAGGTTGAAGGGCAAACTCAACTTCTTGTTTTAGTTCCATATAGAGAATACTTTGAAAAAGAGAGCTCTTTAACTCACTAGTGGTAAAAGGCGAGTAGTGAGGTAATGAGTTTTCTTGTTCTACCTCTGGTTTGGGTGCTTGATCTAGTCCTCGTTTGTGTTCTTGATCTGGTTCTCGTTTGTGTTCTTGATCTGGTTTTCGTTTGTGCTCTTGCTCTAGTTCGCATTTATACACTACTTTTTGTTCTGACTGTCCAGACTCTACTGCTATATTTTGCTCATGCTCAGCTATTCTCCCTTCTCTTTGTTTGTAAATCGCAATGCGTTCAGCTTGCGTTCTTATCCCCTCAAAATATCCTTGAGGTTTGTTCCATAAGCTCACTGCGTCTTTTTCTCCAGCAAGTAGAGCATCAAGTAAAGTTTCTGGTGATAAGCTTTTTTCTAGCTTACGCAGATACTCGCAGGTATAGCCATGATGGAGTTCTGCGAGTAAGAGAGGTACTAGTTCATCAGCATAGTCGGTGAGCAAGCGACAGACTATGCTGTCTAAGAGATGTTCAAGGCTTACGCCTTGTCCCTCTCTAAGTACCTTACCTTGCGTAAGTAAAGGTAAGTATGGCGTTACTTGCTCTAAAGGTATATGCTTACTCACTCTCTGCAGCAGAGAACTGAAACTAAAGTTAGTCCCTAGTTCTGCTTGTTCTTTTGCCTGCTCCTTGGCATAAAGCAAAAACAATTCTGGAGCAAGAGCTCGCATTTCCAGTTCTTGAGGACTAAACCAAGACAAACTTACCCTCTCGGGTTGTAAAGCTATTCCAAGCTCTTGCCATAGTCCAAGCTCTTGGAGGTTTGAGATAGTGGCTGTAACTACAGCTTGTGCTGGAGAAACAATTAACCAACTACGCAGAACTTTTTTAACCCCTGCAAAATGCGGATTAGCACGCAATTGCTTGCGCAACTCTTTACAAGTAGTTGCAACTTGTTCAGTTTGTTTACCTAGTGTTGAGTAATCTCTTTGCCCGTTTTGTCCGTTTTGTCCGTTTTCTTCCCTTTGCTTTACTTTTCTACTTTGCTCACAGTGCTCACTTTGGGACACAATCAGCTCACTTTCCCCACAGTACTCACTGAACTCGCTTTGCTTGTGTCTAAACCATAGGTTAAAACTATGCTGTTGGTATCTACGTTCTAATAGCTCTCCTAAATAGAGATGAGCTAGAGCTAAATCTCGTTTAGCTGGAGTTAGAACTTTTGCAGGTACTAAATTGTAACAAGGTACAACTTCTACCTGACGTAAGTTAGTAAGGTTGGTTATACGCCAAGGACTACTTGTACTTGGTAAGTAGTCAAACTCACTGACAATAAACTTAACAGCTTTCGAAGACGATGCTGTCTTAGCTTGATGTTGCTCTTTGTACTCTTGTTGCCCTTGTTGCTCTTGGAGTACTTGTGCTCCGTTCTGTCCTTGTTCTTGTTGTTGCATTCTTTGCTTTTGGAGTTCTTGTTGCTCTTGTAACTCAAGAGCTGCAACTCCTTTGGCTACTTGCAACACTCGACTTTGTTGACAGTTGTAACCCAACAGATTAGCTTGTTGCTGGTATATATCTTCCCACCAACTAAAGATCTCTTCACCATTCCATTGCTGGGTGACAAAATTTAACCCCTGCGAAGTTAAGTAGCCTTGCGCTTGCGCAAGCTCATCTGCTTGACAGAAGATCACTAAATTACGACTATCTGGGTTAATCCTGAAAGCATCACTTTTACCCCATCCATTTACCCCATTACCTCCGCCATTTCCTCTATTATCTCCGCTACTTAACCCCACTGCAGAACGTAAGTCTTGCCATAAAATCAATTCTTGGGTGGTATCATTAGCTTTTTGGTTAAAATCTTCTTTTACTTCAGCGAGCTTGGCAAAGCTTAGCAGAGGTAGTTGTTGATAGAAACAGAAACTTATCCCCTCTTGAGAATGAGAAGATTGGCTTGAGGAGCTTTGCTGATTTTGCTGGCTTTGAGAACTATGCTGGCTTTGCTGATTTTGCTGGCTTGGGTTATTTTGCTGTTTGTGTGGTTCTTGGTTACCTTGTCCTTGTTGAAACTGATTATGTTTTGCTTGCTCACGCTGATCTTGTTCTGCCAAGGTTAGGTAGTAACCAGTTAAGTAAGTAAAAACTTCAGCACTAGCAAAGTAACAACGCAAATGCCACTGCGAGCTCTGCCATGGTTGCGTAGCAACTAGCTGCGCAACTAGGGCATTTACTTGCAGGCTTAACCTCCCTTGTCCAGTTAACTGGACAAGGGTAATTTGAGGTTGAAGAGTAAAGGCGGTTAAACTACGCCAGGTTAGATATAACATACAGACCTCCGTTGTCTTGCCTATCCGTTATGGGGTATTACGTTGTTAGCTATTTAGCTATTGGCTTACTTGTCTCTTGCGCTATTATTTGAGCTGGTTACTTGTTGTAGAGCTTGTACCGTCATAGCTGATGGGGCTTGTTGGTTTACAGCTGTGTATAAGCTTACTGCTTTTTCATAAGCTGATCCTTGACTAAAGATTGCTTGCAGGTTCGCAGCTTGACGACGTTGCTCGGCATCAGGGATTAGAGCTGTTAAAGCTCGTTCATTTGCTAGCGCTTGATGCGCTAGCTGAGGATTGGCATTAACCATTCCTTGAATGTAGTCTCTAGCTTGACTATTGCTTGCTAAGCTTTGCGCTAGGGCAAGTACACTCATACTTTGATTTGCGCTTAAACGATCAAGGGTTTGTTGAATACGTTGGTTCTCTTGACTAAATTGTGTAGCTAGTTCATTACTTGCTTGCGCTCTTTGCTCTTGCTGTTGTGAGCTTTGCTCACTTTGACTTTGGCTTTGGCGTTGACCAACAGTACTTTGCTCGGTAAATTGCTTAGCTTCAATTTCGCTCGAGCTACGAACTTGTCCTTGACCTTGCTCTTGGGAGTTAATTGTAGTTTGACGAGAAGATACTTCATGGGCTGTACGGGCATTTATCCCCGCACCTCCAAGACCACCAGATCCCACTCCTGCAAGTCCCCCAGCTCCGAGACTACTAGTGGTACTTGCTCCCTCACTTGTAGTGGTGCTACTTGTTTGGCTCATACTACTAGAGCTCGTAGTTCCCTCGATATTGCTGCTAATTGATCCTTGGCTTGTAGTCGTACCTTGCTCAAATAGAGAACTCGAGCCTTGGGAGCTACTACTTCCGTGGCTCGTTGAACTCATTTGGCTAGCACTACTGCGCCAAATGGTTTGGAGTTGCTCTTGGGCGTTTTGTAAAACTGCACGCGAAGATTCAAGGGCAACAGCTCCAACAGCCATTTGCGCTCCGCTTTTGTAAGTTCCCTCATAAGCAGAGCTTGAGTAAACCGAACCAGCTTGTACTACCGGCGCAGCTTGAACTATGTTAGGACTTAAGTTCGCCGAGGCACTTGGCACCGCTGGTGCCAATTTACTCGCTAAACTCGTAGCAGCCACCGCTCCACCGTAGATTAAAAACAAGGCTAAACTTCCTACTGAAGAGAGTAACATCCCCGAAGTAGCAATATATGACTCTAACTTCTGACTAAAGAGCGTTATTCCCCAAAAACTATCAAGGGCAATATAACTATGTTGTAACTGACTTAAAGACTTACTAATGGCTTGTTGGTAGTAAAGGTTGATTATGCTAATAATCGGTTGCCACATTTGTAACCAAACCAAGAGCATAATAAACTTCCCTAGCATACGTAAACCAAAGTTCCCCAACATGAGCAACAAGAAGATAAAAGGCACCACTGCGTAGAAAAACCCTTCAAGAAAGGTAATTAAAGGTTTGACCGTACTGGTGAAAATATTCCCTTGTAAGCTCCACTGACTGTACAAACTTGCCAGGCTTTGCTTGAGAGTTGCATTCCCCAAATTGGTGTAAGCTGGTTGTTGAGCAATCATTTGCGCCATTGCCAGAGCGACTACGTACTTTTGGGCATCAAGTTGTCCGGCAGAGAGGATACTAATGTCGGAGTTAATACTACTTTGGTTAAAACCTTTGTCTTGTTTAAAAAGCTCACGACTTGCTTCAAGAGTTTGATTCTTGAGACGAGTAAAAGCTTCAGTACAAGTAAGAGTTGAGTAACTTTTGCCGTCTTTATCAAGAATACGTACATAGTAAATCGATGACTTAAAACCCACAGCATCAGGTAAACTCGAGTTAAGCAAGTCGTGTAGGTCTTGCGATCCTGAAGCTTCAACAGTTAGATTTAAACTAACATTAGTGCAATTAGTCAGATACTCCTGCCATGAGTAAGCGAGGTAAGCTCGCTTACCTTGGTTACTAAACATGCTCTCTAACACATTACTGCGCAATGCCAGTAGTTGCTCAAAGCTTTGCGTAACCGCAGGGTAACTTGAGTTAGCTTTGGCAGAGGTAAAAGCTTGCTCCATCATTTGCGCCAGTTGCTTACCAATATTGCTCGTAAAACTAGCAAAGATAGCTAAGCCCACAGGTACCCCTGCTACTCTTTGGCTTAGCAGACTATTACGATCGTGGAGATTGACATCAACACGCGGGACAAACAAAGCCGAGAGTAACAACCAAGTTATTGCTAGCTGTTGCACCTGCATAAAGCTGTTTTGTAAAACAGCATTTATGCCTAAGTGCAACACACTTAGGAGGAGAAAGATTTTTGCAGCAACCCAAATACTATCTCCTTGAAAGATCATGGCAATCCCTACAAGAATTGCTTGTAAAAACTTTACATCACCAATGACATAGATATCCCACATACATCTATTCTCCTAGTTAACTTGACTCACTCTTGGCGTTAAATTATTTGTTCGTGCACTCGACCTACTAGCGTTACTTTACTACTGCTTTTTCTTATATTCTTATCCCCTCTATTATTTCTAATTGTTGCCCGTAATAACCGCAATAACCTTAATTTAGTTTGCTGGGAGTAATTGCTTACTTTGAGTAACTGCTTGCTTTAAGTAATTACTTACTTTAAGTTAAGGCTTGCTTTGATAAAGGCTTGCTTTGATAAAGGCTTGCTTTGGTAAAGACTTGCTTTAGTTACTGCGGTTTAACCTTGCCGTAGTAAGGATTGAGTTGCAGTTGCAGGTTGTTGTAATATTCAACTATGGCACTAGGGTTAGCAAGTTCAGAGTAAGTATTGATAACGTCTACATAAGCTTGGTAACTATGTTGCAATAGTTGATTAAGCTTGTCATAAGTTGGACTTTCTTGCATTAACTGCAAAGCAGTAAATGCAAGTCTAAAGACATACTCAATTTCTTGGCTTGCATACTTGTAAGCTATGTAGTTAGCTGCAAAGTTAACAAAATCACGCGCAGCTGGTGGAGAGATCTGGGCTAAGGTTTTTATTTGGCTATTTATCCCCTCACCAATTAACAAAAGCTGTTGCTTT
Source organism: Psittacicella hinzii (assembly GCF_003585885.1). Classification (GTDB taxonomy): domain Bacteria; phylum Pseudomonadota; class Gammaproteobacteria; order Enterobacterales; family Psittacicellaceae; genus Psittacicella. The sequence continues at coordinate 8,342 of NZ_NRHC01000043.1, read as the reverse complement.
TGTCCATTGGTTAGAGAACCACGATTAGTCTCGTAGAGACTAATAACCCCACCGCTGTTACTCTTACCTAGGTAGAGCTCTTTGATTTGCTCTGGCAAGGTTTGTTTAGTCACGCGTTTGATTTTTATCTCTTCACACTTAGAATTAGCGCAAGTGTATTGCGAAGTAACCCCACCGTTAATTAACTTAGTAAAAGAAGTTAAATTACCTGGGTAGGCTTTGATTTGATCTTGCTCATCTTTACCTTTATGTTGAGGAATTACTACTAAAGTACCAGTCAGTGAGAGCATGCTCATAATCTGCTCTTGATTGAACTCACGTCCATAAGCTTTTTTAAAAGCTTCAAGCAAGATATTGCCGTAGAAGTTCTGTTTTACTTTAGAGTTAGTACGCAGAACTTCTTGTTTGGCTTCACTTGCTTGACTTGAAAAACTAGTAAAGGTATCCCCAAACCCTTTGATGTTTGCCATTAAACTAAGTTTATTGTTGGTCGAACCGGTAATAGCAGCAACTGAATCATTTACAATTCCTTGCGCTAACGCGCAAGAATTCCCAAAATACTGGTTGAGCATTTGAATTTTACGTTGCAAAGACTCAGTTATTTGACTACAAGTTGGGCATACATGAGTTAAAGCTAAACTAAAGCTATAACCTATCGCATTTGAAGCTACTGACTTTAACAGTAAGTTAAACTGTTCCTTGTTAATAAAACTCAAACTCCCACCATACATATCTATCCCTCCACAACCAGCATTTATGTACGGAGCGTCAAAGTTTAACAACTCGATGTTTAATAATTGGTTGCGTAAACTAAAGTTACCGCCATAGTAAACATTACGATCAAGGGCACGAATGCTAGCCGCGGAAGTATAATGACTTTGCACGTTGAGATGAGCGCTAATGCGCTCTTGGATAGAATTGGCAATGCTTACTGGTGGTTGCACCACCAAGCAAACAATTAACCATAACCTTACTAAAACGAGAAAAAATATCTTTACTTGATTCATACACTACTCGCTACTTACTACCTACTACTTACTACTCAATAAATACAACAAGTTGACGATTAATTATTTCGTTCTTCTTTTTAAGTTAATTAGGTTAATTGGGGCAATTAGTTTAATTAGTTAACCCCTCAACAAACAGAAGATCTATATTAACCCCTCACTACAAAAAAGAGATTTACATTAACCCCTTAATAGAAAGACCCCAATGACCAACTCATCGATATAGAGAGATCTATATTTAATCCCTCGTATATACAGAATCCTACTTACCTAACTTCTTAATTAGATCACCAACTTGTTCACTTTCTTGTAAGCGCTCGTTAATAACCCCACGCGCCAGATTAAACTGTTGGCGACTAATAATGTTTTCCTTGTACATAAAGCGCAGTAAACGCATTTCAAAGTCTTGGATATCAGTTGCTCCCTCAACGAGTACTTCTCCTTTCTCTAAACTAAAGACGTGCACCGTTGGTAATATCTCAACTTGAGCATTATCAGCAAATGCCAGCGCTTCCTCTGCTGGTAAGTACTCAAACTTCCTCAATTCAGGTATCACTTGACCATCAATGGCAGCGATTACCACCTTGATCCCCAAGGCTTCTGCGTTTTGCGCTGCAAGTATGGCAAAGTTCTTACTTTCAAAATCACCTGCTAGGGTAAAAACTAGTAAGAGCTTATGGGCGTAATGGCTAAGTACCATACGACGAGTATGCGCTGCCATTTGCTCACGGTATTGACGAGCAACTGCATTTTGAGGAAAAACGCCATTGTTATCTAGAAGAGCATTACCTTGGGTAAGTAAGGTTACTTGTTCACTAAACAAGCTCGCTTGTTGAGTTGCATAGTTTTGTAAATAGAGGTAAGTAAGAACATTTTCCTCACTTGGGTTATCAAGGGCTTGTTCAAGGTAGAGAGGTAATGCCATTTTGAGCCAAGCGCTACTAATAAACTTTGGGACAGGAGGAACTGTTGTTTTACTTGCAAGTTCTTCATCGGCGTCTTGCGCTAGTTGCCAGTTGTAGTAAAACCAACCGTAGCTTTGTCCTTGGTATTGCAAGTTGTTTTGTGCAGAGTTTGCGTTACTACTGTTTGCTGTGGTTTGTGAGCTCTGAGAGCTTTGCGAGACCTGCGAACCTTGAGAGTTTTGTAAGGCTTGAGAACCTTTAGAGTTTTGTAAGTTTTGAGAAGTATGCGAGCTTTGCAAGGTACTACTAGCTTGGCTAGTAGTACTTGCATAGCTCGTCTTGAAACCAAAGGTTAACATCAATCCCAAGACAACAATCGAGCAGAAGAAAAAGCAACTCCTGATAAAGCAACTCCTGATAAGGATTTTTACAAAAGGAGAAAGTAACATAAACACTCCTAGTAAAGTTGGTAAGGTAAATTGTTACGTAAAGTAGCAAGATGAAAAGTTAGGCAGAATGAATTTACACTTAAAGTTAAAACTGAATTAGTTTGGTTTAAAGTTAGGTTTAAAGTTAGGCTTACATTCTCCTCTAGGAAGGTAGATTTAGAGGTAGAGTTAGAGTTGTAGTTATGCTAAGAGCTAGGACTTATAATTCAAGCTAAGGTAGATTTAACATTTTTATCCCCTCTAGCAAATTAAACTCTAACTCTACCTCTACCTCTCAATCTAAGTTCTAGTCACTTAGTAAGAACATAATTGCACGCTCCACAAACGCATCAAGGGTTAACTGTTCACTTAAATGATCAAGACGAGCTTGGTTACGCTCACTAGCGTCACGCTGGTCATATTCAGCATTTGCTGAAATACGACTTAGTAAAGTTTGTTGTTTAGCTAACTTTTCTCCTAGTTGGGCAAACTCTGGGTTAGCTAGCATAATTGCAACCCATTCATCGAGGTTGATTTTGCTCCAATCAACTAAGGCAAGATCGTCGGTGGTTAAAGGTTCACAATTCGCTCCTTGAGGTATTTTGAGTTGCGCGCGAATTTGCTCTTGCAAAATACGCGCTAGGGGACTTGAGTAACAACAACTTACATGGGTCATTTGTACACAAGCACCTAGGATACGTTGACTACAATAGCTACGTTGGTATGAACAAGAGCGAAGTTTTTTCTTATTTGCTAGTTCCACTTCACTTTCGTTACAGCCGTAAGCAACCTCAAGAGCATTTTTACCAAAGCTATATGCCGAGTACACCGTCATGGCATAGTTAAAACCTTGGCTAATTGCTGGATTTAACTGGAGGTTACCCGTACTACCTTGCACGGTAAAAATCTTACCGGCAATATCTTCACCTAGGTTGTCTTGTAACCACTTGTACAAACTCTTACTTAGCTGTTGTAAGATCTGCTGTTGTGGTTCTGCGGTTGCTAGGTTACTGCTACTCGCACTAGCTAAGCTAGTGCCTGTAGCTGTACTATTACCCACAAGATTCTCATACAACGAAGTTAAATTTTGTTTACTAAACTCATAAGCTTTGGCAAAACCGGCATTGAGCATTTCTCCTAAGCTTGACCAAGAACCTAAAGGATTTTCATAACCAAAGCTTTTGGAGGCATACTCATTAAATTGCATGAGCTTAAAGCCAAGGTTCAAGTAGTCATTAAGAGAAACTTGACTTGGCAAGTTACAACAGTCCACCATGCCTTTGGCACTACAGCGACAGCTGTAGGGTCGCCCTGCAAAGACTTTACAAACTCCAGTACGTGGATCACACTGACTTTCTTCTTGGATGCCTCCAAGTAGAGAAACAGCTGCAATTACTTGCCCCATGTCTTGCTGTTGCCCTAAACGAGCACAGCCCATATCACCAGGTTGGCAAGTGAACCTTGCACACTTATTGGTGGTCGTGACCACAGTATTGCGATACTTAGCTGGCTTCTGACAAGAGTAAGTTATTAAACCGTTGTCATTAAGCAAGATCTTGCAGTTTTTCTCTTGCGAAACTGCGCCTTTAGTGCGATGAGCAACAATAAAGTCTGGACAGTTACGCCCCAGAGCACAAACTTGAGTTTCTGTACTTAGGTAGAACTTGTCTTGCTCACTAATTTCAATTTCTAATGGACAATCACTGCTCAATGGGGCACTGTTAAATTGCTCTGGGCATTTGCTTACTTGGTTACAAATGTAGCTGTAGCTATAACCTATAACCCCGCGCAGTTGATTACCTTTAGCTTTGCTCGCGAGCGAGGTATAAAACAAGCTGTACGGATCTTGTTGATCTGCAACTGCATCATTTTGTAAATAAATTGGTTCTCGAGCTGTACGGCTGCAAGTTGTTTGCCCCTGTTGCATCATTTGCTCGAGAGTGCGTTTACAACTTGCTGGTACTTTGGTCGTGTATTGCCAAGTGATTTCTATTTGCGAGCACCATACTGGTGCTTGCAAATAGGGGTTGTGAGGATTTTGAATACGGCAATACTGTTTACCGTTTATTGTGACGCAAGTGGTTTTATCTGTAGGTAACTTAACCTCTCCCTCGAGACAACGAGCTTTAAACTGGGGTTGTACAACTTCACCGTCTTTAACTTTGGTAAAATCTTGCGTAGCCTCGAGGCGAGTAAACTGTTCAAGTAAAGCAGCCCATGGACAATCTTCAAGATGCCAATCTATATGAGTTGCCATGATTTCGGCTTTATAGTATCCCCTTACTTTCAAGGTAAAAGGGACATTGTTCTTACCACGAACACGTGGATTAGCTACCGTAAACGCAAGTGCTTGCTGGCGTTGATTGTAAAGTTCAGATAGATCAAGTTCTTGTCCTGGACTAAGACGCTTACCATTTATACTGACGTTGCCACTAACAACTTTCACCACAAAACGCATTTGCGGTAACTGATGCGCAACTTCAAGGTTAAAGCTTTCTCGCATTAAACGCCCCGCCGAGTTAATTTGCGTTTGAAAGCAATCTTTGCCACAAACTTGATTATTTTGTAAAAACTGAGGTAGATCAACTAGGTCACCATATCCTTGGTTATCACCTTGCCATTGTGGTGTTACACGACAAGAGGCGAGCATAATACGCGGTTGGGTACAAGAAAGGTTTTTATTTTGTACCTGACGACAAGGTTGTCCTTGGTTGATGTTGCGTAGGGAATTAGCAACCCCATTGAACTCAAGGGCAGGCATGTTCTTTAAACTAATGGCTGCTATACCGCTAGCTTGATCACGGTACTCTTTGCTATGTTCCCAAGTTGCTAATTGCTGAGGATCAACAATAGTTGGCGAAGATTGGAGTAAACGAGCAACTATTTTGACTAACTCTTCCTGATGTTGAGGAGTTAGTTGTTGAAAATTGAGTTGGTTGAGATTAGCCCATTTGAGTTTGCTAATCTCTCGGATAAACTGTGGATCATTACGTAGTTGCTGATAAACTTGTTGGTCTGTAGCTTGTAATATGGCACGAGCTTGCTCGTGGTTAGCTTTTGCTGTTTGCCAAGTCAAACAGCAAAGAAGTAAGATCCCCCAGAAGTATTTCATTAGATAAGGCATGGGTAATCCCTAATGCTTCAATACATCAACTTAATACTGGTTGAGTATTTATTGTTAGTGGTTGAGTAGTTGTTAAACTGCTGGTGTTGAGTGGTGGATTGATTTAAGCAATCAGTTAAGTTAATTTGCAATTAGTGACACAGATAAATTAGTGACACAGATAAATTAGTGACAAAAACAATTAGTGACAAAAACAATTAGTGACAAAAACAAACTAGTGACAAAAACAAACTAGTGACAAAAACAAACTAGTGATAAAAACAAATTGGTGACAAAAACAAATTGGTGACACAAACAAATTAGTGGCACAAACAAATTAGTGGCACAAACAAATTAGTGGCACAAACAAATTAGTGGCACAAACAATTTAGTGACACATGAAAAGTAGTTCACTAATATGTTGTTGGGGGAAAGAGTTTATTAGAGGGAGAAAGGCAAAGAACTGTTATAAAGAGCTGTTGCAAAACTGGAGCATTGTAAAACAGTTTGAACTATTACTGAACATAGAAAGCAAAGCTTAATACTTAATAATAGTTAATGCTACCTTTGATATTTCGGTTACAATTGCTATTGTTGCTACAATTGCATCCTATAAAGTAATAACAGAACACAGTTCTACTTCGCTCTTAAATTGCTTTTGCACAAATTGGAGTTATTGATAGGATTAAAAAATTGGAATTGGAATTTTCTAAAAAGAAGTGTTTGCACTAGAGTTTGCATTCTCCGCTTAAAAGCTTTAGCTTTGATAGAAAAATTAAAAAGCTCTAAAGCTAGAAATCTTGAAAGCTCGAAAGCTAAGAAGCTACAAATTTTAGCACTCTTTGTTGCTAACAAAATTGAACAAGGAGATTAAGATTACAAAACATCTAGTGGGTATAAAAATTAAAGATTTGCTGAAATCTTTAGTTTGGTAAGATTAATTGTCTCTGTTTGAGGATAGGGATTATTTTGCAAGGCAAAATAATCTACGTTTGTAAGTTGTGAAATTACAAACGGAAAGGTAATTTTGTAGAAAAAAGCTCGTTTGTAGCTTAATCTAAGCAAAATTAAGTATTTTTTCTTAATTCGATATTTTTATTCTATCTTATTTTTAGATCAAAGTTTAATTTTTTATCTCGATTTTTAATAAAAATTTACAAAAGTATGATCTTGATCACACTTTTGAAGAAAACTTTTGTATTTAGTTTAGCTAGCCATGAACTTTTTTAACAAGCAAAGATAAAAGAGTTTAGAATAGGATTAACTGTAATCTTGGAGTAAAAATATGAACCTTTACTCAGTTGCTTCAATAGCAAATCATTTTATCGAAATCTCTTTAAAACGTCCGGACAAGCTCCCCAATCTCACTGTAATGAAACTACAAAGATTGCTCTTTTTTGCACAGGCTTGGCATATACAAAAGTATACAAATATCTTATTTGCTGATGCTTTTGTGCGTTGGCAGTATGGTCCAGTAATTCCCTATCTTTACTATGAGCTTAAGTAGGGATTCCCGAAATTGATCATTTTCTTCTAAATAAATTACTAAATAACATTAGGTTACCTCGATTTCTAGCAGGGCAGACTGCCCTTCTTTAAATCGATTGTTGACTTAATGTAAAGGTAAGAAATTTAATGATATTTAATCATTAGCTTCTTCTTTGTTCGGGAATCCCTACTTAAGGGATATGATTCTTCTCCTATTAACCAGCAACTAAATCTTGTTGCTCGTAAGATCGAAGACAAGAATACTATCTTATTCCTCAATGCTGTTATCGACATGTACGGTACATATGATGGTAAAGAGCTATTAGCTATGACGCAATCTGCAGATACAGCTTGGAGTCTTAACAAAAAGAGCTACTACATTGACCTCGCAGATTTCGTTGCTGGAGAAATTCCTACGGCTTAACACCTTTATCTTTAGCCCTTATTCTCTGCTCCTAGAAACTATGGGCTGTCTCCCTAAAATAAAAATAAGAAGACAATAGGGATAGATCTAGACAATGATAGACATAGACAAGGCTAGACATAGTCAATAAGAATATCCTGTAAAATAAACAAACATTAGGTAAGTACAGTACAAATATTAAGATTTGTAACGACTAAGGATCTCGGTTTCTTTTCTTTGAGAAAGGAGACCGAGATCCTTGGCAATTAAACATTCAACCATTACTAGTTATAACCTACTTGGCATCTCATAATCTAATCGACTATCTCATAGCCTCATTAGTTATCCATAATAGTTGTTTATTTAAGTGTATTGATATTATCGATTATCGATTATCGATTATCGATTGACTAGGTATTGTAAGGGTTAGTGACCTGCGGTTGATAGCTTTAATAAAGCTACCCCACCAACAATCATTCCTACTCCAACCCAACTTAAAAAAGTTGCAGGGTCTTTAAAGAACAGTACGCCAATAACAAAAGTACCAGCAGCACCGATACCTGTCCATACTGCGTAGGCTATTCCCATAGGGATTTCTCTAATAGCACTGTATAAACAAAAGCCACTTAAAGCCATACATACAGAAGCAATAACCCAACCTAAAATTTTAAACTCATTAGCACTATTTGCTAATTTTAAACCTAACGGCCAGCCAACTTCAAATAAACCGGCAACGATTAAAAATATCCAAGCTATCATAATTATCTATACCTTTAATTTAATCTCTTACTTGCCCTTAAGTTTGTACTTGTTCTAGTTTTTACTAGTATAGCAGTTATAGCAGTTATAGCAGTTATAGCAGTTATAGCAGTTAACTTTTTACATGTTGAGCTAATTTATCTCCCAATCCCATAAAAAGCAAAGCAGAGTAATCACTATTCTGATCTCTATGATCTCTATGCTTTACTTTACTGACTTAAAGATTTGCAGCTTTCTAGCTTTCTAGCT